>CAMNAP010000001.1 GCA_946531445.1 uncultured Clostridia bacterium
CCCTCGCCGACGTTAACAAAAAGGTTAAGCTGAAATATTATAACAGTATTGACGAAGCGTATAAGCACTATAAAAATCATTAAAGATTAAACGCCTCTTTGAGAGTTCAAAGAGGTGTTTTTATTTTTTTTATTTTTTTGACATATTTCGTTTTTTTCGTCACTACTATATGAAAGAAAAATTTTTAAATATTTTTTCAGAATTTTAAAACTTTTTTGAAACTCAACTGTCTAATAAGTGTAAGGCAAGAGAGCTTACGGATAAAAAGTTTAAAAAGGAGAGTAAAAAATGGAAAGACAACAGCTTATTAACGGATTAAATCTTGCTAAAGCAATTATGGTAAGGGTGACACAGATTAATCAGGAAATTGCAAATCTTCAGAGCGTTACGCCAAACGGAGCGCTCAAGCCGCGCAAGGAGGCTCTCGGAATTGTAAAATGCTCCTTGATAGCGCTTGTTATTGTATTTTTTGTTAATGCGTTAACGCTTTCATATGTAACGTCGGGAATAATCGGTCTTATTATGTCGGAAAGTAACGACATAGAGCTTTACGACAAAATTTGCTCAATTGTTAATTTTATAGTTGTAATCGGTCTTACAGTTCCGCTCGGCTTTTACATAAGACGTCTTCTCAGATTAAGGGCTGACAAGCAAAACCGTAAAATTGACGATGAAAACAGGCTTATTGAAATTGAAGCGGGCGTGAGATATGACTATGCTCAGGCACGTATTAATGAGTTTAAAAATGAGCTCTTCGCACTTCAGAGAAGATATCAGAACGAGGTACAGCCCTGGTATCCTCAGGATTATTGCTGTATTGAAGCGGCTGACTTTTTCTACAACGCTGTAGTGAACCGCCGCGCTGACACTATCGGCGGCGCAGTAAATCTTTACGAAACAGAGCTTCACCGCAGAAGAATGGAAGAAATGCAGGGACGTATGATTCAGAATCAGCAGAATATTGCCGAGCAGCAGAAGATGAATTCAATGCTTCAGGTAGGCTCAATTATTATGCAGGGTTATATTTACAACACGCTCAGGAGGGGACAGTAATGCATAACGGTTATTACTATGAGGAAAAGCCCGTAAAGGACTACGGCGACAAAATGCCGGTTAAAAGAATACTTCACGAACGTCTTATATCATTTGCGTTTTTTACAATTGTCTATACATTTTTATTTTATAAGCTCAGCAACTATATTCTGACGTATCTGAGTAATATTGACAATCCGCATATATACAGCTATAAGGTTACGCTGATTGCACCTATTGCTATAATCTTTGTTCCGATTTCCGCCGTTTTAAGCGTATTTACCGTTAAAATCGGAAATGCATTAACGAACGGCTTTAAAAAGACTTCTGTATACAATAAGCTCAGCGACCCCGTATACAGAAATACAAAAATCGGTAAATTCATAAGCTTTATGGAACGAAACAGCGCAATATTCGTTTTTGTCCTTTCAATTGTCACACTTGGTAAAGCTATAGGCTTTTCAGGTCTGTTTACGGGAATGGATGATGGGTTAATAATATCTCTTTTACTCAGCGCAATCGGAATTCCCGATTTGATTACGCTGTTCCTTGCGGGCTGTATCTTTGGCATAGCAAGAAATCTTGATTCAAACGTAAGATATCCCGGTCTTGTAAAAGCGACTAAGATTATATGCATAATTGCGTTTGTAGTTGCAATTACTCCTGTAGGCGACGCAACGGGAGCTATATTTGCCGGAATTGGCGACGAATTAAAAGGCGGCGAAACCGCTATGCTCTTTATAGGCTTAATGTAATCAATGAATTAATCGGCAGGGCTTGGCTCTGCCGAATTTATTTTAAAAGTTCTTATAATAATTATTGCATTAATTTTACTGCTGTGATAAAATATTAACGACTATAAAATTGTATTGCGAGGTAAAATTTATGAAAAAGCTTAAAGTCGGAATTATCGGCGCAGGAAGAATCGGACAGGTTCACGCTAAATCAATTACTTACCATATCCCGCAGGCAGAGATTGTTGCTATTTCGGACATCTTTGTTGACGGGGCTAAAAAGGTAGCTGAGGAGCTCGGAATCCCCGCTTATTACGAGGATTATCACGAGATTCTCAACAACCCTGAAATTGACGCTGTGCTTATCTGTTCATCAACCGATACTCACGCTGATATTGCCTGCGAGGCGGCAGAGGCAGGAAAACACATTTTCTGCGAAAAGCCCGTTGACCTTACGGTTGAAAAGATTAAGAAGGTTATCGCCGCAGTTAACAAGGCAGGCGTTAAGCTTCAGATTGGCTTTAACAGACGTTACGACCACAACTTTGCACACATTAAGTCGCTTGCTAACGAGGGTAAGCTCGGCGACCTTCAGATAATTAAGATTACCTCACGCGACCCGGAGGCTCCTCCGATTAACTATGTTAAGGTTTCGGGCGGAATCTTCCTTGATATGACGGTTCACGATTTTGATATGGCGCGTTTTATCGGCGGCGAGGTTGAAGAGGTTTACGCTAACGCAACAGTTATGGTAGACGAGGAAATCGGCAAGGCAGGCGACGTTGACACAGCCCTTGTTGCTCTTAAGTTCAAGAGCGGTGCAATCGGCGTTATTGACAACTGCCGCAGAGCGTGCTACGGCTACGACCAGAGACTTGAGGTGTTCGGCTCAGGCGGTCAGGCAAGCGCAGCTAACGACACCCCGACAAATGTTGCTTACATAAATGAAAACGGCAATGTTACCGACAAGCCGCTTTACTTCTTCCTTGAGAGATATATGCAGTCCTTTACAGACGAGATGAACGAATTCATTGACGCTGTTTTAAACGATAAGGAAACTAAGACCACTGTTAACGACGGACTTGAGGCGCTTCGTCTCGGTCTTGCGGCTAAGCTTTCAGTAGCTGAACACAGACCTGTAAAGCTCAGCGAAATTGAGGCTTAATGCTATTCAATAAAGGAGTAAATTATGAAAAGAGAACGTTTAACTATGTCTCAGGCACTGGTTAAGTTTCTTGATAACCAGTATATAGAGGTAGACGGAAAGGAAACAAAATTTGTTTCGGGTATGTTCGGAATCTTCGGTCACGGCTGTGTTGTAGGCGTTGGACAGGCGCTTGAGCAGGGCGGACACAACCTCACCTTCTACCAGGGCAAAAACGAGCAGAATATGGCTCTTGCGGCTGTTGCCTACGCAAAGCAGATGGACAGAAAGGCAATTATACCCTGCGTTTCGTCTATCGGCCCGGGCGCTACAAATATGGTAACGGCGTGCGGCTGTGCAACCGCAAACAGAATTCCGCTTTTAGTGCTCCCCGGTGACACATTTGCGTGCCGTCAGCCCGACCCTGTTTTACAGCAGGCTGAATTCTTTGACAACTACGGCAGAACTGTTACCGACGCTTTCAAGGGCGTTTGTCACTACTTTGACAGAATCGTGCGCCCCGAGCAGCTTATGACAGCCTGCCTTAACGCAATGCGCGTGCTTACCGACCCCGCTGACACGGGCGCCGTTTGTCTTGCTATGCCGCAGGACGTTGAGGGCGAGGCTTACGATTATCCCGAGCATTTCCTTCAGAAGAGAGTATGGCACATTGACCGCAGACCGATTAGCTCATCTCAGCTTGACAGAGCCGTTGAAATGATTAAAGCGGCAAAGAAGCCGATTATTATCTGCGGCGGCGGCGTTCGATACAGCGAGGCTGAAAAGGAGCTCCTCGCACTTGCTGAAAAGTGCAATATCCCGATTAGCGAAACTCAGGCAGGCAAGGGACTTATAGACTGGAAACACCCGCTTAATCTCGGCGGTATAGGTGTTACGGGCGGTAAGGCCGCTAACGTAATAGGCAGAGACGCTGACCTTATTATCGGTGTTGGCACACGTTTTTCAGACTTCACTACCTCGTCAAAGTGGCTCTTTAACGAAAACAGAAAGGTGCTTGGAATAAACATCTGTCCGTTTGACGCTTATAAGATGGACGCCGAAGCCATCATCGCTGACGCGAGAGAGGCAATCAGCGCAATTTACGCTTCAATCGGTGATTACAAAACCGCTTACACCGACGAGATTGCAAACGCTAAGACTGAGTGGGACGCAATTGTTGACGACTATTATACAAAAGAGCTTGATGGCGGACTTAATCAGACTCTCGCGCTCGGTATAATCAACGAATTTATGGACGAGGGCGACATTGCTCTGGGCTCTGCAGGCTCGCTTCCCGGCGATATGCAGAGACTGTTCAGACCGAAAAAACGCGGTAACTACCATATGGAATACGGCTATTCAAATATGGGCTACGAGGTTAACGGCGCGCTCGGCGCAAAGCTTGCACAGCCCGAAAGCGAGGTTTACACCTTCTGCGGCGACGGCTCCTTCCTTATGGGACACAGCGAGCTTTACACGGCTCTTCAGGAGGGCTTAAAGATTAACGTCTGCGTTTTTGACAACCTCGGCTGGGGCTGTATTGAAAACCTCCAGAACAATCAGGGTACAGATACCTTCGGCACTGTTTTCCGCGCAAGAAATCCCGAAACGGGTATGCTTGACGGTGCTGATATGACGGTTGACTTTGCTAAAATTGCAGAGGGCTACGGCGCAAAGGGCTACACCTGCCGCACCTCTGACGAGCTTCGCGCCGCTCTTGAGGACGCAAAGAAGCAGACAAAGGCTGTTTTGTTTGATATCAAGGTTCTTCCTCAGACTATGACTCCGGGCTTTGAGAGCTGGTGGAGAGTGGGCGTTGCAGAGGTTTCAAAGAGTGAAAGAGTTGCAGCGGCTTATGAGGATATGCAGGCACATATTAAGGAAACATTCGATTATTAAGGAGAATAATATGCTTAATCCCAACAAAGTAAAACTTGCTATTGCGCCAATCGGCTGGACTAACGACGATATGCCCGACCTCGGCGCAGAGAATACATTTGAACAGTGCATAAGCGAGATGGCTCTCGCAGGCTTCAAGGGAAGCGAAATAGGAAACAAATACCCCGCAGACCCCGACGTACTCAAGCCGTATCTTGACATAAGAGGACTTCAGATTTGTAACGCGTGGTTCTCGTCATACCTAACCTCAAAGCCTTACGAGGAAACAATTGAGGCTTTCAAGGCACATTGCGACAAGCTCTATAAGCTCGGCGCAAAGGTAATCGGCGCTTCGGAGCAGGGCAACTCAATTCAGGGCGACCTTACAAAATCTATCCTTGAAGAGAAGCCGTATTACACTGACGAGCAGTGGGCAACTGTTGCAAAGGGCTTTAACGAGATGGGCGCATATGCAAAGAGCAAGGGTATGTTCTTCACCGTTCATCACCATATGGGAACGGGAGTTCAGACCGTTGAGGAAATTGACAAGCTTATGGAGCTTACGGACCCCGAGCTTGTTTATATGCTTCTCGATTCGGGACACCTTACCTTTGCGGGTATTGACCCGGTACCCGTATTCAAAAAGTACATAGGAAGAACGAAGCACGTTCACCTCAAGGACGTAAGGCTTGACGTATACAATAACGAAGTTGTACCTAACCATATGTCCTTCCTTGACGCTGTAAGAGCAGGCGTTTTCACCGTTCCCGGCGACGGCGACGTTGACTTCAAGCCTATCTTTGACATTCTTGAAGAGGCTGACTACGAGGGCTGGGTAGTTGTTGAAGCAGAGCAGGACCCTGCAAAGGCTAACCCGTTTGAATACGCAGTTAAGGCAAGAAAATACATCCGCGAAACAGCAGGACTTTAAAAGAAATAAAACCGCTGAACACAAGTTCAGCGGCTTTTTAGTTTTGTTTTATTTTTTATCGTTAGTTATTCTTTCAGGCGGAGTCCAGAGATGGATTCTGCCCGTATCGTTAAATGCCTTTAAGGTCATAACTGTCAGCGGAACGATAAACATACCGAGGAAGCCGAAAAGCTTAAGGCCGAAGTAAAGTCCCATAAGAGTTATAAGCGGATGAACGCCAAGTGAGTCGCCGACAATTTTCGGCTCAATATACTGGCGTAAAAATGTGATAATCACGTAAATTACAATGAGCCCGATTGCCTGCGGGACTTTTCCGAGCACAAGCGAAATGATTGCCCAAGGGATAAGAATACCGCCCGAGCCCGCAATAGGCAGAATATCAAATACTGCGATTAACGCGGCAATCCATACATAGTTGGGGTTGTTCATTATATGGGTAAGCGACAAAATTGAGAAGCCTATGAAAAGCTCGCCGAAGGTGATGAGCATTATAAGACCGTACGCTCTTACCATTTTAAGAATTGTTTTTGAGAAAACCTGCTTAATTTCAAAGAGAATGTTTTTCTTGCTTTCGGGAAGCTGAAGCTGAATAAAGCTGACAATTCGGTTATAATCCTTTGTAAAGAAAATCCACGCGATAAGCCCGATTACAAGCCCGATAACAATTGACGGAACGTTTTTCATAGCTTTTGCAACGCTTGAAAGTCCGCTTGAAACGCCTGACTTTACGGTTGACATATTTATGCCGAGGGCGGATATATCAAAATCGTCAATAAGCTTTGAAAACATATTTGTAACAGCGTCGCTGAAATGAGCGTAAATTCCTTCGGGGAGAAATTTTCCTATATTGAGAATCTCGGTTTCAAGCGTTGAGAGAAATGCGGGAATATCGTTTAACTGAGCTGTGAGATATTTAATTAAGTCGCTTATTCGTGAAATAAGCTGAACCGCAATAATAACGAATGGGATAAGAACAATTATAATTGTCAGTACAATCAAAAGAATACACCAAAGCGTGTGGTATTTAGGCCCCGCCTTTTTGTCAAGCTTTCTTATAGGATTCTGAAGCAGTACCGCAAAGAAGAATGTTAACAAAAACGGCGCAGTTACCCAGAAAAGATATTTGAAAAATACATAAATCAGCGCGATAACCGCCGCGAGAAATACAAGATTGATAATAAAATCTCGTCTTTTTGCAACCTTTGGATTCATTTTTATCCTCCGCTCCTTTTGCCATCGGGTATAAATATAATAACTATATCTTCATTTTAATGCAATATATACTAAACTTCAAGAAAAAATATTAAACTTTGAATATTTTTTACCAAAAATTTAAAATTGTTCTTGTAAATGTAAATAATTAGTGATAATATAAAGAAAGTGTTTTTCACTGTAATACAACTGTCTATGGGTGGCGTACAGTATGAGTAAAGAAAAATATCTTCTTATAGACTCCTCGATACTCCCCGACGTTTACCCGAAAATCATTAAAGCTAAAAAGCTTTTGCTTTCGGGAGAGGCGGCAAGCGTGTCTGCGGCTGTTAAGATGGCAGGAATATCAAGAAGCGCATATTATAAGTATAAGGATAAAGTATTTGAATATACCGAAAGCGCTGAGGATATGCTTACCATAAGAGCAAGACTTACGGACAACGCGGGAGTTCTTTCTGCGGTTATCAACCGTCTGTTCAGGCTTGGGGCAAACATTTTAAGCATTAATCAGAGCGTACCCGTAAACGGCTCTGCTGACGTGTCAATAACGCTGAGCAGTACAAATATTACGGTTTCAAATGAGATACTAATTAATAAAATAACGGAAATTGACGGCGTTGAGAGCGCAAGCCTCGTTTAGCGCCGATAAAGAAAGGGACAATATGAAGGTTGCAGTAATGGGCTACGGCACGGTTGGAAGCGGAGTCGTAGAGGTAATCGAATCACACGAAAAGGTTATAAAAAAACGCACAGACGGAGTGGCGCTTGAGGTTAAGCGAATTCTTGATTTGCGTGAATTTCCCGACGACCCTCACGCTTCGCTTTTCACTAAGGATTTCAATGAGATTCTGAACGACGGCGAAATTGAGGTTGTAGCGGAAACAATGGGCGGAGTCAATCCCGCTTACGAATTCACAAAAAAGCTTCTTGAAGCGGGGAAGAGCGTAGTTTCCTCAAACAAAGAGCTTGTTGCACAAAAGGGGCTTGAGCTTCTTGAAACGGCAAAGGCGCACGGAGTAAACTATCTTTTTGAGGCGTCAGTCGGCGGCGGAATTCCCATTATCAGACCTATGGACCAGTGTCTTGCGGCAAACAATATTGAGGGAATTGCGGGTATTTTAAACGGAACAACTAACTTTATTCTGACTAAGATGATAGAGGACGGTATGACGTTTGAGGACGCGCTTAAGCTTGCGCAGGATAACGGATATGCCGAAAAAGACCCGACGGCGGATATTGAAGGCTTTGACGCCTGCCGCAAGGTTTGTATTCTGGCTTCTCTCGCTTTTGGAAAACACGTTTATCCAAATCAGGTTGAATGTGAGGGCATAACGAAAATTACGCTTGAGGACGTTGCGTATATCTCGTCTGCAAAGGGCGTAATAAAGCTTCTCGGTCAGATTAAGTATATTGACGAAAACTCAATTGCGGCTTTTGTAAGTCCTGCCGTAGTTTTCAACGGCTCGCAGCTTGCAAGCGTTAACGGCGTGTTCAACGCAATTCTTGTAAGAGGCGACGCTGTCGGCGACGTTTGCTTCTACGGTCCGGGCGCAGGTAAGCTTCCCACAGCTTCTGCAGTTGTTGCGGATATGGTTGACGCCGCAAAGCACACCCAGAGAAGAAAGATTTTCGGCTGGGGCGAGGGCAGCGAGGATTACGTTATTGACCATAAGGAAAAAATCACAATGCCTTTCTACGTTCGCGCAAAGGCGAAACAGTCTGAAATTCAGCGTATTTTCAGCGAGGTTAAGTTCCTTACAAGATACGGTCAGCCGTCAGACGAGGTTGCGTTCATAACTGACGAAATGACAGAAAACAAGCTCAGACAGAAGCTTGACGCAATTAATACAATCAACATAATCAAAGTAACAAATTATTAATACAGGAGAATTATATGGCACTTATTGTTCAGAAGTTCGGCGGCTCGTCTGTTGCCAACGCCGAACGGGTACGCAATGTTGCAAAAATCGTAAGCGACACTTACAAAGCGGGTAACGACGTTGTAGTTGTTGTTTCCGCCCAGGGTGATACCACAGACGATTTAATTGAAAAGGCAGCTGAAATTAACGAAAACGCACCAAAGAGAGAGCTTGACCAGCTTCTTGCGGCAGGCGAGCAGATTTCTATCTCGCTTCTCGCTATGGCGATTGAGTCTATGGGCTTTCCCGTTATAAGCCTTCTTGGCTGGCAGGCAGGCTTTAACACTAACTCTGTTTACGGCGCGGCAAGAATAAAAAACATCAAGCCTAACCGACTTCAGGCTGAGCTTGCAAAACACAATATTGTTGTAGTTGCGGGCTTTCAGGGTATAAACAGATACGACGATTTAACAACGCTCGGACGCGGCGGCTCAGACACCTCTGCGGTTGCTATTGCGGCGGCGCTTCACGCGGATAAATGCCAGATATTTACCGACGTTGAAGGCGTTTATACAGCAGACCCGAGAAAGGTAGAGGGCGCGCAGAAGCTTAAGGAAATTACTTATGACGAAATGCTTGAGCTTGCAACGCTCGGCGCTCAGGTGCTCAATAACAGAAGCGTTGAAATGGCTAAAAAATATGAGGTTGAGCTTGAGGTTCTCTCTTCTCTCAACCCCGTTCCCGGAACTATTGTCAAGGAGGTAGCAAATATGGAAAAAATGTTAATCAGAGGCGTAACGCAGGATAAGGACGTGGCTCTTGTTTCAATTCTCGGAGTTCAGGATAACCCGGGCGTTGCTTTCAAAATATTCTCAAAGCTTTCACAGAAAAATATAAACGTTGATATTATTCTTCAGTCCTTCGGAAGAAACGGAACCAAGGATATTGTTTTCTCGGTTAATAAGGATAACGGTCCGGTTGCAGTTGAGCTTCTTGAGGGACTCGGTTTCCTCGGCGGCGCAAAGATTGTGTGCGACACAAGCGTTGCAAAGGTTTCAATTGTCGGCGCAGGTATGGAATCACACCCCGGTACTGCAACAAAGATGTTTGAGGCGCTCTTTGACAGAGGAATTAACATTAAAATGATTTCTACCTCAGAGATTAAGATTTCCGTTATCATCGACGCTGAAGAGGCGGACAGAGCCGTTACGGCAATCCACAAGGCGTTTATTCCTAATGATTGATAAATAATTTTGCAGCGGGCGGAATTCGCCCGCATTTTTTCTAAAATATTTTGTTATGCTATTGAAAAATTTTTTCGTTGTTATATAATAGAATTAATTTAAAAGTAAAGGCGGTGAGGGAATGAAAAAAATGTCGTGTATTATTGCGCTGATACTGGCGTTTTGTTTGGTTGCGCCTTATTCTTCCTTTGCCGCGGATAAAAGCACTGATGTAACTGTAAACAATTCGGGCAGGCTTGAGAGAAACGGAAGCGCTATCAGCGGGCTTTACAACGACGTTTACTATTCAGACGGCGCAAGAGAGAGTAACCTTAACGCAATTATGAAAATAGGCGGCGATGAGTATTATCTTCGCCAGGGTAAGCCGTATACGGGCATTTACGGAAACCGTTTTTACAGCGGCGGCGTATGGTGCTCCTCGCTTAACGGAAGCTACAGCATTGACGGTGAGAAATACGAATTTGTCAAGGGCGAAATTGAAAAGGACGAAAGCACAGACAAGGCTGTTGATTTTACAAATAAGTTTAATTTTTACAGCGGTCCGATTGGCGGTTTCTACTATGAAAACGGAAAGATAGCCTCGGATTTTACGGGCTTTAAGGTTTTCCGCAAGCACACCTATTATGTTGTTGACGGAAAGCTCTTCAACGGTTATTTTGACGGCTGTTATTACAAAAACGGAATTGCCGATTCAGGCTTTTCGGGGCTTCACGGCGTAAACGGTAAAAACTACTGCTTTATGGCAGGCTATTTCTTTACGGGAATATTTGAAAGCATTTACTATGTGGGCGGACTCAGAAGCGACGTTTCCGGCTACAAGACTATTGATAACATAAGATATTTTCTTTCCGACGGTGCGCTTGCAAACGGCGTATTTGACGGTGCGTTTTTCAAAAACGGTCTTGTTGACACAAGCGTTAACGGAAAGCTTCTTGTTGACGGGGAATACTACGATTTTATTAACGGAATCACCTCTGACGGTCTCCATGACGGAAGGTGGTACACAAACGGCACATTTGATAAGACTGCGCAGGGAATTAAGCTTTACGGCGGTCTGCCGCATTATCTTAAGGACGGCGTGCTTTCATCGGGCGTTGCCGAATACAAGGGCAAGCTCAGATACTTTGAAAACGGTGAGCTCACATCGTTTACAGGCTGGAAAAATATTGGCGAGGACAGATACTTTATTGAAAAGGGCGTTGCCAAAAGAGGCGTTGCCGAAATAGATTCTGTCAAGTATCTTTTTGACGCCGAGGGTAAGCTCTGTAAGGAGCGCGAGGCTCTGTTTGAAAACGTTGTTTACACGTCTGATGAAAACGGCGTTGCGTCTCTTGCACCTCAGATATTTATCCCTCAGCGCGGAAATCCGCTTCCGTATCCTCATAAAACACGCCCCAACGCAACAATTTCCTCAAGCGGCTGCGGCGTATGCTCGGCGCTTATGATTATCCGAAATTCAACAACATATGACGTAACGCTTGAAGAGATGACGCAGAAAATGCTTGACTACGGCTGCAGAATAGAGTCGGGCTCAGATATGAAGAGAGCTTCCGAGCTTCTCTGGCAGGATTACGGTATTTCGTGCGAGATTACGGACGATAACGCAAAGCTCAGAGAGCATCTTAAGAAGGGTTATCTTGCCGTTGCAAACGTAGGTAAAATTCCGCTCTTCTCGTTTACGGGAGGCCACTTTATAGTTATCTGCGGAATTATTGACGACGATAACGTAATCATTTTTGACCCGAATACAAGAGAGGGCAAGTACGGAACGGGAATAAGAAAGGATATCCACTACAACAGCGAGAATAACGAGGTATACACTACGTTTGACGTTCTTCGTTCTGACTCGTGGTACGGCTGCTACTATCTCTTTACGCCTACTAAGGATATTGCTCTCAGACGTTCGCAGAATACAGTAATTAACGACATTGACGTTATTAACACAGATAAGCAGTAATAAAAAAGCTCAACCCACACGTAGCGTGTGGGTTGAGCCTTTTTAAGGAGAGTATGAAAAATGAAAAAAATGTTATCCAAAGGGGATTGGGGGTTTTCCCCTTTGCTGATTGAATAATACATTGCAAAGATTAAACGAATATTAAACGGCGTAAAAAATTTGAATTTTTCAAAAAAATATTTTTATTGACTTATCTTTATATATAATATATAATTAATTAGTTAAATTCTGTAAAAAATCTTAAAAGGAGTTTTTGATATGGCAACAAAGGTATTTAAAATGACAGCTGCCGGCAAGGCAGAGCTTGAGGCTGAGCTTGAACATCTTAAAAGCGTAGGCCGTGACGATATAGCTGAAAAGCTCAAGGTTGCGCGTTCATACGGCGACCTTAGTGAAAACAGCGAATATGACGAAGCAAAATCAGAGCAGGCTAAAATTGAGGCGCGTATAGGCGAGCTTGAGTATCAGCTTGAGCATTCCGAAATTGTTGAGTCTCTTGATGACGATTCAATTTCTATGGGTGACACAGTTCAGGTTGTTCGCAAAAACGACAAGGCTAAGCTCACTTATAAAATTGTTGGCTATAACCAGTCAAATCCTGCAGAGGGTAAGATTTCTGACGAAAGCCCCGTGGGCAAGGCGCTTATGGGCGCAAAGAAGGGCGACACTGTTGTTGTTGAAGCGCCTGTAGGAAATATTGAATTCCAGATTAAAAAGGTAACTAAAGGAAATACGGATAATTAAGAGGTAACGCTATGGCAGGAAGATTTGAAATAACAAAGAGGGGGGATGACTCCTTTGATTTCACCCTCTTTATAGATGATGCGGCTGTAGGTACATCTCCTGTTTTTGACAAGGAGGACGCCTGCAAAAGAGGCGTAAAGGCTGTTAAGAAGAACAGCAGAATGAAGGTTCAGAATACTCTTATCGGCGACGAGGAGAAAACGAACCCGAAATATCTTGTTGAAAAAGACGGCGACAAGGTTAAGTATACCCTTTTCTTGCAGACGGGCGCGGTTGCTCTTGAGGGAAGCGCGGACACCGAGGAAGAGGTACTTGACATTATAACAAAAATCGGAAACAACGCAAACGCCGCTCAAATGAAAATGGCTGAGGTCGTTCTCTCTGAAAACGAGCAAAAGCAGATAAGAATTGACAAGCTCAAGGCGCTTCAGGACAGCGGGCGCGACCCGTTTGAAATTACTCTTGCCGAGCAGACTCATCACAGCGATGAAATAAAGGCAAACTTTGATGAGCTTGAAAACAAAGAGGTTGTTATCGCGGGAAGAATTATGACCTGGCGCGATATGGGTAAGGCTAACTTCGTTGACATTCAGGACAGAAACGGAAGAATCCAGTCTTACGTTCGTATGAACGACGTCGGTGAGGAAACCTTTAAAGAATTCAAAACCTGGGATATCGGCGATATAGTTGAAATCAAGGGCTTTGTATTCAAGACGAGAACGGGCGAAATCTCCGTTCACGCTCAGAAAATCAGACTCCTTTCAAAGTCTCTTCTTCCTCTTCCCGAAAAGTTCCACGGCTTAACCGATACAGACACAAGATACCGTAAGCGTTATCTTGATATGATAATGAATCCTGACGTTAAGGAGACGTTCATTAAGCGCTCAAAGATAATTACTTCAATCAGAAATTATCTTGACAATCTCGGCTTTATTGAGGTTGAAACGCCGATTCTCAACATTATTCCGGGCGGCGCTTCCGCACGTCCGTTCATAACTCACCACAACACGCTCGACCTTGATATGTATCTCCGTATTGCAACAGAGCTTTACCTCAAGAGACTTATCGTAGGCGGAATGGAAAGAGTTTACGAAATCGGACGTAATTTCAGAAACGAGGGTATGGACGTTAAGCACAATCCCGAGTTTACCTGTATTGAGCTTTATCAGGCGTTTACGGATTACCACGGAATGATGGACATTTCCGAGGCACTTATCAGAAACGCGGCTAACGAGGTTTGCGATGGTAATCTTCACATTACCTTTAACGGTACTGAGGTAGACCTTGAAAGTCCGTTCAGACGTCTTACAATGGTTGACGCCGTTAAGGAATACACAGGCATTGACTTTGCTGAGTTTATGAGCGACAACAAAAAGGCTATTGAAATTGCTAAGGAAAAGGATATTGAAATAGAAAACGGTAAGGCAACGTGGGGCGACATTCTCAATTCCTTCTTTGAGGAATTTGTTGAGGACAATCTCACTCAGCCGACATTTATTATGGACTATCCCGTTGAGGTTTCTCCGCTTACAAAGAGAAAACCCGACTGCCCCGTGCTTACAGAGCGCTTTGAGCTCTTTATTATGGGCAGCGAGTACGGAAATGCTTATTCAGAGCTTAACGACCCGATTGACCAGATGGGACGTTTTGAGGCTCAGATGAAGCTCAGGGAAGCAGGTGACGACGAGGCTAATATGATTGATTACGATTTCGTTACTGCGCTTGAATACGGTATGCCTCCTACGGGCGGCCTCGGTATCGGCATTGACAGACTTGTTATGCTTCTTACCGACAGCTATTCAATCAGAGACGTCCTGCTCTTCCCGACAATGAAACCGCTTGATAAATAATAATTGATTTTAACAGGGTTGATTATTTATGAGTGAAAAAAAGAGAAAAAGAAAAAAGCACCGCGCGGTTATACCGTACATCACAACGCCGCTTATTTACCTTGCGGCTTCAATGATAATCGTTGTTCCGATGTGCCTTGTAGCTCTTAACTATGCCGTAAATCTTGTGCATAAGGCTCAGCCGAGCTTCAGCTATTCAATTTCAGATATTGAGCTGAATTCAGACGGCTTTGTCCCGAGTGCGCAGAATTCGGGCACTGTAAAGCGCCCCGAGCTTAAAGTGGGCGACAAGGCGGCTCAGCTAAGCTGCGCTGAAACAGGGCTTTCGTGCGATGTGTTCTTCGGCAGAAACAGAGCGTCGTTCAGGCAGGGAGCAGGTATGAAAACAGACATTCTTCCCGGTGATACGGGAGTTTGCGAGCTTTACGGCTACCGCGCCGACACGTTCAAATCGCTTAAAAATTTAAAAATAGGGGACAAGCTTAAGCTTGAAACCTCGTGGGGTACATTCATTTACAGCGTAAGCGATATAACGACGGCAACCGAGCCGCCCGCTGATACAATGAATCAGAGTCTGCTTCTTGTAACAGAGAGCGACGACACTGCTTTTTCGTATTTGAACGACGAGAGTCTTTATGTTCTTGCCGACATTGAATCGGGCCCGCAGCTTGAGGAGGTGCAGAAATGAGCAGTTCAAAACATCATCACACCTCTGATACAAAAGCGCAGAAGTTTGCAAGAGGCTTTCTCGCCTTTGCGCTTGCGCTAAGCGTTTCGCTTCTCAGTCTTTTTTGCTGCATAAAATTTAACTTTGCGGCGCCTAAGACCATAGCGGGAATTTTTACGGACGAGGAGTATGTTGCCTCTTTCAGAGACGATGTGCTTGAATACTCCCACGATTTGTGCAGAGCGAATATGCTTCCCGAGGATACGCTTGATTCCGCGGTGAGCTATAAAAAGGTTCACTCAATAATAAACGCATATATTTCAGGTGCGCTCGGTACCTCTGAGGAGTTTACAAAAACCACCTATGAGGACAACGTTGAATCTTTAAAAAAGGATATTACAAAACAGATTAACGCCACTGTTCAGGCAAAGTCGCTTACGGTTGATAAAAAGCAGAAAAAGGGCGCCGAAAAGCTCAGCGACCTTGTTTGCGATTATCTTCTTGAAAAGCTTGAAATTGCTCATCTTGACGCGCTTGAAACCGTTATAAATATCGGCAGTATCGGCGGTACTGTGGGAATAGCGGCAACAGCTGTTGTATCGCTTGTGCTTGTTCTGATAATAATATCAATAGGCGAAAGAAGATACAGAGCGCTGAGGAGCGTTATTCACGGCGTAAACGCAGCGGGGCTTATAAATCTTGCGCTTATAATCGGGCTTGAAATTGTGAAGCACACAAAAACTCTTGTGCTTTATCCCGCTTATGTTGCAAGCGCATTTATGAACTATGTTAACCGATGCGAAGCCGTTGTCGGAGTATCGGCGGCGGTATTGTTTGCAACCGCGCTTGTGCTTATGGCAACGGTGTGGAAGCTTAACAGAGACAGTAAAAAATAGAGGATTTGAATATGGCAGAAATAAACAGCGAAATTACTGAAGAGCTCTGCGAGGAAGCGCTTGAGCCCGTAGTAAAGGTTGAACACGTAACAATGAAATTCACCCTTAATAAGGAGAAGGTAGACAACCTTAAGGAATACTTTATCAGACTTGTAAAGGGTAAGCTTGAATACAACAATTTCATTGCGCT
The DNA here is from genome assembly GCA_946531445.1 of uncultured Clostridia bacterium. GTDB lineage: Bacteria > Bacillota > Clostridia > Oscillospirales > Acutalibacteraceae > Eubacterium_R. Next base: position 16,339 of record CAMNAP010000001.1, read on the forward strand.
CAACGATGTTAATTTTGAGATATACAAGGGCGACCGTCTTGCGATATTAGGTCTTAACGGCGCAGGTAAGAGTACGCTTCTCAAAACTATTGTAGGAGTTTACAAGCCGACTGAGGGTACAATTATGAAGAAGGGCGTTATCGCTCCGCTTCTTGAGCTCGGCGCAGGCTTTGACCCCAACTATTCGGGCAGGGAAAATATCTATCTTTACGGCGCTATACTCGGCTATTCAAGAGAGTATATTGACAGTAAGATTGAAGAAATTATTGATTTTTCGGAGCTCGGCCACTTCATTGAGGTGCCCGTTAAAAACTACTCCTCGGGTATGCGCTCTCGTCTCGGCTTTTCAATTGCAACGGCTGTAGAGCCTGACATTCTTATTCTTGACGAGGTGCTTTCGGTTGGTGACGCTAAGTTCAGAAAAAAGAGTCTTGCAAAAGTTAAGTCTATGTTTGACCACGGCGTTACTGTTCTTTTCGTATCTCACAGCATTGAACAGGTTAAGGCAATCTGTAATAAGGCAATTCTGCTTGAGCACGGTAAGATTATCGCACAGGGCGATGTTGAATCCGTTGCGGCTGTGTACGAGGAAAAGACAACGAGAACAAAGACTCCTCAGGCGGTTGTAGTTCCGATTACGGAAAAAGAGAAAAAGGCCGAGAAAAAGGCTATGGCAGCCGCTAAAAAGGCTTTTGACAACTTCAAGGAGTATGAGGACGGCGTTGTTGCTGAAATCGCAAAGAGAGAACAGCAGGACAGAAGATACACAATCTATCTTGAGCTCAAGGCTTCTTATCAGGACGATGAGATTTCAAAGGACGAATTCAAGGAAGAGGTTAAGAAGCTTCTTGATGCAGACCTCTCCGCCGCTGACTCACCTTACGGCGACGAGCACATAAGCCGTTTTGAAGCGCGTCTTAAAAAGACAAGCGAAGAGCAGGAAACTGCTGAAAAGAAATAAGTAAAATAATAAAACTCTGTACACTGTACAGAGTTTTTTGTTTTTTATTCTTCGTATTCGTCCTCGTTTTCCCAGTTGTGATAGATGTTCTGAACGTCGTCGTTTTCCTCAAACATCTCAATCATTTTGCTCATCTTTTTCATATCGTCTTCGCTTTCAAGACGAGTATAGGTTGAGGGAATATATGCGGCTTCAGAGGAAAGTATAGTGTAGCCCTTGCTCTCAAGCTCGTCGCGGATTGCGCCGAGGTCGTTTGTTTCGGTTCTTATTTCAAATATATCCTCTTCGTCTGTAAGGAAGTCCGAAGCGCCGGCCTCAAGCGCGTCCTCCATAAGCTGGTCCTCGTCAACATCCTCTTTTTCAATTATGATTACGCCCTGCTTTGCAAACATAAACGTAACCGAGCCCGGGTTACCCATATTTCCGCCCGCCTTGTCAAAGTAGTGGCGAACCTCGCCAGCGGTACGGTTTCTGTTATCTGTAAGCGCTTCAACAACAACTGCAACTCCGCTCGGACCGTAGCCCTCGTAAACGATTTCTTCATAGTTTGTTGAGTCTGTATCGCCCGCAGCCTTCTTGAGCATACGTTCAATATTATCGTTAGGCACGTTATTCTGCTTAGCCTTTGCAATAACGTCGCGAAGCTTTGCGTTATTATTCGGGTCGGGACCGCCGTTTTTAACAGCAACGGCAAGCTCTCTTCCTATCTTTGTAAAAATTTTTGCTCTTGCCGCGTCGTTAGCGCCTTTCTTATGCTTAATTGTGCTCCATTTATTATGTCCGCTCATTTAATCAAGTCCTTCCGTTAAAACATTACAAAATATTCTATCACATTTAAAAGGGCGTTTCAAGAGTAAATTATGTATATATATTACTTATATTTATAAAATTACAATATAATATTGAAATTTGTTTATAATAATGTTAAAATACTATATGTGTAAATCTGCGTTTTTGCGACATACTATATTTGAGGTGTAGCTATGTGTGAAAACGAAGAAGAAATTGTGAGTGAAAATGAAAAGAAAAGCGAAAGCGCTTTTGAGAGCGGCTCAATAACCGTAATGAAGGACGGTCATTTTATACACTGTCTTACAATTATCGGTCAGGTTGAAGGGCATATCATTTTACCCTCTCACAATAAGACAACTAAATATGAGCATGTTATCCCTCAGCTTGTTGCAATTGAGGAGAGCAGGGAAATTGAGGGGCTGTTGATAATTCTCAACACAGTAGGCGGAGACGTTGAAGCGGGGCTCGCAATTGCTGAGCTGCTTTCAACTATGAAAACTCCTACGGCGTCGCTTGTTCTCGGCGGCGGTCATTCAATCGGCGTTCCGCTTGCAGTAAGCTGTAAAAAGAGCTTTATCGCCAAGAGCGCTACTATGACAGTTCACCCCGTAAGGATGAACGGAACTGTTCTCGGCGTTCCGCAGACAATGTCCTATTTTGAAAAAATGCAGGACAGAATTATCCGCTTTGTTGACAGTAATTCAAAAATAAGTGCAGAGGACTTCAGAGCGCTTATGATGAAGACGGGCGAGCTGATAATGGATGTGGGAAGCGTGCTTGACGGCGAGGAGGCCGTCAGGTGCGGAATTATTGACGAGCTCGGAGGCCTTTCTGACGCGCTTGATTTTCTTAATTCTCAGATTGGAGAGGGTAACAATGCTTTACACAGTGATGAATCTTGATACGGTTTTTTATAACGGGATAAAAGAGCAGAATACCTCTGCCGTAATGTCAACTAATCCCTACGACTATATAAGGGCGGGGTATTATCTTGACAACGCCGTACTTTTCGGAGGAAGAAATAATGTCAATTATAAATGCGATTTTAAACGCTATTCTTCAGGCAATAGGCTGGCTGATGCCGATTAGCGAATCTGGGCACAGCGCAATATTCCATGACTTTTCAGGCGCTTCAAACGGAGCTGTCTGGCAGGTTACGGGAATGGTACATATAGGAATAGCTTTAGGAATTGTTCTGGCGTCCTTCAGCATTTTCAAAAGGCTGGCGCTGGAATTTGTCGGCGCAGGCAAGGACCTTATACATAAAAATCTTACAGTTAAAAACGCGCCGCCCGCAAGAAATCTTCTTTATATGGTTATGATTTCTTTTCTTCCTATGCTTTTATGGCTCATACCGATAGGACGTTACGGCTTTCTTTACAAGCTCCTTCGTTCGCTGAGCTATAACGGAACAATTCTTGACGAGGGCGTGATGATTGCATTTATCGGTCTAATGCTGTTTTTAGCAGTAAGGCAGATGACCGTTTCAAGAAATGACAAGCCCGTTTCACTCATTCCTGCGCTTATAGTTGGCGTTGCTTCGGTAGTATTTGTACCGACTGCAGGAATGTCGCTTACAGCAGGCGTGTTTACAATTCTTATAATTTTCGGCGTAACAAAGACTATCGCATTCAGATACTGCCTTGTAATGAGCGTTCCCGTTTTACTCGTTATGGGAATAGTTGAGGCGGCTGCGGCAACGTATAAAGCGGCTGTAATTCCTATGATACTCGGACTTGTGATTTCGGTTGCCGCTTCGTTTATCTGTACAAGACTTCTTAAGTTTATAATTAAAAAAGGGTATTTAAAATATTTCTCTTACTATGATTTCGCGCTTGGCGGACTCGCAGTTATAATCGGCGCAATCCAGCTTATAGTAAGATAAAAGACAGGTGTAATATGGCTAATACAAAAAACAAAAAAACGGCGTCAAAGGGCGAGTCACGCCCTAAGGACGTTGAATATCTTAACGACAGCAACGCAAGGCTTATTTCAATTATTATTTTTGCGTTGTCTGTACTGTTTTTCTTTATTGCAATACTGAAGGGCGAAAGCGTATGGCAGTGGCTTCACAATACATACATAGGGCTTTTCGGATGGGTTGCGGCTATAATCTTTCCGATTTTAAGCCTTGTTTATTCCTTTTTGTTTACCGTTAAGAAAAACAGCGGAAAAATGGTATTTAACGGTGTTTTGATTCTGATTCTCGTTTTCATAATCTCTACGCTTATACATATATTCCCGCACACTTCGGGCGAGGCTTTCGGCGACGCGGTAAAGGAGGCGTTCAGGGAAGCTCCGGGCGAGGTTAACGGCGGCTTTTTCGGCGCGCTGTTCGGCTGGCTGCTTCTTACAATGGGCAAAGCGCCCGCAATTGTAATAGCGCTTCTTCTTGCGTTTGTTGACATTCTTCTGCTTTCAAAGGTTACGGTTAATCAGTTCTTTAAAAATACCGCAAAGCCCGTTAAAAAGGCAGTTGAAAAGGCAACGCCGTACATTGAGGAAAGACGTGAGAGAAGAAGAACGGGAAGCATTGACGTTTTCCTTGACGATGAGCCGCCGACGGCTGACGGCGAGGTTGTTGACAATCAGAATAAAAACAAAAAGAAAAAAGCGAAAAAGACCGACGCTACAAAAGAGTCCGAGGGCGTGGAGCCTGAGAGCGACGATATGACAAGTATGATTCGTGAAATCAACGAGTCAACAAAGCGCAATCAGGAGGAGCGCGGAAAGGGCAAGTCAATTGACGATATAGTCAAGGACGCAAGCGAGGAGAAAAAAGACAGCAAAAAGGAAGCTGAGAAAAATCCTGACAAGGCCTCAAAGGACGATAGCGAATTCACCGTCAGCGACGACGATATGAACAAGACCGTTGAGGAATACCAGCTTCCGTCTGTAGATATTCTCGCAGTGGGCAAGAAGAAAAACGAAAAGGATATTAGCTCAGAGCTTAAAAGCACGGCTGAACTTCTTATTTCAACGCTTGCCTCCTTCGGCGTTTCGGCTGAGATAACAGATATTTCACGCGGACCTACGGTTACGCGTTATGAGCTTAAGCCTGCGGCAGGCGTAAGAATTTCAAAAATTGAAAATCTTTCAAAGGAAATTGCCCTTAACCTTGCTGCTACAAATGTGCGTATTGAAGCGCCGATTCCCGGCAAGGCGGCTGTCGGTATAGAAATTCCAAACAACGTCAAGAATATGGTTTCAATGCGCGAGGTTATTGATAACAGCGAATTTGACTCACAGAAATCGCTTCTCTCTGCCGCAATCGGTAAGGATATAGCGGGCAATACTGTATTTTGCGACGTTGCAAAAATGCCTCACCTGCTTATTGCAGGTACAACGGGCTCGGGTAAATCCGTATGTATGAATTCGATTATTGTTTCAATTCTTTACAGAGCTAAGCCCGACGAGGTCAAATTCCTTATGATTGACCCGAAGAAGGTTGAGTTTTCTAAATACGAAAATATACCCCACCTTCTCGTACCCGTTGTTACAGACGCGCGTAAGGCGAGCGGTGCGCTCGGCTGGGCGGTAGCCGAAATGCTCAAGCGTTACCAGGCGTTCTCCGATACGGGCGTGAGAGATATTGCAGGCTATAATAAGTATGTTCAAAAGCATAAGGATATGGAGCCTATGCCTAAAATCGTCATATGTATTGACGAGCTTGCCGATTTGATGATGGCAGCGCCTAAAGAGGTTGAGGACTCAATCTGTCGTCTTGCACAGATGGCGCGTGCGGCAGGTATGCACCTTGTTATCGCTACTCAGAGACCGTCGGTTGACGTTATTACAGGTCTGATTAAGGCAAATATTTCTTCGCGTATTGCGCTTACTGTTTCGTCGGCGATTGACTCAAGAACAATTCTTGATACAGGCGGAGCGGAAAAGCTTCTCGGACGAGGCGATATGCTCTATTCACCTATCGGCTCAAGCAAGCCGCTTCGTGTTCAGGGCTGTTTCATCTCAGACGAAGAGGTTGAGGAGCTTTGCGATTTCATTAAAAATCAGGGTGAAAGTCAGTACAGCGACGAAATCAGCAAGGAAATTGAAAGCAGAGCAGTTCAGGAGAAGGGTGCTTCATCGGCATTTGACGATGTTGAAAGTAGTGAAAATCTTGATCCGTTATTTGAGCAGGCGGTTGACGTTGTGCTTGATAACGGAAGAGCCTCAACATCCTTCCTTCAGAGAAAGCTCGGCGTTGGTTATTCAAGAGGTTCAAAGATTATGGACCAGCTTGAAGAAAAGGGCGTTATAGGCCCGCAGGACGGCGCAAAGCCGAGAGAAATCAGAATTAATAAACAGCAGTGGATTCAGATGCAGGCAAACGGAAGCGCTCCGTCTGACGAGGTGGATTTTACTGCGGAAAATACAGAGCAGATAAGCTTCGATGAAAACGAGCTTCCGCCGTATCCGCTTGATGAGCGAATTGAAGGCTATGAAGAGGACGACGAGGAAGAAGAGGGCGAAGATTATTTCTCAATGAGTTGATATGAACAGATTTCTTCCGATTAATAAAAAGGATATGCTGCAAAGAGGATGGGAAGAGGTTGACTTTGTGTACATCACAGGCGACGCTTATGTTGACCACCCGTCTTTTGGAGCGGCAATTATAACGAGAGTCCTTGAAGCAAAGGGCTTTAAAATAGCCGTACTAAGCCAGCCCGACTGGCACAGCACGGCTGATTTTTTGCAGTTTGGAAAGCCCAAGCTCGGCTTTCTTATCACAAGCGGAAATATAGACTCTATGGTTGCTCACTATACCGTAGCAAAGAAAAAGCGCTCAACAGACGCTTATACTGCCGGCGGGGTAACGGGCAAACGCCCCGACAGAGCGGTTATAGTTTATTCAAAAGCTGTAAAAAAGCTCTTTCCCGATGTTCCCGTTATCATCGGCGGACTTGAGGCTTCGCTCAGGCGCTTTGCCCACTACGATTACTGGGACGATGAGGTTAAGCCGAGCATACTTGTCGAATCAATGGCTGACCTTATCATTTTCGGTATGGGGGAAAAGCAGGTTGTTGAGATTGCCGAGAGGCTGAAAAGCGGCGAGAGTATTGATTCAATACGCGACGTCAGAGGTACTGTTTACAAGGTTGACGTTCGTGAAACGCCGTACACAGGCCGCGAATGTCCAAGCTTTGAAAATGTTACGAAAAGTAAGAGCGAGTACGCCAAAGCTGCGAGAATTCAACAGGACGAGCAGGACCATATAAGAGGCAAGGCTATTAAACAAAAGCACTCAAAGCTTATGGTGGTTCAGAATGAGCCTATGCCGCCTCTCACAACCGAGGAACTCGATTTTGTATACTCGCTGCCCTTTACAAGGGCGTATCACCCGAGCTATGAAGCGCTCGGCGGCGTGCCCGGTATTCAGGAGGTTGAATTTTCAATTACCCACAACCGCGGCTGTTTCGGCGGCTGTAACTTCTGTTCAATCGCTTTCCATCAGGGAAGATATGTAACCTCAAGAAGTAAGGAAAGCATTGTTAACGAGGCGAAGCTTCTTACTCAAATGCCGAATTTCAAGGGCTACATTCACGATGTGGGCGGTCCTACAGCTAATTTCAGAAAGCCTTCATGTGAATTCCAAAAGGAGCACGGGCTCTGCGTGGGGAAAAAGTGTCTTGCGCCGAAGGTGTGTAAAAACCTTGAAAGCGACCACACAGAGTATCTTGATATTCTACGCTCACTCAGAAGGCTTGACGGAATAAAAAAGGTGTTTATCCGTTCGGGAATAAGGTACGATTATCTGCTTGAGGACAGAGACGACAGCTTTTTCAGAGAGCTTGTTGAACACCATGTCAGCGGTCAGCTTAAGGTTGCGCCCGAGCATTGCTCAGCCGCCGTGCTTGACAAGATGGGTAAGCCTCACATTGAGTCTTACATTGAGTTTTCAAGGCGTTATTTTAAGTATACGGGAGAGGTAAACAAGGAGCAGTATCTTGTTCCTTACCTGATGTCAAGTCACCCCGGCTCAACGCTTGACGACGCAATTGAGCTTGCTTTATTTCTTAAGAAAAACCATATCCGTCCCGAGCAGGTGCAGGATTTTTATCCGACTCCGGGAACGGTTTCAACAGCTATGTATTATACGGGGCTTGACCCCTATACGATGAAAGAAGTCTACTGTGCCAAAACGCCGCACGAAAAGGCGCTGCAAAGGGCGCTTTTGCAGTATTACAATCCTAAAAATCAGGGGCTCGTTGAAGAGGCGCTGAGGAAGGCTAAGAGGTTTGACTTAATCGGAAACGGTGAAAAGTGCCTTGTTAGAGGAAAACAAATTCCCAAAAGAAATAACAATAATAATCACAAAGGAAAACGGAGCAGAAAAAGATGAGCGACTCGGCAAGACAGACAATTGCACTTATAGGCGTTGCGCTTATAGCTATAGCGGGCGTTCTCTTTTATATCGCGCTCAGACAGCCTGATATCTATAAAGAAAGCGGTAGCGTTTCAGTTTCACAGAGTGTAACTCAGAGCGAAACGGCAAAAGCCCCGACGTCTGATAACAAAAGCGCAGACGCTGCAACCTCACAGCCGACATCTGCCAAAACAACAAACAGCGCCGTTAAATACCCGCTTGATTTAAATAAAGCAAGTGCCCAGGAGCTTATGACAATTGACGGACTCGGTGAAAAACGCGCGTATGCCATTGTTGAATACAGGGAGTATCTCGGCTCGTATACAAGCGTTGAACAGATTATGCAGATTAAAGGCATTGACGAGGAAATTTACTATCAGGTTGCGGGGTATCTTACCGTATGATAAGAGATGTTTTATATTCCTTTTTAACTGTTTTGTATCCAAAACGCTGTAAGCTTTGCGGCGAGGTTATAGGCGTTAGGGAGGAGTACTGCGAGGAGTGTAAAAATACAAAAATGCTCTGCGGCGAGCTCTGCCTTAAATGCGGAAGAGAAAAGTCTCACTGCACTTGTAAAAAGGAAAAGTATTCACCGAAATACAAGGCTTTTACTGCGCCGTATTACTATAAGGGCAGTATGGAAAGGGGAATAATCCGCTTTAAAAATCATAATTTTACAGAGCTGAAATCAGAGATGAGTAAACGGATTGCAAGCGCAGTTAAAAGTAATTTCGGCGATGTGAAATTTGACTGCGTCTGCGCCGTCCCGATGACTGAAAAGAAAATGAGAAAACGAGGCTACAATCAGTCTGAGCTACTTGCAAAGGAGCTTGCGCCGCTTCTTGATTCCGGGTTTGAAGCTCTTCTTGTTAAAACTATTGACACGGACTCACAGCGCTTTTCGTCAGCCTCAAAAAGACGTGTAAATCTTTACGGCTCAATTGAACTTGCGGCGGGTGAAAGCGTTGAAAATAAAACGGTTTTACTTGTTGACGACGTTAAAACAACGGGCAGTACGCTCAATGAGTGTGCAGCAGTTTTAAGAGGCCACAGGGCTGAGGCTGTTTATGCTGCGGCGTTTACCGTTACGGATAAGAGGAAATAAAAGGGTAGAGTATGGGTGAAGCATTAACTCAGAAAAAAATAAGGTACGATTGGCTTGACGTGATTAAAGCGCTTGCTATGCTGCTTGTAATACTCGGTCATCTTGCACTAAGCGGCGTAAGATGGTATCAGGCGTATGCAAGCTTTATTAAGCTTCCTCTGTTTTTTGCGGCGTCGGGCTTTGTGTTTAATCCTAAAAAAACTGACGACGTAAAGGCATTTATAAAAGGAAGAGCTACAAGAATACTTCTTCCTTATTTTTACCTTTGCTTTATTATCTGTATCTGCAATTATTTCCTTGAGGGAAAGACCTTTTCAGTTTGGCTTAAAGCCTCGCTTTACAGCGTTTTTACGGGCTCAATTTATATGTGGTTTCTGCCTGTTTTGTTTCTTTGTAACGTATTAATGCTCTTTGTTTTCAAAGCCTTTAAAAATAAGACGCTGCCGATAATAATTACAGCTGTAATTTCGCTTGTTGCAGGGTATTTTCTGCTTCCCGAAAAGCATATTATTTTTAATGTAAACGAAACGCTGATTGCTTTTCCGTTTTGTGTTTTCGGCTATTATTTTAAGACGTATTTTATGAAGATAAAAACGAAGATTTTGAATATTGCCGGGCTTGTTTCAACAGTCTTTTTTGCCCTCACGCCTATAGTTTATAACAAGCTTTCGGGGCGCTTCAGTTATATTAATATGAACGAAAATTTTTACGAAAACTTTGCTCTTGATATGTTCATAGCTTTTTGCGGAATTATGGGTATTTTCGTTTTTGCAAGGTATATTAAAACGCCGAAATTTGTGGTGTGGTTCGGGCAGAATACTATGTTTTATTACGCTTTCCATATTCCTATGTGTACGTTTGTAATTCTCATCTTTAACGCGGTATCGTCGGGCTTGTTCACATTGCAGTATCTTAAAGGACATATTGCAGTTTATCTTTTAATTACAGTGCTGTCGCTCGTAATCCTTGCGCCGCTTTGCAACCTTGTCAATAAATACATACCGTTTATAGTCGGAATAAAAAAGCAGAAAAAATAGATTGAAATACCTCTCGGTTTGTGGTAATATACCATTGTTGTATTTCTGCCTTGGAGAAAGGTTGAAAGTACAGTATAAAAGTTAATATGCACCTGTGGCGGAATTGGTAGCATCGTTGCCGAAGCGCTCGCAGTGCGAGAAGAAGCGAGGCAAGGATGGCGCCGCGGTCAAAATTCAGGCGAAAGCGAAATGAATTTTGGGCACCGCAAGAGTCTCGCGTGTCGTTAAAGTTAATATGCACCTGTGGCGGAATTGGCAGACGCGCCAGATTTAGGATCTGGTATCTCACGATGTGCAGGTTCAAGTCCTGTCAGGTGCACCACGAAAGACTTGTCTTTTGGCAGGTCTTTTATTGTTTCGGACTTGAACCTGCACATCAACAAAATACAGCGACAGATACTTGTACTGTCGCTGAGAGGAAAAACATATGGAGTGATTCACAGCATAACGGTTTACGTTATGCATCAATCACGGAATATGATTTGACGAAAGTCCTGTCAGGTGCACCACGAAAGACTTGTCTTTTGGCAGGTCTTTTATTGTTACGGACTTGAACCTGCACATTAACAAAACGAAGGGACAAACAGTGTGTTGTTAATTTATATCTTTTGTGTTATAATTTTTATATAAACTGATTTGAAAGGAGAAAAAATGGATTTATTAGAAAGCTTAAAAAGCATCACAAAGAACGCCAAAACGGTAAACGATTATATAAACGGATTTGAAGAGTTTTGTAAAAAGGTAGACTGCGGTGATGAGGAAGAGCTCTGCCTTTTAGAAACCGGTGATTTTGGTTTCAGTGGAGAAGACGAGTTTTATTTTTCGCTCGTTAGACAATATAAGGGAAGTCCCGATGACGATGAATATATTCAAGTCCATATGGACATCATTTTTGAGCCGATAAATGAAGAGCTTTCAAGTCTGATTTGGTCTGATGAATTTGATAATACCGAAGATTTTTTCAAATCGGTTGATATGAGCGATGAGCTAAAATTCATAAATGATAATAATATTAAACTGAAGCGGATTGATTTATATACCGAAGAAACATAATCGTAATTAAATCGTTTGAAATCTTTGTTAAAGACTTTGACACATAAATATAATTATAATATTATTAAAAGAGACCTACTTTATAGCAGGTCTCTTTCGGTTATTGTTTATTGGGCTATGCTTTTATCAACAATGTTAATCTGGTTTGTATAGGCGGTTGTCAGCTTGCCGTCAGGTGCACCACGAAAGACTTGTCTTTTGGCAGGTCTTTTTTTCGTCGTTTTGCACAAAAGAGATAATAGTAAAACGTCTATTTTGCTTAATGATATATTTTTATACAAAAATTGTGTTTTGTACTTGAAAAAACGGAGTTAATATATTATATTAAAAATGAGTTAATTTATTAATATATGTATTTTCTATTATCGCTGGAGGCGAAGATAATGAAAGGATTAAAAAGAACAATTGCGGTATCACTTTCAGTGCTGATGTTAATCTGCGCTATGCCGTTTAATGCAATTACGGCAAGTGCGGCAGGAGATGTCAGCAATATTAGCGCGCTCAAAACACAGATTGATAATTACGTCGGCATGATGGGCGGCACAACATATGTAAATATGGAAGCCGCTTATGAAAAGTATATTGCGGCTGTGAAGCTGTATGACGCCGCAGTTTACGGAACTAACGGCGAGGACGTGACCGACGCAAAGCTCGTAGACGCAAAGAATGAACTTGTTGGCGCTATTGCAAATATGACTGCGTGGAGTAAATCAACTGCAAACGCAACATATCAGTTTGCAGGTGACACAGGAAGCCTTGGCTCAAATGTTTCAGGACTTTTATATGCGTCTACCCCTGCTAATTTTCCTCATGCAACACGTATAACTGCGAGTAATGAGCCTATGGAAATGGTCGGTATTGCTCCGTATAAAGTAGTTGTACTTTACGACGGAACAACAACCACGAAAATCCCTGTAATGTTTGCGGCGCGAAACAGCGGTGCGACTTTAGGTTATGACCGTGCAATGTGCGGTTGGTATCCCACAAACGCATATAATGTTGCAACAGATAACGCAAATTTCAAGCTTTCAGGTGCCTGGGCAAACAGATATGAAACAGGTAACAAGGATGAGCCTGATACTAAAATATTGAGATGGACTTCGGGTGGTTCAAATGGTCATTCAAAAACCATGGCGGGATATAATAACTCCACATCTGAATCCGCTACGGGTAACGATAATATAAAGCAGGGTTCAAATGCGTCAAGTTTCTATTCTTTTGCAAACACGTTAAATTATGTAGGCGGCGCTTCGGGCTTTACAAACGGACTCAAGACCGTTAATATGTACTGGCGCGGAAGACACGATACAAAAGAAAAGGGAAATCTTTTTAGCAGAAAATGGGGAAGTTATTACTATCAGGCTGTTCAGCCAAGCGGTCACGTTTATTACGTAATTGACTATAAGTCTGCGCTTGACCAGATAAGCGCTAAAAAGTCGCTTCTCAACTTTAACGGCAAAGAGTATTTAAACGGCGATTTAACTTCGCTTTTGACTAACTTTGATAATTGCACCGTATCAGTTACGAACAGCGGATATACAGATTCTAACGTTGCAACTAAGGCAAGCGATATTGCGAGCACGCTTAGCTCTGGAGCTTCGGGCTTAAGCAATATAAGCTCAGTCAGTGACAGCTGTGCAAACTTCAAATCGCTTAAGACTGTTATTGATACAGCCGCTTCTGGCGATTTAAAGGGCGTAAGAGGCGAATACGCATATAACAATGCTGATTTAAAGTGGACTACTACTTCTTACAACAACTTTAAAACCGCATACGAAAATGCACAGGCTGTATTTGACAACGCTCTGAAAAACGGTTACAGCGCGGCGGCAAACACAACTGCAGGAAACTGTAAAACAGCGCTTGATACTGCATACAGCAATCTTGCAGAGCGAGCTGACTTTACACAGATTGATACAGACGCTGCAGCAGGAAGCAAGTATAATAAGGCAGTTGCTGCAAATTATACGTATGATTCATATCTTCCGTTTGCACAGGCAAGAAAAACTGTAAACGACTATGCAGCGCTTGCTCAAGCAACAAAGCTCGATACGGCTAAAGCTACAGAGCAGGCAAATCTGGATAATGCTCACAGTAATCTTGAAACTGCTTTTAATAATCTTGTTGCTGTAGACGATTCCTCAAAATATGAGGCGTTTGATAAAGCGCTTCAGGTTGTAAGAACGGAAATTGCGCAAACAAATAAATATTCTTCGGCTTCAATAAGCGCTATGACAAGTGTTGCTGATACGCAGGAGGCTGCGGTATATCATACTGTTACGGCGTCTGAAGCTGATATCCTAGGCGTTGCCGCAAATACCAAGTTAAAGCGCACCTCCGCATCGGATAATACAGATAATAATACTGCGGCGCTTCTTAACGGCGTTAATACGGTTATCTCGGCATCGACAAGTTATAACAGCTTCAGCGTAACATATGTTGTAAACAGAGACGGCACGCAGGTAAGCAGTAATACAGAAAACGGTATTGCGTTCGGTTCTTCAAGAACCTATGCTCTTCCGTCAGACTTTATAAGCGGCGAAGATACTGTTAAATGGACAACTGTTACTGACGGAGGCGGAACAAATACTGTTATGGGTGATACAGAGCTTACTAAAAAAATCAGCTCAAATCTTACTATAACTGCCGATATAACCAGTGCTCCCGTAAGCGCAGGCTATATTTACAAATACTATAACGCTAACGGAAAGCACGTGTATTCAGATACTCACGAAACAAACGATTACAGCAATTTTGAGAGCATTAAGCCATATGTATCAATGCCTATGATGGTTGTAAGTGATTGGTATAAAGAGGTTGATGAAAACAACAAGGTTGTAACCGTTAAAGCTGTTTACACAACTGACGGAAACATATCACTTTCTGCTCATAACGGCACGGTTACAAACAGTAAGGGCGAAACCGTTTCTGCAGAAACAACAGTTGCTTATAATAAAAACTTTACCGTTACGTATTCAGGCAATAACACCTTCTGGGCGTGGGCGGTAAAGACAGGCAATAAGTATTCTGTTGCTTCTTACAGCAGCAGTTATGATTTCTATTCTCACTGCAACCTTGAATTTGTTCCGATTTACAAGGACGGTTCAAACTATTATTACGACACTCCTGACGGTGCGGTTCTTGTAACAGCTTCAACCATTTCCTCAACGCCGAATAACTACTTCGGTTATGATGAGGACAGTTATGTTAAGTTTAAGCTTGACAGAAAAGCTCCGTTTATCGGAATAGTCGGAAAAGCAGTTGTAGATGAAACAAAGTGCAGAGCATATTGTCTTGTAACTCAGGGCGCTTCAGTCGATTACACGAAAGTTGGTATTAAGTACAGTAAAACTGCACAGAATCCTTCAGGAAACGCCTCAACAGCTATAGGCAACGTTCTTGATACAGGTCAGTACAGCGTTACGCTTTCAAATACAAGCTACGAAAACGGAAAATTCATAGCAACGGTAAACTATGATTTTCCATATTCAGTAACTCTTGACGTAATGGAATCAACTGATATGGTTTAATAGGGAGGCATGGCAAATGAAAAGAGAGTATTTGTCTCCTGAGGCAGAAATTGAAAAATTTACTATAGCCGATGTTGTTACAGCGTCGCAGGACCCGGGCGGAGAAGGCTCGGGTAACGAAGGAGATACAGAATTCTAAGTAAAAACAAAAGAGCAGAGGTTGTTTTCACAATCTCTGCTCTTTTAATTTGCGTTTATTGAGCTATGCTTTTATCTACAATATTAATCTGGTTTGTATAGGCTGTTGTGAGCTTGCCGTCGGGTGAATAGTAAACTACATAACCTCTTGCCGACCAGTTATATTTTGATGTGAGCTTATTTATATTTGTAATATAAATGCCACTCTCGTCAACGCCCTCGTATTTGCTTACAAGGTTTTTGTTATTTATTGTAAGAGCAAACTCAAGCGGATTGAATAAGTCTGCATTTGCTTTGTAGAAGCACGTTCCTATTTCAACAACCTTTGAAGAATCGGGAATGTCAGCTGCCATTATAAACGAGCCTGCGTAGCTTAAATCTTCCTTTTGTACAAGGTCGTATGTGAGCGTCAGCGCGGGAGTAATTCCGTCTGATGAATGAGGCTGTTCGGGAAGTGTAACGCCGAGTGAATTGTAAATCGGCTCAACCGTACAGTCGTAGCCGCTTCTCAGCCTTGAAAGAAGCTGTGACGGGGAATAATCCCATCTTCCGTTTGTATAACCGTATTTGTACGGAACAGCGGGGAATACTTCTTCAATAGCTGTAACGCTAAACCATTCCTGAGTCGTTTTTGTAACCTGTTCAACAATCTGACCTGTGTCGTTTGTAAAGGTAAGCGTGCTTGTTGAAACAGGAATGAATATCGCCTTCAGCGACGTATTTGATGTAAGAGTAAATGTATACTCCAAATCTCTTGAAAGGTAGCGCTGTGTAACGGTTTCGTACCAGCCCTCAAATCTGTAGCCGTCCTCAACTACTGCCGTAAGCGTTACGCTGTCACCAAATACGGCGTTAACTCTTTTCGGTGCGCTGTATTCAGCTTCATTAACGGTAAAGCTTGCCGCTCCGCCTTCCGCGCTGCTTATTGATAATTCAAGATAGGGAACAAGCTCATTAATCTTTGTAAGTATCTCAGTTGTTTTTTCGTCTACAGCATACTGCGGATAAGCAAGACGGCTGTACTCTGTCAAGTTAATATACTTTACAAAGCTTGTATATAATGAATTGTAAGACTCTGATGTGTAGTCATTCGGATTAAGAGATTTTGCAATACTTGTTGCCGAAACAAGTGCCGAAATGTCATTTTCAAACTCGTTACCCGTGTAACCGCAAATGTCGCATATTGCTGTGTACTCATCGTTTTCATCGCTGTATACATATGAATATGTGTGGGGCACTGTTGCAACGGTTTCCTGCGGTGTGATTATTTCTCCGCAAACGCTGCAGCGGCTTCCTTCGGTCAGTCCTGTTTCTGAACAGCTTGGCTCAACTGCGGGTATAACCTCGGGCGTATGTCCCGTTGCTGTAATGGGCATAAGCTTTACATCACCACATCGTGTACAGGTGTATTCCTTTACGCCTTTTTTCGTACAGGTTGGCTCATATAACACCTCTTCTTCATAGAGATGTCCGAGCGGTTCAACAGACTCTGTATATGTATCGCCGCAGAAGGAGCAGATATACGTTCTAACGCCTTCCACGGTACAGCCCGGCGCCGTTGTAACGCTGTCAATATATGAATGATGAAACGTATTGTCGTAATAGCAGGGGTTTTGCTTACGTTCATTATAGCCGTCAATCGCGGTTGAGAGGTCGTCAAAGTAAATGCTCTCGCCCGTATTGATGTAATCGTCAATCAGCGCGTCAATCGTTTCATCAGGCAGGTTGCCGTCGCTTGTAAAGCCGTCTTTACCTACGTTAATAACATTGCTTACAAGTCCGAGCCAGTTGCCTGAAAACGCGTTAATTGCGCCCTTTACTACTTCAACGAGTACGTCGGTTGAAACAAACGAGCTGTCGCCCTGAACGGTACGGAGTCCCGTACATCCAATCATAGCCTTAGAGGACATACTTGTGTTTGAAACAAGCGTCGGCTTGATTTCAAGCGTGTCCACGCTCTTAATGTTTGCAAAAACATAATCGCCTATGCGCTGTACGTCATTCTCAATAACGATACGCGTTATGTCGCTTCTGCCTGCAAACGGGCCTTCGTCAGCGCTCGGATAATCGGGCGTTCTCGCAGGGGAGATGCCGTCTCCCGTAAGGTAGAGAACCCGTTCATCCTTGTCAACAATGTAGTAAGCTGTGTTTGTGCCGTCGGTTAAAACGCCGCGCTCAAAATAGCGTATCTGGTCTGCAAACGCGTTGAAGCCGAAGCCGAACAGCATCGTTACAGCTACTGCAATCGCTGTAAATAAAGACAGTATTCTGTTTTTCATTTTCATTTTTTATCACCTTCGTTTTCGGTGTTTAAACTTTCTCAACTTAAATATAACACATATTTATTTCAATGTAAACATTTTATTTACGGTGCCACTTGCAACAGCTCAGCATTTTTGATATACTTATTTCATACTAATATGACGGGAGAATAATTATGCAGGTTTATCCACAGGTTGAAGAATATATGAATAAAATCGGTCTTAAGTATATTAAGAACGGCAATGAGTTTATTGCAGGCCTTGCTATGAGAACAGACAGAGCGTACGCAAAGGAAATGGCGGCTGAGCTCAACTCAAGAGCAGAGGGCGCGCCGAAAAACAACACAAGGTTTTATGAGCTTAAAAACCGCTCGCTTGAGGGCTCGGTTTATATCTCTGCGGCGTTTGACAGCGGCGTATTCAGACATATCGGAAATATTATAATTGACTGCGGTGAAAAGCTTGGCGGCAAGGTGCTTGATTTGTGCTGCGACTGCGGAATCGTAACCTGCTTTATGGCTAAAAATTTCCCTGAGTCTCACTTTGTCGGCATAGATATTAATGAAAGCGCAATCAAAAACGCAAAGGAGCTTGCGGAGTGGTTCGGACTTTCAAACGTTGAATTTGTATGCAGCGATGTATACGAGCTTGACCTCGGCGAAAAGTTTAATGCCGTTACTTCCTTCAGAAGTCTCCTTGACGCAGCTGACAAAAAGACAAAAGGGCTTAATTTCATAGGCGACAGAGATAAGAGGGAAGAGTCGTACAAAGAGGCGTTTTCTGATTTTGCCGACGCTGTAGACAGACACCTTGCAGACGACGGCTTTGTTCTGAGCGTTGAAAGATACACCGCTGAATACGGCTGGCTCGGCTGGATGGCGGCGCTCGGCGAAAAGGGTATTTACGCAACAGCTGATTCACATCTTATGCGCGCGCAGGATATTTCTTCCGTTAAGGAATACTCCGTTACATATGCTAAGAGAGATGAAAAAACAGACGCGCTTGAAGTGTTCACCGAAGCTATGGCTAAGGATTTCAAAGCCGGAACAGGCTACGACGGGGGAATGGCTGAGTTTGCAATTTATTATGACAGTGACGGCGAAATCAAGCTTTATGATGTTATAAAAAATAACAGGGTTATTCATCAGTTTGCGTTTGCCGTTTCCAAAAAGGGCAAGGGTATGTATTATGACGCTTCTAACGATAACAGAAAAATAAAATACTATAATATGAAGAAGCACGAAACAATGCTCAGCGACTTTGAAAAGAAGCTTGCGCTTTATGACAGAGACGTTTACGAGGTTGTTGAATATACTAAATAAATAGACAATATAAATAGACAATAATAGAGAAAATCTATAATAAATATCTAATCATTTGTTAAATGTGACAAATATACTGTTCACAATTTGTTAATGTTTCACAAAATTTTACAGTATTGTAAATTTCTCTTGTATTAATTGATAAAAAATGGTACAATGTGAATGAAGAAAAATATAAATTTGCACAAGGTGCAGATTTTCCAGGAGAGAAAATGAATAATAAAACTATTGTTTTCAAAATAATTGTTTTTATTGTTTACGGTTTAATTTTAGGAATTGTTACAATTCTATTGTCAAAAAAACTGACATTATCGAGAACTGAAGACCCCGGCCAGGTAGCACCTCTGAACAAAACCCCGGTCAGACTGCTGTCGGTAGCGCTCGGGATTGCGGCTTCTGCAGGAGTTGTGTTTACAACACAGAGTTATATAGATATAGCTAAGAACCTGCTTCTTTTGATTCCGATATTCAGTATTGCGTTTGTGGACGCATTAGTAAGAAAAATACCAAATCCGTTACTGCTTTCAATGCTTTTAATAGATATCGGATTTCTTATATACGATTGCGTTAAGGCTGAAAACGCTGACGACATTGTGAATAATATTTTCGCATTTTTAATCAGCTTTGTATTCGGATTTGTTGTATGCCTGCTACCGAGCCTGTTGAAAATCCCTATGGGAGCAGGCGATATAAAGTACAGTGCTGTTATAGGCGCAACGCTTTATATGCTTGGCTATTTCCAGGCGATGGTGCTTATGGCACTACTTGTAGCATTGTTCTACATAATACTCAAGATTACTAAAAAGGGAACAATCAAAACCCAGATTCCTATGGGACCGTTCCTCTCGGTAGGAACAGTGATTACGCTGTGCTTCCCGATTTCAAATCTTGTAGGCAACATTAGTTTATTTTGAAGGCGCTTGCGTCTTTTGAAATAAAAAAATTCAGAATTCAACTTAAATTTTTGAAAGGAGAAAAATCATGACATTTTTAAGAGATGAAAATGGACAGGGCATGGTAGAATACGCTCTTATTCTTGGTCTCATCGCTGTTGCAGCTGTTGTAGTACTTATCGTACTTGGACCGAAAATCAAGACTCTCTTCCAGAAGGCTAACGACAACGTTCCTGCATAATTGTAGGCGTACTAATTTAAAGAAAACGGGGCGGGGCAACCTGCCCCAATTTTCAATAATTATAAGGCGGTGATTGTTTGAAAAACCGTAAAAAGAGGAGAAGAGAAAGCGGTCAGGCAATGGTTGAATTTGCTCTGGTACTGCCGCTGTTTCTGCTTCTTGTTATGGGCATACTTGATTTCGGCTGGCTTTTCTATAACTATATCGCTATAGAAAACTCCGCAAGAAACGCTGCCCGTATTGCATGCGTTGAATATACGGACACGTGTTACGACACTACACAGAAGCGTCCTATATCAACGAAAAACTTTGACCCTAAGGTTGTAGAGAACAATACTGACGAAAACGCGTATACTGACGAGGAGAGACATATTGTTTCAACCGTTGCAAACAGTATTCCCGATAGCGTTAATATTGAAAGTATTAAGATTACTTACACCTACGACGACAGAATTCAACAGAATAACGCGTGGAACGATTACAACGTTGTTGACCGTTCTGAGGGCGACGTGCAGGTTACTGTAAAGGGCAAGATTCATGTTCTTACACCTGTTCTCGGTGTATTCAGTGACCATATGCAAAAAAACCTTACGGCTACTTCTACATATAAGGTTGAAACACGCCCCGCTAGTGACGGCGACGATTAAAGACTGATGACAATCGGTCTTATTTGGCGTGGAAATAACAGATTCTAATTTTAGAGTCTTTTAATATATATTAAAAACTTTAAAGCTATCAAGGCTTGAAAAAATCAAAAAAGAGGGAAAATTTATGAAGAAGGTCTATTTAATCGCTGTTGTATTTGCACTTATTGCAGGTCTTGCAACCTATATGTTTGCATCCAACATCAACAAAAAAACAACTATCAAGGACAGAGAAACGGTAAGCGTTGTTGTTGCGCTTAAGGATATTCCTGAAAACACAATGATTTCTGAGGAAATGCTCACAAGCGACGCAGGATATTTTGCAGTGAGAAATATCATTAAGGAAGACGCAATCCCGAATCATATCGGTAAGATTGCAGAGCTTAAGGAGCTTGTAACAAATATTGATATTTATACGGGCGAGCAGCTCAGCACTACAAGATTTGTAAGCCCTGACGATGAATCGGTAGGTCTTTCGTTCAAGCTTTCGTCAGGTAAGGTTGCTTATTCAATTCAGGCGAGCAACACAAACGGTGTTGACGGCTTTATCAGCCCCGGCGACGTTGTAGATGTTCTCACATTTGAAACCGACCAGACCGGTAAAGTTCAAACAAAGGTTGCTTACAGAGCGCTTAACGTAATCAGAGTTTCCAACAGTAAGGAAAATGACGCTGCACAGTCTAAGGACGCCAAGGTGTCTGAATATAATTCAATTACCGTAGAGGTTACAGAGAAGCAGGCGCTTCAGCTTTATGAAATTGAAAATTCAAAGACATTCAAGCTCGTTCTTAATTCCAAGAGAGTTGATAACAAGCAGGCTCAGAACGGTCAGAATAATCAGGCTCAGACAGAGCAGCAGACTCAGCAGGCAGAGCCCGCTACACAGGCATAAGCTTCTGACGTTAAAATTTACTAAGGTTTGGAGACGGAAAAATTTATGGAAAAAATTAACATAGTTGTTTGTTCAAATGATACGGAATACAAGGTTGCGCTTAAAAACAAGCTTGTTGATGATAATATTGAGATAATCGGTTATGCAGATATCGAGCCTTCGGCTAAGGTGAGAATTCAGGGCTTCGTTCCCGACGTTGTTGCCTTTCTTGTAAGCAGTATTGACATTGATCAGGAGTTTATGGATTTTGTTGACGATATGGCTCTTGATTCAATGGGTGCTGTTCCCATTATCCTCACAGACGAGGTAACCGTAGATTTGGTTAACCTTGCCGCTCAGTCAGGCGTTCGCCAGGTTATGGATATTTCAATCGGCGGCGAAGAGTTCTGTAAGAATATCACAAAGCTCACAAGCAAGGAAAGAAAGCACAGCGTTACACAGCATACGGAAAAGAAAACACGTTCGCGCGTTTACGCATTCTTCAGCGGTAAGGGCGGCGTAGGTAAAACGACGCTTTGTACAAACACAGCCGTTGCACTTGCATCCCGCGGAAAGAAAACGCTTCTCATCGACCTTGACCTTCAGTTCGGTGACGCGGATATGGCGCTTGACGTTGCACCTAATGAAACTATAGTAGACCTTTCAAGAGACCTTAACGGTATTTCTCTTGACAGCATTACCTCCTCGTGTACAACTCATCCCTCGGGCTTCCTTCTTTTAGCTTCACCGAGCTCGCCCGAGCTTGCCGAGTATGTAACGAGCGCCGCTGTTAAGAGCATACTTGATATAGCAAGAAACTATTTTGAATACATACTTATGGATTGCGGCTGTGCGCTTGTTGACCCTGTAATCACGGCGCTTGAAAACAGCGATACAATCTTTATGGTTAACGACGTTAACATTCTTTCACTCAAGAGAGCAAAGGTTTGTATGAATGTTATTCAGCAGCTTAACCAGGGCGATAAGGCTAAGCTTGTAATCAATAAGAACGTTAAGAAAAACAACGTTAAAATTTCTGACTTTGAAAATCTTCTCGGCATACCTGCATTCGCAGTTATTTCAAGCGACTTCAAATCGGTTAACTCATCGCTTAACAACGGTCAGCCCGTTGTTGTATACAAACCGCGTTCACCGATTGCAAGGGATATGAATTCCTTTGTTGACAAGATTGTTCTTGAAAGAGAGGGAACGCTGAGTAAGAGCAAGAAAAATAAGTTCGGAAAGAAGAATAGCTAATGGGATTACTTGACAGATATTCATCAAATAATAACGAAGAATTAAATGCGCCTCAGCAGGAAAGCGGGCGCGGCGGCCTCAGGTCTTCAAGAGCGAACGCGATAATCGAGGACCGTTTTGCTGAGGTTAAATCCAAAATCCACGGCGCAATAATTGAAAAGCTGACGGGAAGCAATGCGTCGGAAGTTACCGACGAGGGTATGCGAAATCTTATAAAAGAGTATGTAGACAGACCCGAATATGAGATTCCGCGAATTGAAAGAGGACTTATTGCCGACGAGCTTTTCGACGACATTATGGGCTACGGCCCGATTCAGCCGCTCGTTGACAGCGATTTGTACACCGAGATTATGGTAAACGGTCCTTACCAGATTTACGTCGAGAACCGAGGCGTGCTTAAGCTCACCGATATTCAGTTCAGAGACGAATCACATTTAAGACAGGTTATTGACAGAATCGTAACCAAGGTAGGCAGACACGTCGACGAAGCAAGCCCGATGGTTGACGCACGTCTTCCCGACGGCTCCCGTGTTAACGTAATTATTCCTCCCGTATCGCTTGTAGGCCCGGTGCTTACAATCCGTAAGTTCTCAAAAACGCCTATTACGGCTCAGAACCTTATTAACTGGGGCTCAGCTTCAAGCCAGATGCTTGCATTCCTTGAGGCTGCCGTACAGGGTAAGCTCAATATTATTGTATCGGGCGGTACAGGCTCTGGTAAAACGACGCTGCTTAACATTCTTTCTACCTACATTCCTGAGACCGAAAGAATTGTTACAATTGAGGACTCAGCCGAGGTACAGCTCAAGCAGGAGCACGTAATCACGCTTGAAAGCCGTCCCGCAAACGTTGAGGGAAAGGGACGTATCAGCATCAGAGACCTTGTTGTTAACGCTCTTCGTATGAGACCTGACAGAATCATCGTAGGTGAGGTACGTAGCGACGAGACGCTGGATATGCTTCAGGCCATGAATACAGGTCACGACGGCTCGCTTACAACCATTCACGCCAACTCGCCGAGAGACTCAATCTCGCGTATTGAGACAATGGTTATGATGTCGGGCTCGGAGCTTCCCTCAAAGGCTATCAGAGACCAGGTTGCGTCGGCTATCAATATTATTGTTCAGCAGGCGCGTTTAAGAGACGGTTCAAGAAAAATTATTTCCATATCCGAAATTGTAGGTATGGAAGGCGAAATAATCCGTATGCAGGACATCTTTACATATGAAACCGAGGGTAATATGGATTCGTCGGGTAAGTTTAAGGGTGTGTTTAAGGCTACGGGAATAGTTCCCAAATGTGTTGAAAAAATACGTGAGAACGGAGTGACAGTAAACAATGATTGGTTCCACACTTAATGCCGTAATATTAGCGGTTTCGTTTGCGCTTCTTGTGTTTGCGCTTGCGTACATAATTGTTGCAACAATTTCTGCGGATAAAATTGCCGCAGAAAAACGACTTGAAGAACTCAATAAAAAAGAGGGCGACGGCGGCGATGTTGCGCTTGTTAAGAACGAGAGCAAATCCACGCTTGCTAAAAAAGCCAATAAAAAGCAAAAGAGTAATGTTTCAGAGCAGTTCGGCAACGCTGTTTACAAAGAGCTTCAGTCGGCTGATATAAAGATGCGTCCCGAGGAATTCCTTCTTATCTGGATTCTTCTTATATTCCTTCCGGGCTCGCTTGTAGGTCTTTTTACAGGTCAGATTGTTGTTGCGTTAGCTCTTATAATCGCAGGTCTTGTAGCTCCCATTATCTATATTAAGGCAAAGCAGAAGAAGAGAGTTAAGCAGTTTGAGGAGCAGCTAAGCGACGCGCTTATGATTTGCTGCAGCTGTCTTCGTTCAGGTCTGAGCTTCACGCAGGCTATGGAGACTATTGCTCACGATATGTCTGCCCCGATTTCCACTGAATTTGCACTCACTATAAGCGAGATGAATATGGGTTATTCAATGGACGAATCGCTTGAAAATCTCGGTAAGAGAATTAAGAGCAAATACGTTGACCTTATGATTTCCGCTGTTCTTGTTCAGAGACAGACGGGTGGTAATCTCTCTCGTATTCTTGAGAATATTTCAGACACAATCAAGGAAAAGATGAAGCTGAAAAAACAGCTTAAAACAGCGACTGCACAGGGCAGAAGCTCGGGCTTAATAGTTGGCGCAATGCCGATTATACTTCTTGGCCTTTTCACACTTGTAAATTACGATTTTGTTAAGGTGCTATATACTGAGCCGAGAGGCTATGCGGTACTCGGCATAGTAGCAGGTCTTGAGCTTATGGCGTTTGTAGCTATTAAGAAGATTACTTCAGTTAAAATGTAGGAGATGTAGGTATGGGTCAATATGTAACTCAATTTTTGGTAATTGCATATGCGTTGCTCGCACTCATTATTGTTATTCTTGTTCTCGGTAAAAAGGGAAGAGAAGAGGACAGTAATCTCCGACGTAAGCAATCCATAGGCAAGGAAACTGTCAAGGCAGACTATAAAAACGTTAACACCTCTTTTAAAGAGCGTGTAATTCAGCCGTTAATTGATAAGATTACTCAGTCTGACAGATACGGCAAAGACGCAACCAAAAATGAAAAGCAGAGAAAAAAGCAGGAAATGCTTGCCCTTAAGCTTAGAAAGGCAGGATTCCATATTTCAGCTTCAAACTTCCAGTTTTTCAAAACTGCGTTTATGATTATTGTTACTATTATATCTATAGGATTTGGTATTATATTATATACTATTAATACTAAAGCAATACTTGTTGCACTCGGCGGTATAGTAATTGCTGTAGTTGGCCCTGATTTATTCCTTAACACAAGAGTGAAGTCACACCAGGAGGCAATAAGAACTCAGCTTCCCGACGCTATCGACCTTATGAGCGTTTGTATGGAGGCAGGTCTCAGCTTCGACGCTTCACTTGTTAAGATTTCAGAGAGAATGGAAGGCCCGCTCATTGACGAGCTTATGACTGTTTTCAGACAGATTCAGCTTGGTAAAAACAGAAACGACGCTCTTAAATCGCTTTCTGATTCTACAGACGTTAAGGAGCTTAAGACGTTTGTTTCTGCCGTTATTCAGGCAGGTCAGTTAGGTATCCCGATTACAAACGTTCTTCAGTCTCAGTCTGAACAGCTGAGAATGAATAAGAGCGAGGAAATTAAAGAGGTTGCGGCTAAGGTACCTACAAAAATGA
This sequence comes from uncultured Clostridia bacterium, assembly GCA_946531445.1. Taxonomy (GTDB): domain Bacteria; phylum Bacillota; class Clostridia; order Oscillospirales; family Acutalibacteraceae; genus Eubacterium_R. The sequence goes on from CAMNAP010000001.1 coordinate 41,997, forward strand.
CAATTCCGACAGTTACGCTTATACTTCCCGCAATTATCTGCGTAATTCTCGGACCGGTTGTATTCCAGGTTATAGACAGCCTGGGAGGCAAGCTTTAATACGATATGACGATACTTAAACTTGTAAAAAACGGAGAGGTGCTGTCTGATTATATTGAGGACGCAAGCAGCTTTTTCAGACGGTTTATGGGGCTTATGTACAGAAAGAGTATTCCCGAAAACCACGGGCTGCTTCTCACTCCGTGTAATGAAATTCATACCTTCGGTATGAGATTTGATATAGATACTGTAACGCTTTCAAAGGATAACGTTGTTTTACACATAGACAGGTGCGTTAAGCCTAACAAAATCAGGAAGAGGGTTGAGGGCGGATACAGAGTGTTGGAGCTTAATTCCGACATGGCAGAAAAGCTTTCGATTAACGTTGGCGATACCCTTGAGTTTATACCTGCCGAAAAAATTAGTTCATAGGAGATAGGCATAATGAGTGATTCAAATTTTAACAGAGAAGATATTTTAGGAAATGCGGCAAAAACCTATTCGTTTGACAAGGTTTTAAGAGGTTATGACCCGAAGCAGGTTGACGATTTTATTAACAATCTTGTTAAATCAAACAAAAACGCAAGCGAGATTTTTGATTCCAGATTCAGCGATATGAAAAATCAGAACACTATGCTTTCTTATGAACTTGAGCAGGTAAAGTCTGAGCTTGAAACCTCTATGAAAACTATCAATTCGCTTAGAGCTGAAAACGACAGACTGGCTAAGGAAACAGCCAAAGAGACTGTAGTACGAGTAGACAGAACAGAGGAAATAAAGGAGCTTGAGGATAAAATTTCAAAGCTTCAGTCAAAGAACAGAATTCTTCAGGATGAAAACAAAAATCTTGAGAATAAGAACAGAGATATGCAAAGAGATATTGCGCATCTCACCAAAAAGGTTGATAAAAACAGAAATAAGATTAACGAGCTTTCGGGTCAGGTTGAGTCCGGAGAGGGTCCTGACAAGAGCTTTTATGAAATTTCCCAGATATATGAAAGTGCCATTGATAAGGCAGAAGATTTAATTTACCGCCTTCAGAGTGAGTTTTCTCTTGCTCACTCAAAGGCTGAAGACATTAAGACAAAAGAAGAGAAATAAGCCCCGCAAATACTTGTAAGGAGGTATGCTCCGTGAAAAAATTATTTAAACGCCTGAGAATTGAAAACGGCGCAATTACGGTGATGACGGCTGTTATGCTTACTGTTGTCATCGGCTTTACTGCGCTCGCAATTGACCTCGGACTGCATTATTACAGAGGTGCAAGGCTTCAGAATGCCGTTGACGCCGCAGCTACTGCTGTTGCGGGAAATCTCGGTTCTATCGACACCTCTCTTGAGGATGTTGCATACGAATATCTTGAGAGAAACGGTTTTGATAAGGAGAAGTACGGCACTGATTCAAACGGTGATTCAAAGCTTAAGGTTACCATCGAGAAAAAGGGTGAGGTAGACCTTGAGTCTGTTGATGACGAGCGCTATATTAAGGCGGGTTATTATAAGATTACCGTTTCGGCTGTTGACGATACGCTTCTTGCAAAGGTGCTTAACATTCAGTCATTGCGCCTTGTTAAGACCTCTTATGTTAAGGCGGAGGCTAACTATGTTCCTATGCCGCGCGCGCTTAACTATACCATTTTTGCAGGGTCTACAAAGGGTAACAATGCGTCGCCTGCAATGCAGCTTAACGGAAGAACAAGCGTTGTATTTAACCGTGCTGTAGGTCTTGTTGAAAGCGGAATCAATCTTATCAACTCCGCAATTGTTCAGCCTCTTATCGGCTTCTTCGGCGGAAATGCTAATTACAATGACCTTGTTCATATCAATGTTTCGGAAATAGTTAGTAACGGCGACCTTCATTCAAACTCTAACATAAGCGTTAAAGTACAGGCTCTTAATATGAGCCGTGTTAAAGACAGAGATTTTGAGGGCAACGAGAACGTTGAAGCATACGAGCATCTTGAGGTTGAAGAGGATGAAATTGAATCGGGCTTCAACGATTACGGTCAGGTAACTGCTACGGCTGTTGACGATATTAAGTTCAATAAGTCAGAATCTTTCTTATTCGGATTTGCAAACGCAACTCCTTACAGCGACAGTAAAACTCGAATTTATGTTGCAAATCAGCAGTATATTGAGCAGACTCAGCAGGCTCTCAACGTTATTGACCTGCTTGATTTCAGTCAGATTAACAGTACGCCTGCGCTCAGAGAAAAATACGAATATGCAGCTCAGGTTTACACAAGTAAGATATTTAATCTTACTGACGAGCAGAAGGCTGCTATTATAAATCAGAAAGACAATCTTGAATACGTAGGAAATAACGAGTATAAGTTAAACAACCAGGGCGGAATAATTTACTACATTCACGCTTCTGACGCTGAAAACGCTCTTGCTTATGCAAGGGAAAAGGGAATTGACGGCCTTGTTGAGGACCTCAACAGAGACGGCAATGATAAGATGTTCTCAAGCGATTCTGAGACTCCGCTTTACAGCGGCTATGCTGACAATAAGAGTTCAACATCTTCAGTGGTTAACTTTACAAAGAAGGACGAACACGGCGACACTACAGACAGCGCTAAGATTAATATCAACGGCAGCTCAATTGCAAGAGACTTCGGTAAGGTTTCAAACATCAATTCAAATACAAACGCGTCAAGAACGGGTATGAGATTTGCTGTTGCAAGAACCTTTATGGAAAACAGCGAATATATTCCTGTACCTAACCTCAAGCCTTACTTTACAAGACAGGTTAACCGTTCAATCAGAAATGCAACCAAGTCAAGAGAAAAGATTAACCAGTCTGACGCAGGCTACAGAACGGTTAAGCTTGCGGTTAAGGCTAAGACTCAGGAGCTTACGGGCTACCTTGAAAATCTCAGCTTTGAGGACCTTAAATACAACGACGTTGATACTTATACTTCATACGATAATACCGTTCTCTTCAAGAGATTCAAGAGCGGCTCGGAAACAGGCTTAACAGACCTTAAGAACAACACTGTTTCTTATACCGGCTCGCTTATGAACTATAACTACAACGTAACAATGTCGGACAAAACGTATAAAGGTTATTCACTTTATAACGCAAACAATGTTCTTAAATCACCTGCTGAATTTGTTAACGAATACAAGCTTCTCAACGAAAGCTCATCGGGAAGTGAAGCTATTCAGAACAAGAAAAAAGCTATTACAGACGCAGAGCATAACAATGCTAACAGTGAGGAAACCGCTGTTACAAGAATGAAGGATGAGCTGTTAAATAACAAGAACTTCAAGTACGATTATGAAAAGAGCGACAGCTCTAACTCAAATAACGTAAAGAAGAGAATTGAAAGCATTCAGAAGCCTGATATTACAATGCACGCAGGCGTTGTTAATCCTAAGGTTACCGTTACAGCTCCTTCGGAGCCTGACGTATTCCTCGGCTACGGTACAACAGGAAACGGAACAACAATTCCGCGTACAAGCGGCCCGCGTAAAGCATTTGATAATTTCGTTAAGGGCTACGGTGTAAGCGTCAGCACGGATACATTTACTGCACCTGCACAGCCGTCTATCGGTAATGCCCCGTCAGGCGGCAGCGGAACACTCGGCGGTAACAACTGTAGATCGGACCAGTATACAACTGCAGGAAAGATATACAGCAGTGCAACTACTCCGTATTATACTGAATGGTTTAACACACACCGATTTAATATGATTTGTAACAACAATTCGGCAATTACAGGCGATGTAAAGGTTGATAACGGTATCGGTCTTTATGTACAAAACGGCGGTAATTTAAGAGTTGGCGGTAAGTTCTACACAGATGGCGGCAGCAATTGTACGCTTCAAACTGAAAGCGGAGGAAAGCTTTACGTTCACGGTATGGCTGACTGCCAGCACGGTGGAACAACTATTAATTGCAGCGGTTATACTCATATAGGCGGAAAGATTTATCTTAACGCAGAAAATCAGAAGATTAATGTTTACAACGGCGGTAAGCTTTATGTAAACGGAAACGTTGAGTGTAATGACCAGAAGGACGAACTTAATGTTTGGGGTTATTGTCAGATAAACGGTGACCTTAAAACCGTTAAGGTTAACGGCTCCGGTAACCGTGAGTTTAAGGTTAATGTTAAAAGCGGCGGTGTCCTTGTTGTAAAAGGAAGTATTGATTTCACTTATAAGGATTATATCACTGTTGAATCAGGCGGTACTCTTATTGTTCAGAATCAGTGTACTGTTAATAACAGCGGCTCCATCACCGTTAACGGTAACTTAATCCAGCTCAACGGTTCCAACAGTGTTGACACAAGCTCGCTCAGCATAAGCGGCGGTAAGCTTTACACCGTAGGCGGAATTAACTCCAAGGCTGCTATTACTGTTGATAACAGTTCTGTTTACTGTCTGACTAATGTTTCTGCTAACAATGATAACAGTAGCAGTGATTATTTAGATATTAAAGGTACATCGAATATTTACATCAGAGGTGTGCTTACAACAGGCGGCAACAAAAAGCATCTGTACATTCACGACGGAACTAATTCGGTTGTAAGTATTCTCGGTGAGGGCGCTGCCGATTGCTTCAACGGCACGTGTAGCCAGATTCACGCTAACAACAGCACATCGGGAAATAAGGTTTACTTAGGTAAGTCAACCACTATTTACGATAATAACGAAAATATAGTAAACGGCGGATTATCCTGCTTCGGAAACTTAACCTTTAATTCCAATTCGCAAATCACCTTAACAGGAAACGGATTGTCATATATTACGGGAAATCTTAACGCAACAAGTGCGTCGATATTTAACGTATCAAACAATCAGGTTCTCTATGTTTTAGGTAATATTAACACAACTAACCTTACAGTTGATAACGCAAAGGTACACGCAAACGGAAGAATTGATATTTCTCAGCTTCTTAAGCTTATCAACGGCGGACTTCTTGAAGGTGTAAGCGGTGTTGGTGCAACCTCTTACGATACAGCCGGAGGCGATTTTAACAGCGTTAAGACTATATCGTTTGACGTTCAGGATATTTCTGCAAACGCAATGGCTGACGGTTATGTTAAGACAGAGAGCGTATCTGCACGCAGTATGACGCTTGATAACGTTAAGCTTAAGATAGAGGGCAACCTTACTCTTACAGGCGACCTTATTCTGAGAAACGGCTCCGTTCTTTATGTAACAGGCAGCATCAGTTGCGCGGCAATAAATCTTAACAACTCGCAGTTGTATGTAGACGACAACATAAGCTGTTCATCAATTAATATGAACAGAGCGCTTATACTTACAAGAAAGGGTAATGTTGTAAACCTTCTTAACTCCAACCTTTCATGTACGGGAGCTGTTACTGCAAGCGATAACTCAAAGATTTATGTTGAGGGCGCAATGACCGCTAAATCGGTTAATGTTTCAGGCAGTACAGAGGTACTGGGATATAAATCACTCAATCTCACAGAAACATATTCTTCAAGCGGTGCAGGAAGCATTACTATAAGCGGTTCTAACTCAGAGGTATTCTGCGGACCGAGCTCAACCTCAAGCTCCTCTAAGTGGATTTACATTGTAGCGGGCGGTAAGTTCTATTATCCTGCAGGACTTTACTCCTGTCATATGGAAGTTAAAACAGGCGGTAAGGTTGTAATTGACGGCTCGCAGAACAACCAGTCCTGTGAAATCAAGGATTACGCGCTTGTTGAAAGTGCAGGTATTTTCTTCAACAAGGGACTTACAAAGATTACAAACTGCCGCTTTACAAACAACGGTATGATGTATCTTGTCGGCGGTGTTAATTCAAGCGGAATTAACAGCGGCTCAGGCGACCAGGACTTCATATTAGGTAACAACTCTGAGAGCTATATCGGTAAAACAAGCAGTGCAAACCTTTCAACTCTTAATTACAAGGGCTGGTACGAGGGAAGAGGTAACGTTTACATTGAAAACAATCTTGTAATCGCAGGCTCAACCTCAAGCGTAACAGTTAACAAGAGAAACGTTTCGTGCTATATCGGCAACGGTACAACCTATGTTCTCGGCGGTGTAACCTGCTCAAACGGTAACGCAATCAAGACAGAGGCTAACACAGGTCTTATAATGAATAACGACCTCAACATTGCCTGCCCGATTTACAACTTCGGTAAGCTCCACGTTATAAACGGAAGCCTTAAGATTGATACAACTCAGGTATATCTTACTGACGGCGAGCTGAGAAACTCAACTCTCGGTATTTATTCCGGCGACCCGAAGTGGGAGAATAACCGTAAGAACTGTTCACTTAAGAACGGCGACGGCGAAGGCAGTGTAAACGCTGAATTCTTTGTAGGCGGTACTTATCCTATTCACTTTATCGGATTTGTACGAAACGCAGGTAAGATTTACTTTAACTCTTCTGTCAACATTGAAGGCTACGGTTCAATTGACGGTATGAACGACGACTTTGCATACGTTAACTATGCAGGAGCTCAGACTCATATCAACGGTGCTGTTAAGCTTAATTCAAATCAGCTCTTCAACAAGTGGAAGAGCGGAAATAACGAATGTATCTTCGCTTGTGAGGGCAAGCTGACATACGGCGGCTGTCTCACAAACTGCGGCAAGGTATTTGTTGACGGTGCAGTTACAAATAACGAGTCTAACAGTGAAACCGTAAACGGCAAGAAGTATCTTTCAAAGAGCTTCTCAGTTATGAACGGTATGTATGTAATTGATAAGGACACTGTTAAGGACAACTTCAACAGTATGGTTTACCCCGCCGCAACACTCTACTGCAGCGGCAAGATGGAAGTCGGCGTATCTGAGGCCGGCGGTGAATCGGGTGCTATTATCAGCATCGGTACAATGTACGTTGGCGGAGATATGAACATCTTCACAAACGGTCCTTATCTTAAGATTGCTATTACCGACCTGTTCAGTAACTCTGGCTCGCACTCATACTTCAGAACAGGTTTATGGCTGCTTAACAACTCCAACACCTTTGTCGGCGGAAACTCCTTCGTCGGCGCAGGCGCTGCAATCGGACGCGATTCAATCTTTATGACAGGCGGCGATTTCAGAGTTAAGAGAAGCCTTAAGCTCAACTGTTATATGTTCATGGATAAGACAACGGGCGTAGGCTACCATCTCAACCACGATGACACAGCTACCACCTACGGAACGAATACGCCGTACAATTCATCATATATGTATGTTGGCGGTACAGCGTTTATCAACACGATAGGCTCTACGACAAGTTCATCGACTATGTCCGCTCTTATCGGTGTTCACAGATATCCGCAGAACTGCACAAGAGATACTGATATTTACGCAAACTCTAACGTATATATCGGCGGCTGGTGGTATAACAACGCTAAGCTGTATATTAAGGAGAACTGCTCGATTATGGTAGCAGGTAAGGGCGACGGTTTCTATAAGAGCAACGGTCAGCTTTCAAATCTTATCTATCAGCCAACCGGCGACCTCGTTGTACCTGAGAAGCAGCTTACAAACGGTGTTGCTGTACTTACGTATCTGTATTCTGAAAAGAACAAGCATCAGCCCTGTAAGCTTTACATCTATCAGTCACTTGATATTTCGCCTTGCGCAAGTCTTATTGTTCACGGCGGCGGTAAGGTAAGAGATACAGCTAAAATCCGTGATATGACCAAGACGTATTTCTACGGCGACTTTGACGCCGATGAATACCTTGAAATAGGTAAGGCGACGGACGGTGCTGACGAGACGGAGGCTAAGGAGCCGGGATTCATCCAGGCGGGTGAAAACCTGACGAATTATGAATTCTCCAACAGTGCGTATATGTATGTCGGCGGTGACGTTACGAGCGGCTCGTCGGGCGTACTAAGCTCACTCTTCAACGGAAAGATTTTCCAGATATTCAAGGAAGCTTTCTTCTCAACAGGTTATACAAAGGTATACGCTTCTGCTACGCTTAAAGCTAAGGGAGCTGTTACATCTAATAAGTATATTACCTTAAGACACGACGCGAGAATTTACTCGGGCGGCGATATGACCGCCAAGACGTCTATTGACGGCGGTAACTACTCTGAGTTCTACGTTGGCGGCTCAATGACAGCGGGTTCAAGCGCACTTACAACTATTATAGATTCGCTTGATATTCTTGACCTTTCCAACAGAGGTACTATTAACCTGCGCGAACAGGTAAGATGTATTGTAGGCGGCGATATGTTCTCAACAAAGCATATCCATATAGGTGAGCTTGCAGCGGGAAGCTACACAAGAGGACGTAAAACAAATTACGGAGTATCATCTGTTACAGAGGGTAGCGAAGGTCAGTACAACTCTGAGGATATTACCGAGAAGGTTTGTCCTAACAGTAAGTGCGGACAGCCGCTTGACGAAAGTGAGCTTCAGAATCACCACTGTAACGACTGCGGAAATGACTTTGACCCGTCACAGTTTGACGCAGGAAGCGATGAAAACGGAAATCAGGAAACGATTGACGATGCTCAGATAATTGACACGTCAACAGACCTTGACGAGGTTGAGGACGACGCTTACGGCGCAAACGTATTTATTCAGGGCTCAATGGTTGCTCTCAACGGTCATATTAAAGAATTTGCATATTCAAGTATTGTTGTCGGCAAGTATGTATACTGCCCTGATAACATAGAGATAAGAAGTAACGCTGACCTTTGGGTAATGCCCGAAACCTTCGGAAACAGCACCTATCAGTATCTGCCTTACAGCGGTTCTGCAGGCGATACAATCTTCTCAAAGATTCTGTATTATATCCGTAAAGCAGGTTACGAAGCACGTCAGGCACTTATGGCTCACGACGGCAGCGTTTATACCCTCAGCCAGCTGATTCTTTACAAGAATGCTTCACTTATGGGTACTTACGACTGCGTAGTTCCCGGTCAGTGCGTACTCAGTCACGACAGCCTTGTTTACTTCGGTCATGACTTTACGTGTACGGCTCCGTCGCTTGATATTAAGAACGGCGCAATTAACCTGTTCAATATGACGAAGAATGCAATAAACGGCTGGCTTAATCCCGGTGCGGCTCAGAGTGAAACCGACAAACCGATTGCAGGCTTTGACGCACGAGGAATTGCGGGACCGGGTTACAGATACACCTGTAAGAACACCGCGGCGCATAACGGTTACTATTACCATATGACAACGCGCAAGGACGAACAGATTACGGGAACGCTTGTCTGTGATGTCTGCGGACAGCCGATTAACACAAACACACGTAAGCTTGTTCAGGTTTCGTACCCTGCTGTTGTTTATGCAAATAATAAGATTAACATTATTACAACTGTGAGCATGCAGATGACATATCTTATTGCTAACAGAAGCGATGTAAATCTTTACAACGTTGCAACAGTAAACAAGTATAATGAGTCTAACCTCAAGGAGCTTCCAAACGCAATTTCATCTTACCTCGGCAATATCAATTACTTTGCTATGTACGGTAAGCTGGCTTCGCTGTTCTACGCTCCTACAAAGAATGTTGACTTTGACGGTTATTATTCCGAAATCTGGGGCTGCGTACTCGGAGACACGGTAACTATGAACTGTTATTATCAGGCGTTCCACCGCTTCAATAACTGGAGAACGATGAACCTTAATATTGCTGAATCGGGTAGCGTTTACATCATACCTGAAAGCACATATATTGAGGCACCTGATAATGTCGATTCGGATAACTTCCTTAACGATACGGGACTTAATCCGAACCTGCCCGAGGGCGCTCAGATATTCTTTGACTAAAAGATAATAATTAATAACAGGCTTCTCTCAGGAGAAGCCTGCTATTTTTATATATTGGGCTTGAAAAAACGGGACGTACAATATATAATAAAATAGATAATTTATATTTGTGAGGCACAATATGAAAAACGTATGTGAAAAATGCGGCGCCGAGCTTGACAGACACACAGGGCTTTGCCCCAACTGTGACGGGGACGAGTTTGTTCCTATGAGCGCGGTTGAGGATGAGGAATACGAGGAGAGCAGAGTTACGCGTAAGGGTATAATTGCAATCTTTCTTGCTGTAATTGCGCTTTTGATTGTTGTAAGCGTAATTATTGTTGCCGTTTCAAACGGCTGGATTGGCGGCAAGGAAAAGCACTCTGCGGCTCGCAAAAGCTACGAGCTTTACCTTAATGAAACGCTTTATCCCAACCACGGCGTTATGGATATAGAGCACCCGTCAATCAGCAGTAAGGGAATGTTCTTTGCCGATATATTTGATTTAAACAAGGATTCAAGCGACGAGCTTATTGTCGGCATTGCTGACAAGAGCGGCGACAATATTGAATATTCACTTTCGTGTTATGAGTATAATCCTAACGCAGTTGTTCAGGGCGCCAAGAGCGCAAATGAAAAGGGCGTTGGCGTTGAGATGAATTCAACGGTTGTTGTTTTCGGCGAGAGCGATTACACTGAAAGTACATCGTCACACCTGCCTAACGATTTCAGATTCTACAGGGTTGAAACCAAGGAGCAGGATTATATCTTTGCCGAGAGAGTGAGAAACGGCGACTTTGAGTGTCACGTTTTATCCGTTATTACGGGCGGCTTTACAGAGGAGGCAAACATCAGCGTAAACAACGGCGCAAACGGTGCTGTAGGCGTTATTTCAAACAAGCTTCCTGCGTCCCTTGAAATTGACACGTCGGGCTTTAAAAAGAAAAAACTAAATTCCTTCAGCGATATTTCGGACGGCGCACAGGCACTTTTCTACAGCGACGAAAAGTATTCCTTTACAAATAACTATAAATCTGTTGAGGAAGCGCTCAATGCTTTCTACGCTGTTTACGGCGCAAAAAAGGCTCCAATCAAGGCTGAAGAGGGCGGCTACAAGCTTGAAGAGGTTGACAAGGAAAGTCTTGTTTTCACATACTCATATACGCAAAGCACAGACAGCGAAACGGCCGTAAGTAAGGATACCTACAACAACAAGGATTACTCGCAGCTTATGGAGCTTCTAAGTAAAGAGAATCAGGCGGCTGTTGACAGTATGATTAAGAAAAACGCAAAGGACAGCGAAAAGGCTGAAACAGCAAAGAGCGACGTTGCCTTCGGCGGAGTTGTTCAGAGCGGTGAATACACGTATTACTGGAAGTATTCAAACAGCTCGTTCTCGTCTGAATCTTCTGAATCGGGAAGCTACCGCTACTCGTCGGGCGCTGAAAATCAGCTAATAAGGCGTGACAAGGACGGACGGGAGACTGTTCTTGTTGAAACTGCGGGCGTGGGTAACCTTGCAATTGCAGGACACAGAATCTTCTTCCAGAAGGCAAACGGAAACAGCGACAGCTACAACGTTGATTCCTGCGATATGGAAGGAAATGACGTTGAATACCACGACACAGGTGTTCTTGCGGGCGTCGTTTCAAACGGCGACTATGTTGTATTTTCTCCCGACAACGCAAAGTATGATTTCGGTACAATCAAGGCTGTTAAGGCGGACACGCTTGACGTTGTTACAACAGTTTATAACGCTCGGTTCCTTGCGTGCGACAGCGACAGAGTTTACTATCAGTCTGAGCAGGCGGAATATACTGACGCTCACCACGGAAAGACGACCTGCTCAAGCGTATACGCTAACGGTAGCGCAAGCAGAACGCTTTATGTAACAGAGGCTGATTTGTACGGCGATGACAGCAGCTCGGGCAAGACCTCGTCTATGATTAGAAATGCGTATATTTTAAACGGCTATATCTATTACGCATACGGCAGCTATGACAGCGACGACGGAGAGTTTGAGGGCGGCAAGATTGCAAAGGTTAAGCTTGACGGCTCAAGCGGAGAAATACTTGCAAATACTGACAGCGACAGTTTTGTAATAGACGCAAAGGGTAATCTTGCAACGGCTGAAAACGGCGCTAATATGAACGGTTATACCTACAGCAACGGTTCTGTTTATAAGTTCAGCGCGGCTTCGGGTAAAAACGAGGAAATTATTACCTCGTCCGATTATGCTTCGTTCTCAACGCTGAATATAAACGACGCAGAGCATAACACGTCGGGCGACTTACTGAGCCTTGACTTTGTTTCAAAAACAGACGACGGAAAGCTGTACTTCGGCGTTAAGCTCGGAAGCGCTGATTCAGAGGGTGAGGATAAAGAGTACAGATACAAGGGCTATGCACTGTTTGTTAAGGATTCAGGCTCCTCTGAATGTAACGAGATTTACTCAATAACGGAGAATTCCGAAAGTGATGACAGCGACGACTCGGAGGAGTGATGTATGAAAAAAGCAGTTATATTGTTTACAACGCTTCTTCTGCTTTTCGCATTTCCTTTAAGCGCTCTTGCAGACGCAACCTCGTTTGAATACAAGGACGAAAAAACGGGAACAGTTCTGATTATTCCCGCGGGCTGGGCAGAGGTGAAAGGCGCTGATATAGGAATTGATGGCGACTGTGTATATGTTCACAGAGATACCGAAAAGGATGTTGAGGAAGCTGACGACAGCGACGAGGAAGAGGACGAAAAGACGTTTGTGCCGTACATCGCGTATGCTTCTGTTGATATAGCGGGAGAATACAACGATAAGCGCAGGGAAGAGGTAAACCTTGATTCGTTCAGCACCGGCGAGCTTGCAAAAATCCTCGGCATATCAGAAAAGGAGCTTGCAAAAGCGACTTATAACGAAACAGACTATTACCGCTTTGAAACAGACGCTGCACGGTTTACTCAATCACTTGAAAAGGGTCAGAGAGTAACGGGGTATGTTACTGTTAAAAATGGCTGGCTTTATAAGGCGCTGTTTTTTGACGATACGGACAGCGATGTTTACGACGACTTTAAAACTCTTATGGGAAGCATTCAGCTTGAGGGCAAAACGCCCGAAGTTACCCAAAAGGATAGCAGGCTGATAACGCCGAAAAAAGCTCTTTCGCTTGCAGTAATGCTTGCGGCAATAATTGCGTTCGGTATTGTACTGATTAAAACTAAAAAGAAATATAAAAAGCCTTCACGATTGTGAAGGCTTTTTTATTTAGAACTGAGCCGAAGGGGAGAACTTCTGTTTAACCGAGTCGATTTTGCTTTGGTCTGCCTGCTCGGTTGTGTACCAACCCTTTTGCTCCATTTTTTTATAGATTTCATCCTGCATTGCAAGGGAATCGTTGAGCGCGCATTTGAAAGTCTCGTTGATGTTAACGCTTGAGGATTCAATAGCGCCGTGCATATAAAGGTCGCACACGCCCTTTTCAAGCATTAGCATATCCTGCATTAAAAGTTTATCCTGCATAGTAACTCCTTAGTTTAATAGATTAATAAAGCTTGAAAAAATCTGTTGATGCTGTCTTTTCATTTTTTCGGTTGTTTCTCTGAGGTCAGAGTCGCTAATCTGTGCGGCGATTTCGTCGCAGCGAGTCTGAAAGTATTCCTCGTGTCCGAGAGCGTCCTCTACGTAGAGTAATTCTTTTCCTGTCATTTTAAATTCACCTCCGCGTTAATATTATCTTCCTTTTTACTATTCTTATTCACAACGGATTTATTTATTAAAAATATTACATAAACACAAAACAGTAAAGAAACACAAGGCGGCGTGTAGCGAAAAGTTTTCCACTTTGGTAACGTTGTACAAAATTTTTATAAAATAGTTCTTGACTTTAGTATTTCTTTTGTATATAATGTTACCACCATTAAAATGGGAATATATGCACCTATGGCACTTTTTGCTCATTTTTGAGTACACAAAAAGTTTACATTTTTGGCCTTTAAAAAGCGCAAAAAACGGTGTGTTTTTCCCGATTTTACGGCAATCTAAAATGAAACGGAGTGAATACCTATATGGTAAATGTGAAGGATGTACAGCTTGGTACAACTACACGAAAGAGCTTTGCAAAAATCAATGAGGTAATGCAGATGCCTAACCTTATTGAAGTGCAGAAGAAATCATACCAGGAGTTCCTCGACGAAGGTCTTAAGGAGGTATTCCGCGATATCGGACCTATTTCCGATTACACGGGTAACCTTGTTCTTGACTTCATTGATTTTTCAATGGATGACGACCCGAAGTATGATATTGCAGAATGCAAAGCACGCGACGCCACATATTCAAAGCCGCTCAAGGTCAGAGCACGTCTTCAGAATAAGGAGACAGGAGAGGTTAAGGAATCAACTATGTTCCTTTGCGATTTCCCGCTTATGACTGACGCAGGTACCTTTGTAATTAACGGCGCTGAAAGATGTATTGTATCCCAGCTTGTAAGATCTCCAGGCGTGTACTACGCTATGGAGCACGATAAAACAGGTAAGGAGCTTTACACTAATACTGTAATTCCTAACCGCGGCGCATGGCTTGAATACGAGACAGACGCGTCTGATATATTCTATGTTAGAATTGATAAAAACAGAAAGATTTTAATTACAACCTTCTTAAGAGCTCTCGGTCTCGGAACAGACGATGAAATCCGCGAATTCTTCGGCGAAGACGAAAGAATGGAAAAGACCATAGAGAAGGATTCAACAATGAATCAGGAGGAGGCTCTTCTTGAGGTTTACAAGAAGCTTCGTCCCGGCGAGCCGCCGACGCTTGAAACTGCTCAGGCACACCTTGAAGGCCTTTTCTTTGACGTTCACCGTTATGACCTTTCAAGAGTGGGAAGATATAAGTATAATAAAAAGCTCGGCCTTGTTGAGCGTCTTACGGGACAGGTTGTTGCTCAGCCCGTAATCTCTCCCGAAGGAGAGCTTCTTGCCGAGCCGGGCGAAAAGCTTACTGCAGAAAAGGCTCTGGAAATTGAAAACGCAGGTGTTATGTCTGTTTCAATCACACTTGAGTCGGGCGCAGAGATTAAGGTTGTTTCAAACGGCATGGTTGACATAGACAGCTTTGTTGACATTGATAAGAAGGCGCTGAGAATCAACGAGAAGGTAAGCTACCGCGTACTCAGTGAAATTCTTGAAAAGTGCGGCGACGACAGGGAAGCGCTTGAAGAGGAAATCAGAATCAAGCACGATGACCTCATTCCCAATCATATTATTATTGACGATATATTTGCTACCGTTTCATATCTTAATAACCTTGCTGTAGGCGTAGGTAAAACAGACGATATTGACCATCTCGGCAACCGTCGTATCCGCGCCGTAGGCGAGCTTCTTCAGAATCAGTTCAGAATAGGCTTTACAAGAATGGTCAGAATTATTCACGATAAGATGACCACTCAGGCTCAGGATGAGGACAAGGAAATCACTCCCGCTGACCTCATCAACATCCGTCCTGTAGGCGCGGCAATCCGCGAGTTCTTCGGTTCATCTCCGCTTTCACAGTTTATGGACCAGAACAATCCTCTTGCAGAGCTTACTCACAAGAGACGTCTTTCGGCTCTCGGCCCCGGCGGTCTTTCAAGAGACCGTGCAGGCTTTGAGGTTCGTGACGTTCACTATACTCACTACGGACGTATGTGCCCGATTGAGACTCCTGAAGGACCTAACATCGGTCTTATCTCATATCTTGCATGCTACAGCCGTCTTAACGACTACGGCTTCATTGAGGCGCCTTACCGTAAGATTGACAAGGAAACCGGCGTTGTAACCGACGAGGTTGTTTATATGACAGCCGACGTAGAGGACGAATATGTTGTTGCACAGGCAAACGAGCCTCTTGACGAAAACGGCAGATTTGCAAACAACAGAGTTACCTGCCGTTATAAAGACGAGTTCCTTACTATGTCTCCCGACGAGGTTGACTATATGGACGTATCGCCGAAGATGGTTGTATCGGTTGCTACGGCAATGATTCCGTTCCTTGAAAACGACGACGCAAACCGTGCTCTTATGGGTGCTAACATGCAGCGTCAGGCAGTTCCGCTACTTAAGACGGAGGCTCCCGTAGTCGGAACAGGTATGGAATACAAGGCTGCTTACGACTCGGGCGTAGTAGTTCCCGCTAAGAGAGGCGGTACCGTTGTCGCTCTTGACGCAAGCACAATTGAAATTAAGACACAGTCAGGCGAAATTGATAAGTACAACCTTATTAAGTATGCAGGCTCAAACCAGGGAACATGCATTAACCAGCGCCCGATAGTTTCTCTTCATCAGGAGGTTATCGCAGGACAGGTTATCGCAGACGGCCCTGCAACCTGCAACGGTGAAATTTCACTCGGTAAGAACGCTCTCATCGGCTTTATGACCTGGGAGGGTTACAACTACGAGGACGCTGTTCTTATCAATGAGAAGATTGTTCGCGACGACGTATATACTTCTATTCACATTATTAAGCACGACCAGGAAGCGCGCGATACCAAGCTCGGCCCCGAGGAAATCACAAGAGATATTCCAAACGTTGGTGAGGAAGCTCTTAAGGACCTCGACGAGGACGGTATTATCCGCATAGGCGCCGAGGTACACTCGGGCGATATTCTTGTAGGTAAGGTTACACCTAAGGGTGAAACAGACCTTACAAGTGAGGAAAGACTTCTTCGCGCAATCTTCGGCGAGAAGGCAAGAGAGGTAAGAGATACCTCGCTTAAGGTGCCTCACGGTGAGTACGGTATTGTTGTTGACGTTAAGGTTTACACAAGAGCCAACAGCGACGAGCTCAACCCGGGCGTTAACAAAATTGTTCGTGTTTACATTGCTCAGAAGAGAAAGATACAGGCAGGCGACAAGATGGCGGGCCGTCACGGTAACAAGGGCGTTGTTTCGCGTGTTCTTCCTCAGGAGGATATGCCGTTCCTTCCCGACGGACGTCCGCTTGATATCGTTCTTAATCCTCTCGGCGTACCTTCACGTATGAATATCGGTCAGGTACTTGAGGTGCATCTCGGCTACGCCGCTAAGGCGCTCGGATGGAAGATGATGACTCCCGTATTTGACGGCGCTCACGAGGACGATATACGCGAATGCTTAAAGCTTGCCGACATAGGATATTATATTGACGAAAACGGCAATAAGGTATTTGACGGTAAAACTCAGCTTACCGACGGCAGAACAGGCGAGAAGTTTGATAACAGAGTAACAGTAGGTTATATGTATTATCTCAAGCTTCATCATCTTGTTGACGATAAGATGCACGCCCGTTCAACAGGTCCTTACAGCCTTGTAACTCAGCAGCCGCTCGGCGGTAAAGCTCAGTTCGGCGGACAGCGTTTCGGTGAGATGGAGGTATGGGCTCTTGAGGCGTACGGCGCAGCTTATACACTTCAGGAAATTATTACCGTTAAGTCAGACGACGTTGTAGGAAGAGTTAACACCTATGAGGCAATCGTTAAGGGTGAGAACATTCCTTCAGCAGGTACTCCCGAAGCATTCAGGGTTCTCTTTAAGGAATTCCAGGCTCTCGGCCTTGATACCAAGTTTTACAACAGAGAGGGCGAGGAAATCGACATCAAGCAGGATTACGATGATGACGGTATTCAGCCCGTTGACGAGAACGCGTTTACTGAGGTTAACGATTACGACAGCGATACAGAGGGCTTCGAAATGGTTGACGCTGAGGACGAGTTCGGGGAAGCAGATCAGGAGGACGGAGGCTTATTTGCAAGCTTTGCAGACGCCTTCGCTGACGATGACGAATAATCGTTTATAAACTTCTGACTAACTTTCAATTATTACTATGAAAAGGAGTGCTTCCATATGGATTATAATTCAACTAACGATTTTAGTTCAATCAAGATAGGACTTGCTTCTCCCGAGAGAATCCGCGAATGGAGCTACGGCGAGGTAACAAAGCCCGAAACTATAAACTACAGAACACTTAAGCCCGAACGCGAAGGACTTTTCTGCGAAAAGATTTTCGGACCCACTAAGGACTGGGAATGCCACTGCGGAAAGTACAAAAAGGTACGCTATAAGGGCAAAATCTGCGAGCGCTGCGGCGTTGAGATTACACGCGCAAAGGTTCGTAGAGAGAGAATGGGACATATTGAGCTTGCGGCTCCCGTATCACACATCTGGTACTTCAAGGGAATCCCGAGCCGTCTCGGTCTTGTTCTTGACATCAGTCCGAGATATCTTGAAAAGGTGCTTTACTTTGCTCTTTACATTGTAACTGACCCCGGCGATACTCCGCTTGAGAAAATGCAGATTCTCAACGAGAAGGAGTACGCAGAAATGCGTGAGAGATATGAGGACGACTTTGAGGCAGGAATGGGCGCAGAGGCTATTAAAAAGCTTCTTCAGGATATTGACGTTCCCACTCTTCGCGAGGAGCTTACTGCTGAGCTTGAGACCGCAACAGGTCAGAAGAGAGCTAAGCTTCTCAAGAGACTTGACGTTGTTGACGCTTTCTATCACAGCCACAACAAGCTTGAGTGGATGATTCTTGACGTTATTCCGGTAATTCCTCCCGATATCCGTCCTATGGTACAGCTTGACGGCGGACGCTTTGCTACGTCTGACCTCAACGACCTTTACAGACGTGTTATCAACCGTAATAACCGTCTTAAGAGACTTATGGAGCTTAACGCTCCCGACATTATTATCAGAAACGAAAAGAGAATGCTTCAGGAATCTGTTGACGCGCTTATTGATAACGGCAGACGCGGCAGACCTGTTACAGGACCTTCAAACCGTCCGCTCAAATCTCTTTCCGATATGCTTAAGGGTAAGCAGGGACGTTTCCGTCAGAACCTTTTAGGTAAGCGTGTTGACTATTCGGGACGTTCTGTTATCGTTGTAGGACCCGAGCTTAAGATGTATCAGTGCGGTCTTCCCAAGGAGATGGCACTTGAGCTCTTCAAGCCCTTCGTAATGAAGAGACTTGTTGAAACGGGTACTGCTTCAAATATTAAATCTGCAAGAAAGATGGTAGAGAAGGCTGAGAAGTCTGAGGTCTGGGACGCACTTGAGGTTGTAATCAAGGACCATCCCGTAATGCTCAACCGTGCTCCTACGCTTCACAGACTCGGTATTCAGGCATTTGAGCCCGTACTTGTAGAGGGCAGAGCTATTAAGCTTCATCCGCTTGCTTGTACAGCGTTTAACGCCGACTTCGACGGCGACCAGATGGCTGTTCACGTGCCGCTTTCAGCAGAGGCTCAGGCAGAGGCGAGAATGCTTATGCTTGCTGCAAATAACCTCTTAAAGCCGTCAGACGGTAAACCCGTTGCAGTTCCTACTCAGGATATGGTTATCGGCTCATACTATCTTACAATGATTAAGCAGGGTGAGCCCGGCGCACCGAGAACAGAGGTTGTAGACGGTGAAGAGGTTACAAAGTACAACATTTACAGGGATACCGACGAGGCTCTTATGGCTTATCAGGAAGGCTCTCTCGGACTTCACTCTGAGTGCTTAATCCGTATGACAAAAGAGGTTGACGGAGAGACAAGGTCAAAGCTCATTAAGACAACAGTCGGAAGAGTTATGTTCAACGCTCCTGTTCCTCAGGACCTCGGCTTCGTAGACAGAAGCGACCCGGAGAACGAATTTGAGCTTGAGGTTTCCTTCGTTGTAAAGAAGGGCGGACTCGGTCAGATTGTTGACAAGTGCATAAGAAAGCACGGCGTATCAATCGCTTCAAAGATGCTTGACGAGCTTAAGGCTCAGGGCTATAAATACTCAACTATTTCGGGTACAACCGTTGCCGTTATTGACGCGCTTATACCTGAAAAGAAGAAGGAATATCTTGCTGAGGCAGAGGCTAAGGTTGACCAGATTGAGCAGCTTTATCAGTGGGGTGAAATGACAAACGACGAGCGCTCCTCCGCTGTTATCAAGGCTTGGGAAGAATGTACAAACAAGGTATCAAACGAGCTTACATCTAATTTTGACGGAACACACAATCCGATTCATATGATGGTTGACTCGGGTGCCCGCGGTAGTACGTCACAGCTTCGTCAGCTCGCAGGTATGAGAGGTCTTATTGCCAATACATCGGGTAAGACGATTGAGGTACCTATCAGAGCTAACTACCGTGAAGGCCTTAACATTCTTGAGTACTTCATCTCATCGCGTGGTGCGCGTAAAGGTCTTACCGATACGGCGCTTCGTACGGCTGACTCGGGTTACCTTACAAGACGTCTTGTTGATGTATCTCAGGACGTTATCATCCGCGATAACGACTGCGGCTGTCACGACGGTATTGAGGTTTACGCAATTATGGACGGCAAGCGTGTTCTTGAATCTCTTGAAGAGAGACTTGTAGGAAGATACCTTGTTGAGCCCGTATGCGACCCCAAGACAGGCGAAGTTATTATGGATACAGACAGAATCATGACGCAGGACGACGCAAAGCGTATCGCTGACGCAGGAATTGAAACTGTTAAAATCCGTTCACTTATTACCTGTAAATCGAGAAACGGCGTATGCTGTAAATGTTACGGCTCAAACCTTGCTTTCAACGAGCCTGTTCAGGTCGGCGAAGCAGTTGGTACAATCGCTGCTCAGTCAATCGGTGAGCCGGGTACTCAGCTTACAATGAGAACCTTCCACACCGGCGGTGTTGCAGGCGGCGAGGACATCACTCAGGGTCTTCCCAGAGTTGAGGAGCTCTTTGAGGCAAGAAAGCCAAAGCAGCTTGCTATACTTTCCGAAATTGAGGGCGAGGTTGTTCGCTTTGACGAGGTTAAGAAGAGTAAGTATGTAATCATTTACAACGACGAGACGGGTGAAGAGAAGAAATACCTTATTCCTTACGGCGCAAGACTTCACGA
Source organism: uncultured Clostridia bacterium (assembly GCA_946531445.1). Lineage (GTDB taxonomy): Bacteria > Bacillota > Clostridia > Oscillospirales > Acutalibacteraceae > Eubacterium_R. The sequence goes on from CAMNAP010000001.1 coordinate 62,598, forward strand.
CAATATCGTTGAGGGCGTTAAGATTGAAAAGGGACAGGAGCTTACAATGGGCTCTAAGAATCCTCACGACGTACTCGCAATCCTCGGTAAAGAGGCTGTTTACAACTACCTTATCAAGGAAGTTCAGTTTGCATACCGTACGCAGGGTGTTGATATCAACGATAAGCATATTGAGGTTATCGTTCGTCAGATGCTCAAGAAGTGTACTGTTGACGACGCAGGCGACACAGACCTTATCGCAGGAACAATGGTTGACGTTACTCAGGTTGATGAGGCAAACGACAAGGTTGACGAGAGAATTGCAGCAGGCGAAACAGAGCTTAAAAAGGCTACTTATATTCCTATTCTTATGGGTATTACAAAGGCTGCGCTTGCTACGGATTCATTCCTTTCAGCCGCTTCCTTCCAGGAGACGACAAGGGTTCTTACAGACGCCGCTATCAAGGGCAAGAGCGACCCGCTTATCGGTCTTAAGGAGAACGTTCTTATCGGTAAGCTTATTCCTGCAGGAACAGGTATGGATGTATTCCGCGACGTAGATGTTGTACCGAGCTATTTCAGCACAGAGGGCAGCGAAGAGATTCTTAATCTTGAGCAGCTTCAGGAGCTGTTAATCGGTAATAACAACGAATAAAAATTAGCCTTGACAAACTGTATTATATAATGTTATAATACGTAACCGTGTTGAAATAAATTTTGGCGAATTTACCAAAATTTGCACGAATTATTTGTACAAAACGCCAATTCGGAACGCAGTGAAAGCTGTGTTCCGAGGGCGTGCGTATAAAAAGGATTTTAAGTTTTTAAAGTTCTTTTTATGCGCACGGCTATCCGAGCGTAAATTTTAATGAAAGGAGATAAACTGTTGCCTACCTTTAATCAGTTAGTAAGAACAGGACGTAAGTCACTTGAGAAAAAGGCTAAAGCACCTGCACTTTTAAAGGGTCTTAATACTAAGAAGAACATTATGACAGATAATGCTTCTCCCCAGAAGCGCGGTGTTTGTACTGCAGTTAAGACTGCTACACCGAAGAAGCCGAATTCAGCTCTCCGTAAGATTGCCAGAGTTCGTCTTACAAACGGTATGGAAGTTTCTGCATACATTCCCGGCGTTGGCCATAACCTTCAGGAACACTCTGTTGTTATGGTAAGAGGCGGACGTGTAAAGGACCTTCCCGGTGTTCGTTACCACATCATTCGCGGTACGCTTGATACACAGGGCGTTGCAGGAAGAATGCAGAGCCGCTCAAAGTACGGTGCTAAGAGACCGAAGAAAAAGTAAACTCTTAAATTGAATTGGACTGACAATAGTTTATCTATTATATAATAGCGTAGGCTTGTTGTTGGCTCCACGGAAAAACCGAGTACCTATGAACTCATCTAATTATTAATGAAGGAGGGAAGCGAAGATGCCAAGAAGAGGTCAAATCGCTAAGCGTGATGTTCTTCCTGATCCGCTTTACAATTCAAAGGTAGTTACCCGTCTTATCAACAATATTATGCTTGACGGTAAGAAGGGTGTTGCCCAGAAGATTGTTTACGGTGCTTTCAGCATTATTCAGGAAAAGACAGGCAGTGATCCTATCGAAGTATTTGAGGCAGCTATGGAGAACGTAATGCCCGTACTTGAGGTTAAGGCTCGCCGTATCGGCGGTGCAACATACCAGGTACCGCTTGAGGTTCGCCCTGAGAGAAGACAGACTCTCGGTCTCAGATGGATTACTTCTTTTGCAAGAGCAAGATCTGAAAGAACAATGAAGGAACGTCTCGCAAATGAAATAATGGACGCAGCTAACAAGACAGGCGGCGCCGTTAAGAAGTGTGACGACACACACAGAATGGCAGAGGCAAACAAGGCTTTTGCACATTTCAGATATTAATAAAAAATATTTTAGCTGTTATCAGCTGAGTTTTCGTTTATTCCATGCAGCCCACATCAGTTTCACGAAAATTCCAAAAAAGTGGGCGGAAAGGTAATGAGACACTATGCCAAGAAAAGTATCTCTTGAGGAAACAAGAAATATTGGTATTATGGCTCACATTGACGCAGGTAAGACTACTACAACAGAACGTATTCTTTACTACACCGGTATTAATCATAAGATTGGTGAAACTCACGACGGTGCTGCTACAATGGACTGGATGGAACAGGAGCAGGAAAGAGGTATCACAATCACCTCGGCTGCTACAACCTGTTTCTGGAAAAACCATAGAATCAATATTATTGACACACCGGGCCACGTTGACTTTACAGTAGAGGTTCAGCGTTCACTGCGTGTGCTTGACGGCTCAGTAACCGTGCTTTGTGCAAAGGGCGGCGTTGAGCCACAGTCTGAAACCGTATGGCGTCAGGCTGATGAATACAATGTTCCGAGAATGATATTCGTCAACAAGATGGATATTATGGGCGCTGATTTCTTTAACGTTTACAATATGGTGCTTGACAGATTCCAGTGTAACGCTATTCCGATTCAGCTTCCTATCGGAAGTGAGCATTCATTTGAGGGTATTATTGACCTTATCAATAACAAAGAAATTATCTATATTGAACCCGATGTAAATAAGGGCCAGAAGTTCGAGGAAAGAGAAATCCGCGACGAGCTCAAGGACCTTGCCGAGGAGTACAGAACAAAACTCATCGAGCATGTTGTTGAGCAGGACGAAGAGCTTATGGAGAAATATTTTGAGGGCGGTGAAGAGGTAGTAACCGTTGACGAAATCAAAAAGATTGTCCGTAAGTCTACTATCGACGGTACAATGGTTCCTATGTGCTGCGGTACAGCATACAGAAATATGGGCGTTCAGCCTCTGCTTGACGCTATTGTTGACTTTATGCCCGCACCGACAGATATCGCGTCTATCAAGGGTGTAAATCCCGATACAGACGAAGAGGAGGAGCGTCATTCATCAGACGATGAGCCGTTCTCAGCTCTTGCATTCAAGATTGCAACAGACCCGTACGTTGGTAAGATTTGTTACTTCCGCGTATATTCAGGCGTTGCAGTTGCAGGAACTCCGTGCTTTAACTCAGTTAAGGGACAGAGAGAGAGAATGGGACGTATTCTTCAGATGCACGCAAATCACAGAGAGGATATTCCGGAGTGTTACGCAGGCGATATCGCCGCTGCAGTAGGACTCAAGAACACCACAACAGGTGATACTCTTTGCGATGAGAACCATCCGATTATTCTTGAATCAATGAACTTCCCGGACCCCGTTATCCGTGTTGCTATTGAGCCCAAGACTAAGGCAGGTCAGGAAAAGATGGGCGTTGCGCTTGCAAAGCTCGCTGAAGAGGACCCGACCTTTAAGGCTTATACTGACGAGGAAACAGGACAGACTATTATCGCAGGTATGGGTGAACTTCACCTTGAGATTATAGTTGACAGACTTCTTCGTGAATTCAAGGTTGAGGCTAACATCGGCGCTCCGCAGGTTGCTTATAAAGAGACAATTCAGGGAGAGTCAATGTCTGACCTTAAGTATAAGAAGCAGTCAGGCGGTTCAGGTCAGTACGGTCACGTTAAGATTCGCTTATTCCCGAACCTTGACGAAAACGGTATCGGCAAGGGCTACGAGTTTGAAAACCAGGTTGTCGGCGGCGCTATTCCTAAGGAATACATCCCCGCAGTTGACGCAGGTATTCAGGCAGCTATGAAGAGCGGTATCCTTGCAGGTTATCCCGTTGTTGACGTAAGGGTTGAGCTTTACGACGGTTCATACCACGAGGTTGACTCATCGGAAATGGCATTCAAGATTGCCGGCTCTATGGCGTTTAAGGACGCTGCAAAGAAGGCTGATCCGATTATCCTTGAGCCTATGATGAAGGTAACAGTTATCGTTCCCGAGGATTATATGGGCGACGTTATCGGCGACCTCAACTCCCGCCGCGGTCAGATTCAGGGAATGGAAGACAGAATCGGCGGCGTTAAGCAGATTAACGCAAGAGTTCCGCTTTCAGAGATGTTCGGCTACGTAAACGACCTTCGTTCAAAGACGCAGGGAAGAGGCCAGTACACAATGGAACCCGAGGGATATGACCCCGTTCCGAAGTCCATTTCTGAGAAGATTATAAGCGACCGCTCAAAGAGAGATTAATTATTTTAATAAAACACTTGATATTTAGCTTAGTATTTGTTAAAATATCAATGACAATTTTACAAATGTAAATTTTTAAGGAGGAAATTCCAATGGCAAAAGAACATTTTAATCGTACCAAACCGCACGTAAATATTGGTACAATCGGTCACGTTGACCATGGTAAGACAACTCTTACTGCTGCTATCACAAAGTACCTCGCTGCAAAGGGCTATGCAAAGTTTGAAGACTATGCAGATATTGATAAGGCTCCTGAAGAGAGAGAACGTGGTATCACAATCAACACTGCTCACGTTGAGTACGAAACAGATAAGCGTCACTATGCACACGTTGACTGCCCCGGCCATGCTGACTATATCAAGAACATGATTACCGGTGCTGCTCAGATGGACGGCGCTATCCTTGTTATTGCTGCTACAGACGGCCCGATGGCTCAGACTAAGGAGCACCTTCTCCTTGCTCGTCAGGTTGGCGTTCCGGCAATCATCGTATTCCTTAATAAGACTGACCAGGTAGACGACGAAGAGCTTCTTGAACTCGTTGAGATGGAAGTTCGTGAGACTCTTGCTGAGTACGAATTTGATGATGAGTGCCCGATTATCAAGGGTTCAGCTCTTAAGGCTCTTGAGGCTTCATCAATCGACGATCCTGCTTGCGCTTGCATCGCTGAGCTTATGGACGCTGTTGACGATTATATTCCTACTCCTGACCGTAAGGCAGACCTTCCTTTCCTTATGCCTGTTGAGGACGTTTTCACAATCACAGGTCGTGGAACAGTTGCTACAGGTAGAGTAGAAAGAGGCCAGCTCAAGACTAACGACCAGGTTGAAATGGTAGGTCTTGAAGACGAAACAAGAACAACTGTATGTACCGGTATCGAGATGTTCAGAAAGATTCTTGACTACGCTGAGGCTGGTGACAACGTAGGTTGCCTCCTTCGTGGTGTTCAGAGAACTGAAATCAGAAGAGGTCAGGTTCTTGCACAGCCCGGTTCAATCAAGCCGCACACAAAGTTCACAGGACAGGTTTACGTTCTTACTAAAGAAGAGGGTGGACGTCATACTCCTTTCTTCAACAACTATCGTCCTCAGTTCTATTTCAGAACAACTGACGTAACAGGCGTTATTTCTCTTCCTGAGGGAACAGAGATGTGTATGCCTGGTGATAACGTTGATATGAACGTTGAGCTTATCACTCCTATCGCTATCGAAAACGGACTTCGTTTCGCTATTCGTGAAGGCGGCAGAACAGTTGGTTCAGGCGTTGTTATCGCTATCGAGGAATAATTAACTCATATTTAAAAGCACTGCTTCGGCAGTGCTTTTTATGTTGCAATAAAAACGTTTTATGTTATAATAAAGACTATGGAAAACGAAGTTGTACTTGAAAAGTTAACAGGTACTGTTGAGGACGTAAGCTTTTACAACGAGATAACGGGCTTTTGCGTTGCTGAGATTAACACAGGCGAAGAGGGCGTAACCGTTGTTGGAGGCGTTGGGGAGCTTGTTCCCGGTACGATGATAGAATGCGAGGGGCGTTGGGACATACACCCCTCTTTCGGTCGTCAGTTTAAAGCCGAAACGGTAAGACAGACGCTTCCTGCAGACGCAGGGGGTATTCTTCGTTATCTCTCATCGGGTATTATACGCGGTATACGCGAAGCTACGGCTACTAAAATTGTTGAGGCGTTCGGCAGCAGCGCGTTTGACGTAATTGAAAATGAGCCTGAAAGACTCGCTCAGATTAAGGGAATTACAAAAACTAAGGCGCGTCAGATAAGCCGGGATTTTAAGATGAAATTTGCGTCCCGTGAGGTTATGCTCGCACTTACCTCGCTCGGTATTTCGCAGTCACAGGCGTTCAAGCTCTACAGCTTATTTAAAGAAAACGCACTTGATATAATTAAGGAAAATCCGTACGCTCTGATAGGAAGCGCAACGGGAATAACATTTGACCAGGCGGACGAGATTTCAGACGCGCTTGATGAAAAGCCCGATTATTCCTACAGAGCGCAGGCGGCTGTTGTTCACATTGTAAGACACAATCTTTCAAACGGACACACCTGTATTCCGCGTGACAAGATTTTTGCTCCCGCGTGTGAGCTTCTCGGCTGTGAGAGCGACTATGTCGATATCGCAATTGACAACGCAATTGACGGCGGAATGCTCGTTGGGTGCAATATGAACGCAAGGGCGTTTCTGTTTTTGCCCGAAATTTATCACGCAGAGCGCTCAATCGCGGACAGAATCAGCATAATGACTCAGTTTCCGCCCGAGGAAAGCGCGATATATGAGAGCGAGATTTACGCCTTTGAAAAAAACAATAATATTGAATTTGACGAAAAGCAGCGACGCGCAATTGAGATTGCAGTAAATAAGGGAATGCTTATTCTTACGGGCGGTCCCGGTACGGGTAAAACCACAACCGTTAAGGGCATAATTACCCTTATGAAAAGCAGGGGACTTGACGTGGCGCTAACTGCGCCTACCGGTCGCGCAGCTCAGCGTATGGAGGAGCTTACGGGCTTTGAGGCTAAGACTATTCACCGACTTTTAGAGGTTGAATATAAGGAGGGCGCTCAGACCCCCGACTTTGTTCACAACCTTAAAAATCCGCTTAAGTGCGACGCGGTAATTGTTGACGAGCTGTCTATGGTTGACGTTACTGTTTTTTCTGCACTGCTTGACGCTATGCCGCTTCACTGCAGTCTTATTATGGTAGGCGATAAAGACCAGCTTCCTCCCGTCGGCGCAGGTAATGTTCTTAAGGATTTGACCGAGAGCGGAGTTATTGACGTTGTTACGCTTGACAAGGTATTCCGCCAGGCGATGAAGAGCAGAATTGTTACTAACGCCCACAGAGTAGTTAAGGGGGAAATGCCCGTTATTGACAACTCAGCGGAGTCTGACTTCTTCCTCGCTAAGGAAAACGTTAAATACAACGTACCCAAAAAGGTGCTTTCGCTTGTTACAAAGCGGCTTCCCGCCTCATACGGCTTTGACTCAATGAGCGATATTCAGGTGCTTTGCCCGAGCAGAATAGGAGAGTGCGGAACGCAGAATATAAACGCCGTTTTACAGAGCTGTCTTAACCCGAAGGACAGTATGAAAAATGAAATACGCTACAAGGGCTACACTCTTCGCGAGGGCGACAGGGTTATGCAGATAAAGAATAACTACGACGTTCCGTGGTTTAAGGACGGCGAAAGCGGTCAGGGCGTTTTCAACGGCGATATAGGAATTCTGAAAAAAATTGATTTTGCAAACAACACAATGCTTGTAGACTATTTTGACAAGGAGGCGCTGTATTCCTCTGAGAATATAAGGGAGCTTGAGCTCGCATACGCGATGACTGTTCACAAAAGTCAGGGAAGCGAGTTTGACGCGGTTGTTATGCCTGTTCTTGCCACTCCTGCCAACCTTGCTTACAGAAATCTTTTCTACACCGCGCTTACAAGAGCTAAAAAGCTTCTTGTAATTGTAGGCAACGAGAATTCAATTAAAGCGATGGTGGATAACGATAAAAAATCGCGAAGATACAGCGCGCTGAAATATTTTATTGAAAACGGCACGGATATGTAATATAATTAATTTATCAATCAGATTATCGGAGAATTAATATATGTTCGGATATGATTTAGGTGTTGACCTCGGTACAAGCTCAGTTGTTATCAGCGTACCCGATAAGGGTGTTGTTTTAAACGAGCCGAGCTATGTTGCCGTTGATACCGAAACTGAAAAAATACTCTACGCAGGACGGCGGGCTTATTTTCTTCAGGGCAGAGAGCCTAAGGGAATTGAGATTGTTCAGCCAGTTAAAAACGGCGTAATAAGTAACTATTCGCTGACTCAGCAGATGGTGCACTACTTTATCAACAGAGTAATAAAAAACAATATATTCAGACCGCGTGTTGTTGCCTGCGTTCCCGCGCTTGCAACCGAGGTTGAAAAAAGAACGCTCATTTCTGTTATTATCAGAGCGGGTGCAAGAAGCGTATGCCTGATTGAAGAACCGCTTTGCGCCGCTTTCGGCGCGGGGATAGACCCGATTCACCCAAGCGGCGTGTTTGTAATTGATATCGGCGGCGGTACTACGGATATGGCTGTTGTAACGCAGGGCTCAATGAGTCAGACCGAAACCGTAGGCATAGGCGGAGACGACTTTGACGCAGAGATAGTTAAGTACCTTAAAGAGAAATATTCGCTTCTTGTAGGTATGAGAACGGCTGAGGATATTAAGAAGGCTATCGGCTGTGCAGTAGAGAGAAACGAGCCTATAACAATGGCTGCGAAGGGAAGAAGCCTTAAAAACGGACTTCCTCTTGTGCAGGAGGTTACGAGTAACGAAATCTGCGAATGTCTGCAGCCCCTTCTGACTCAGCTTACAGACGCGGCTCAGGTTATGGTTGAAAGAATGTCGCCTCAGCTTGTTGCGGACATTACCTCGTCAGACTTGCTTCTTACAGGCGGCTCGGCAGGGCTTTACGGAATTGATACTCTTTTTGCAAAGGCGCTCGGCCTTGACGTTAGAGTAATTGACGAGCCTGCGCTTTGCGCTTCAAAGGGCGCCTGTGTTGCGCTTAACAAAATGCATATTCTTGACAACTACGGCTATGAATTCAAAACAAAAGAGGACGTAAGAATAAGATGATTCATATTTACTACGGTTACGGCAAGGGTAAAACTACAGCGGCGCTCGGGCTCGGTATGAGGGCTTGTGGCGCGGGAAAAAGCGTTGCGCTTGTTCAGTTTTTCAAAAGCAACAAGTCAAGCGAGCTGAAGTCTGTACCGTTTGACGTTTTTGAAGCGCCTGAAAGTATACCCTTTAATCCGGGTAAGGAATATCAGGCATGGGTAGATTCTGCGCTTGAATACATTGAAAAATGCAACAGCGACGTTATTATTCTTGACGAATTCATTGACGTAATAGACGGCTTTGTACCGCTTGAAAAGGCGCTTGAGCTTATTGAAAAGGAAAGCGAAATTGTAATTACGGGACACCGCGAAATAGAGGCGCTTTTTGACAGAGCCGATTACATAACGCATATGGAAAAAGTAAAGCACCCGTTTGACAAGGGTGTTAAGGCAAGAAAAGGGATTGAGTTTTAGCGGGGCAGTGCTCCGCTTAATTGCTGTATGAAAGAGAGGTGGTTAAATGTTTAAGCTTGAAAAAATGCATCCGCTGTCACAGCTTTTGTTTTTTGCGCTTACGCTTATAATTCTTCTTACATTTAACAACCCCTATTTCAGCGCGGTATCGCTTTTTGCGGCGTTGGCGTATCTGTTTGTTAAAAACGGGAAACGCGCTTTTAAGACGCTTTGGTTTTCTTTGCTTGCAATACTGTTTGTAAGCGTGTTTAACGCCGTTTTTGCCCACTACGGTGACACGGTACTGTTTACTCTTGGAAAAACGAATTTCACGCTTGAGAGCCTCTTTTACGGCTTTAATCAGGGATGTATAGTCGCCTCGTCGCTCATATGGTTTACCGTGCTCGGAAAATGTCTTGACAGCGAGAGGATAATTTACCTTTTCCGCTTTTCGCCTAAAACTGCGCTGATTTTTTCTATGGTGCTCGGATTTATACCGCGCTTTATAAAAAAGGCAGGGGATATACGCGAGGCTCGGCTTGCGCTTAATTCGGGCAAGTCGCCAGAGCGCTTCAGAGAAAAGGTAGCATTTACGGTTGATAACTTTTCAGCACTTGTCAGCTATAGCCTTGAGAGCAGCATTATTACCGCAAACTCAATGGAGGCGAGGGGTTACAACTGCAGGGCGATAAGGCCTTCACGCTTTAAATTAACGGCGAAAGACATTATTTTTCTGATTGCTGTAATCTCACTCGGTGCGTTTATTATTGTTCAGTTTTCACTCGGCAATATCAAGTATGTGTTTGAGCCTGTGAGATACACAAAGGCGCTAAGCCTGCCCGCGCTTTTTGCGTTTTTTATAATTGAAATTTATCCGTTTATCAGTGAAGCATTGGAGAATGTAAAATGGAAGCTATTAAGTGTAAAGGCGTAAGCTTTACATATCCTAAAAATGAACAGCCTGCGTTAAGCTCGGTTACCTTTAGCTTAAACGAGGGTGAATTCTGTCTTTTAACGGGCGCTTCTGCAGCGGGAAAATCCACTCTTTTAAAGCTTCTTAAAAAAGAGATTGCGCCCTACGGTACGCTTGACGGCGAAATTGAAATCAGTAAAAGCGTTGGATATGTAGGGCAGAGAGTAGAGGAAAACATCGTTTGCGACAAGGTGAGGAGCGAGCTTACCTTCGGGCTTACAAATCTCGGCCTCAGCGAAAGCGAAACAGAGCTTCTGACTGCCGAAACAGCGTCTTACTTTAATCTTGAGGAGAAGCTTGACAGCGATATTTCGCTTCTTTCCGGCGGTGAAAAGCAGCTTGTAAACCTTGCGGCAGTTATGATTATGAAGCCCGAAATTCTTATACTTGACGAGCCCTGCTCTCAGCTTGACCCCGTATCAGCCGAGCGCTTTGTCAATATGGTTAAAAAGCTTCACTCCGATTTTAACATTACCGTAATAATGAGCGAGCATTCAACACAGCTTCTTTTTGACTATGCCGACAGTGTAATGCTCCTTGACGGCGGCAGGCTAACGGTTAAGGCTCCGCCCGAGGAATACGTAAAGGCTTTAACTGAAAGCGGTAATAAAATGCTTGCGGCTGTACCTGCTGAATACAGATACATTAATCCTCAGCCAAAGGATATTCAAAGCGTGGCTCAGAAGCCTGAAACAGAGCTGAGCTGTAAAAACGTATACTTCGCTTACGAAAAGGGAAAATTTGTTTTAAACGGGGTTAACCTTGAAATTTACAAGGGTAAAATTAACGCCGTAGTCGGCGCGAACGGAAGCGGCAAGAGTACGCTTTTAAAGGTAATGTGCGGCGTTCTCAGAAAGTTCAGCGGCAAGGTAAAGGCAAAGCGCACCGTAGCTATGCTTACTCAGAACGTTTACGACCTTTTTACAAAGGACAGATGCTGTGACGAGGTTGAGTTCGGCGAAAATACGTCGTTTCTTGAAATAGATTATATTAAGGACAGACACCCGTATGACCTTTCTGGCGGCGAGGCTCAGAGGCTCGCGCTTGCTATGGTGCTTGAAAGGGACGCGGATATTATACTTCTTGATGAGCCGACTAAAGGCTTTGACGCAGTTCTCAAGCTCAAGCTCGGCGAGCTTTTGCGTGAGCTTTGCAAAAAGGGAAAAACGGTTGTAATCGTCAGCCACGATATAGACTTTACGGGAACGTACTGCGATTACTGCTCGTTTTTATCGCGCGGAAAAATAATCTGCACCGCGCCGAGAAGAGATTTCTTCTCACGCCTCAGCTTTTATACAACATCGCTTTCAAGAATGACAAACGGAAAATGTATTTCTTTTGAGGATATAGATGAATAAAACAAGAAAACTTTTAACGCCGTTAATTTTGATAATCTCAGTCATCGGGATTGTAGCGTGGCAGTTTATATTTAAAAGCGTAAACTTTTATGTAATCTGCGCCGCTATGCTCCTGCTTTCAATGCTGCCGTTTTTTATCAGCTTTGAAAGAAAGTATATGACTGCGGGTGAAATTAGCCTCACCGCAACGCTCATTGCGCTTGCAGTTGCTTCAAGGGCGGCGTTTTACCTTATCCCGCAGGTCAAGCCGATAGGCGCGGTGATTGTTGTTTCTGCGGTGTGCCTCGGCGCAGAGCGGGGATATATAATCGGCGCTTTTTCAGCGTTTATTTCAAATTTTATTTTCGGGCAGGGGTACTGGACCCCGTTTCAGATGGCGGCGCTCGGCGCTGTCGGTCTGATAAGCGGACTGCTTTTTAACAGCGAAAAAATGAAGTTCGGCGTTGCTAATAAAATCAAGCTTGCTCTTTGCGGCTTTGTTCTTACGTTTGCAGTATACGGACTTATAGTTGATTTATCAACAATACTATTTGTAAGCGGCAGCAGCCCGACGCTTAAAGGCGCGCTCTCGGTTTATGCGGCAGGCGTACCGTTTTCACTTGTTTTCGGGATTACAACGGCGGTTTTCCTCTTCCTTTTCGGCGAGGTGTTTATTAAAAAAATCAACCGTATAACAACAAAATTCGGAATGAAA
>CAMNAP010000002.1 GCA_946531445.1 uncultured Clostridia bacterium
GCAGCTCATAACAGAACAGTTCCTAAGGTTGATTATAACAAGCTGCCACAGAGCCTTAAAACGCTTTATAATTCACTTCGCTATACTCAACAGGAGCTTGAAACAGCAGTTGCAAAGGCAGTGCGCGACGAGCGTATGAGAAGCGAGCTTATTACGAACGTATCACACGATTTAAAAACTCCGCTTACGTCAATTATTACATATATTGACCTTCTCAAAACCTGCGATATTGACGACCATGACGCAAAGGATTATCTAAGTGTTCTTGATGAAAAGAGCAACCGTCTTAAAAGGCTTATTGACGATTTAATTGAGGCTTCAAAAATAACAAGCGGCGTTATAACTCTTAACCCCGTAAATATCTCATTAACCGAGCTTGCCGCTCAGGCTGTAGGCGAAAGGGAAAGGGAATTCGAGGAAAATTCGCTCAAGCTTGTTTTTGACGGCAGTAAAAAAATAGGCTGCTTTGCCGACGGAAATAAAACCTTCCGTATACTTGAAAACCTGCTCTCAAACGCAAAGAAGTATTCGCTTAAGGGAACAAGAGTTTATTGCTCAGTATATGAAACACAGAATTTCTCAATCTTTGAAATTAAAAACACGTCCGCTCAGCCGCTAAATATAACTCCTGCAGAGCTTACGGAACGTTTCGTGCGCGGCGATAAATCGCGTACAAACGAGGGTAACGGACTCGGGCTTTCAATTGCCGATAACCTTTGCCGAGCGCAGGGCGGCCACCTCAATATAACTATTGACGGCGACCTCTTTAAAGCACAGGTTATGCTCCCTAAAGCAAAATAATCTTTACTAATTATCTCCTTTATGCTACAATTGTTTTACAGTTTACATAAAGGAGATTTTTTATGCAAAGAATTGCTCGGTTTGAAAAAGTAAGCTATGAACAGTTTGAAAAGGATTGGCTAAAATGCTTTCCCGATACAGCTGATGTTAAAGAGATTTACGACGGTATAAAGCTCCCTAAAAGAGCAACCGCAGGCTCGGCGGGATACGATTTCTACGCCCCTGAAAATATAACGCTCACCGAGGGAAAATCAACGCTTATTCCAACAGGTATACGCTCAAAAATTGAAAACGGCTGGGTGCTTTCAATTTATCCGCGTTCAGGACTCGGATTTAAACACAGAGTACAGCTTGATAATACTGTCGGTATAATTGACGCCGATTATTACGGAGCCGATAACGAGGGACATATTATGATTAAGCTCTCTTGCGACGCTCACGACGAGGGACACACCGTTTCTCTCTCAAAGGGCGACGGCTTTGCTCAGGGTATTTTTACACAGTTCGGAATAACCCTTGACGATACTGCCGATGAAATAAGAACAGGCGGCTTCGGCTCAACAACAAAATAATCACAATTAATCGGACAACAGGTTTATTCTGCTGTCCGTTTCAACATTTTCCAACATATAGTTCTCATTTTTGTATACTTTGTATATTGACACAAAATATATTTTTTTATATAATAAAATCCCGAAAGGAGAGCAGGCCATGACATTACTTATTAAGAACGCTCTCGTTTATTCGGGCGATTGTTTTAAAAAGAACGACGTTTTAATAATTGATAATAAAATAGACGCTATAGGCACCTCCATTTCTTCTGACGGTGCTGACCGTGTTATTAATGCACAGGATAAGTATTTAATTCCGGGTTTCGTAGATGTTCATGTTCATCTTCGTGAGCCCGGTTTTTCTTATAAAGAAACGGTAAAAACGGGAACAGCCGCCGCCGCAAAGGCAGGCTATACAGCTGTTTGCCCTATGCCAAACGTAAACCCCGCGCCCGACTCGGCTGAGCATATGAAAGTCCAAACGGATATAATTGAGCGTGACGCAAAAATTAAGGTTTACCCCTTCGCTTCAATAACTGTGGGAAGAAAGGGCTGCGGCGAGCTTGTGGATTTTGAAAGCCTTAAGGATGTTGCAGTCGGATTTTCTGACGACGGCTGCGGCGTTCAGGCTGAGGAGGATATGAAAGCGGCTATGAAAAAATGCGCCGCCCTCGGTAAGATAATCTCCGCCCACTGTGAAGTAAATGAGCTTTTAAACGGCGGGTATATCCACGACGGCGAATACTGTAAAGCTCATAACCATAAAGGAATCTGTTCACAAAGCGAATGGGCTCAGATTGAAAGGGACTGCCGCCTTGCCGAAGAAACGGGCTGTCAGTACCACGTCTGCCACATTTCAACAAAGGAAAGCGTTGATATAATCCGAAAGGCAAAGGCGAGGGGAGTTAATGTTACCTGCGAAACGGGACCGCATTACCTCACGCTGTGCGATATGGATTTAGAAGAAGACGGGCGCTTTAAAATGAACCCGCCTTTGAGAGGCGAGGAGGATAAAAGGGCGCTTCTTGAAGGTGTGCTTGACGGCACGGTAGATGTAATCGCTACTGACCACGCGCCCCATTCAAAAGAGGAAAAGGCAAAGGGGCTCAAAGGCTCCGCTATGGGTATAGTCGGCCTTGAAACCGCCTTTCCCGTGCTCTACACAAAGCTTGTAAAAACAGGCTTTATTCCCCTTGAAAAGCTGATATATATGATGTCCGTAAGGCCGCGCGAAATCTTCTCACTCGGCTCGGGCAAAATTGAAAAAGGCGAAATTGCCGACCTTGCACTGCTTGACCTTGACATCGAGTGGACTGTCAACCCCGACGAATTTCTTTCAATGGGAAGAGCAACTCCCTTTGAGGGCTGGAAGGTGCAGGGCAGAAATATAATGACTATTTGCGAAGGAGAGATTGTTTATGAAACCTTATAATAAAAAAATAATCCTCGAAAACGGAAAGGAGTTTTACGGCTGGGGCTTCGGCGCCGATAAGGACGCCGTAAACGAAATAGTTTTCAACACCTCAATGGTAGGCTATCAGGAAATTATTTCCGACCCGTCTTATACCGACCAGATGGTTTGTATGACCTATCCGCTTATCGGCAACTACGGCGTTTGCGACGAGGACTACGAAACCCGTATTCCTACTATGGGCGGACTCATCGTAAGAGAGTATAACGACCTCCCTTCAAATTTCAGATATACAAAAACTCTCGGCGAGGTGCTTGATGAATACGACATCCCGGGTATCTGGGGCGTTGATACAAGAATGATAACAAGAATAATTCGTGACGAGGGCAGCCAGAAGGTTATGATTTGCGACGCTGATAAGCCCTTTGACAGAGCGTATAAAGAGCTTCTTGCCTATAAAATTCCAACCGATATGGTAAGCCGCGTTTCGTGTAAAAAGCGCTGGTATTCAAGAACGCCCAACCATAAATACGACGTTGTGGCAATCGACTGCGGAATAAAAATGAATATCGTAAGAAAGCTCAACGAAAAGGGCTGTAATGTAACTGTTGTTCCGTACAATATCACCGCTGAGGAAATCATCAATATGCACCCCGACGGTCTTTTCCTCTCAAACGGTCCGGGTAACCCCGAGGACGTTCAGACCGTAATACGCGTAGTAAGAGAATTAAAGGGAAAGCTTCCGATTTTCGGAATTTGTCTCGGCCATCAGATGATATCCCTTGCCCTCGGCGCAAAAACCTTTAAAATGAAGTTCGGCCACCGCGGAGGAAACCACCCCGTAATGAATCTTGAAACGGGTAAAATTGAGATAACGTCTCAGAACCATTCCTACGCCGTAGAAGTAGATTCGCTTAAAGGTACAGAGCTTACCCTTACCCACAAAAACCTGCTTGACAGCACGGCTGAGGGCGTTGAGAGTAAAGAGAACAAGCTCTTCTCGGTTCAGTACCACCCTGAAAGCGCCCCCGGTCCGCAGGACAGCGCGTACCTTTTTGACAAATTCATTGACTTAATGAGAAAGGAGAGTGAGAATAATGCCTAAGCGTACAGATATACACAAGGTTCTCGTAATCGGCTCAGGCCCGATTGTAATCGGACAGGCTGCCGAATTTGACTATTCGGGAACTCAGGCGTGCCTCGCTCTTCGTGAAGAGGGCTACGAGGTAGTGCTCATAAACTCAAACCCCGCAACTATTATGACCGACACAGATATAGCCGACAAGGTGTATATGGAGCCGCTCACTCTTGAATACGTTGCGCGTATAATCCGCCACGAAAGACCTGACGCAATCCTGCCCTCGCTCGGCGGACAGACGGGGCTCAACCTCGCCGTTCAGCTTGCGAGAAAGGGCGTTCTCGCTGAGTGCGACGTTGAAATTCTCGGAACGTCTTTTGAAGCGATTGAAAGAGCTGAGGACAGAGAGCTTTTCAAGGAGCTTTGCGAAAAGCTCGGAGAGCCGGTTCTTCCGAGCGAAATTGCTAACTCGCTTGAGGAGGGTCTCAGAGCCGCCGAAGATATCGGCTATCCCGTTGTGCTTCGCCCCGCGTTCACTCTCGGCGGTACGGGCGGCGGCTTTGCCGACAATGAGGAGGAGTGCCGCTTGATGCTCAAAAACGCGCTCGCCCTCTCTCCTGTACATCAGGTGCTCGTTGAAAAGTCAATCAAGGGTTATAAGGAAATTGAATACGAGGTAATGCGCGACGCAAACGATACAGCAATTACTATCTGTAATATGGAAAACATCGACCCCGTAGGCGTTCATACGGGCGACTCGGTTGTTGTTGCGCCGTCGCAGACGCTTACAAATAAGGAGTACCATATGCTCCGCGACTCTGCGCTGAGAATCATCAGAGAGCTTGAAATTGAGGGCGGTTGTAACGTTCAGTTTGCGCTTGACCCTCACTCATTCAGATACTATCTCATTGAGGTTAATCCCCGTGTGTCGCGTTCCTCTGCGCTCGCTTCAAAGGCTTCGGGCTACCCGATTGCAAGAGTCAGCGCAAAGATTTCTGTAGGTATGCACCTTGATGAAATACAGATTGCAAACACTCCCGCTTCCTTTGAGCCTACGCTTGACTATGTGGTTTCAAAGATTGCGCGTTTCCCGTTTGATAAATTTGCCGACGCAAACAATACGCTTAACACTCAGATGAAGGCGACAGGCGAGGTTATGGCAATAGGCAGAACTATGGAGGAGAGCCTTTTAAAAGCTATCCGCTCGCTTGAAACGGGCGTGTGCCACCTGTACAGTAAAAAGTTTGACAGCTTTAGTGAAGAGGAGCTTCTTGCCTATATCAAAACAGGCACGGATGACAGACTCTTTGCAATCGCTCAGCTTATCCGCCTCGGCGTAGACCTTGTCCGTATCTATAACGCAACAAAAATTGATATGTTCTTCCTTGATAAATTCAAGAACATTGTTGATTTTGAAAATACCGTTAAGGATAATAAGGGCAGTGTTGAAATCCTTAAGGACGCTAAAAAAACTGGCTTTTCAGATAAGTATATAGGCGAGCTGTGGGATATGACGGAAGCGGAGATTTTCGCACTCAGAAAAGAAAACAAAATCTTCCCCGTGTATAAAATGATTGACACCTGCGCGAGCGAGTTTGATTCCTACGTTCCGTATTTCTACTCAACCTATGAAGAGGAAAACGAGAGTATAGTTTCAGACAAAAAGAAAATAATCGTGCTCGGCTCGGGTCCGATAAGAATCGGTCAGGGCGTTGAATTTGACTATTCAACCGTTCACGCAATCTGGTCAATCCGCGATGCGGGCTACGAAGCAATTATTATAAATAACAATCCCGAAACAGTTTCAACCGACTATACAACCTCGGACAAGCTCTATTTTGAGCCGCTTACGGTTGAGGACGTAATGAACGTTATTGAGCTTGAAAATCCGCTCGGTATCGTTGTTTCGCTCGGCGGACAGACAGCTATCAACCTCGCGCCGCCGCTTGACGCTCTCGGCGTTCCGATTATAGGAACTGACGTAAACGCAATTGACCGCGCAGAAAACAGGGATTCGTTTGAAAAGGTAATGAATGACCTCGGTATTCCGCAGCCTAAGGGCGTTGCCGTAACCGATATTGAAGAGGGTGTAAGAGTTGCCGAAAGTATCGGTTATCCCGTTCTTGTACGTCCCTCGTTTGTTCTCGGCGGACGTGCAATGCAGATAGTTGCAAACGAGGAAAGCCTGCGCCATTATCTCCAGACTGCCGTTGAAATAAATACAGAACAGCCTGTTCTTGTAGATAAATACATTATGGGACGCGAGCTTGAGGTCGACGCAATATGCGACGGCGAGGACGTCTTTATACCGGGTATTATGGAGCACGTAGAAAGAACGGGTGTTCACTCGGGCGACAGTATATCCGTTTACCCCACCTTCTCGGTTTCACAGTCGGTCAAGGATAAAATTATTGACTACACGGTAAAGCTCGGACGCGCTATCGGCATAATCGGTCTTTACAATATTCAGTTCATCGCCGACAGCGACGATAACGTTTTCGTAATTGAGGTTAACCCACGCTCGTCAAGAACAGTTCCGTTCCTGTCAAAGGCAACCTCATATCCAATGGCTCATATAGCAACCCAGGTTATCCTCGGAAATTCTCTTAAAGAGCAGGGCTATACAGAGGTATATCCCGCCGAAAAGAAGCGCTGGTACGTTAAAGCGCCCGCCTTCTCTTTCAGTAAGCTCAAGGGAATGGATACCTACCTTTCACCTGAAATGAAGTCAACGGGCGAGGCTATCGGTTACGATAAGAGCCTTACAAGAGCGCTTTATAAAGCAATTCAGGCAAGCGGAATGAACGTAGCAAACTACGGTACTGTTCTCGCAACTATCGCCGACGCAGATAAGCCGAAGGCGCTCCCGCTCATAAGACGTTTCTACGACCTCGGCTTCAATATTGAAGCAACCGAGGGAACTGCTAAGTACCTTAAAGAGCACGGTATAAGAACAAGACTCCGCCATAAGCTCACTAAGGACGATTCGGACGAAATCCTTATGGCACTGCGCCAGGGACATATTGCTTACGTTATCAACACAATTGACATCAACGCAGGCGACAGCCACTCGGACGGCTCATCAATCAGGCGCGCCGCCGTTGATAATAACGTAACAATGTTCACCTCGCTTGACACAGTCAAGGTGCTGCTTGACGTGCTTGAAGAAATAACCTTAGGCGTTTCAACCATAGACGCAGAATAGGAAAAAATATGTACAAAATTCTCTTAAACGAAAAAATTGCAAAGGACGTTTATAAAATGGTGCTTGAGGGCGACACCTCGCTTATCACCGCCCCGGGTCAGTTTATAAACATAAAGCTTGACGGAAAATTCCTTCGCCGTCCTGTCTCGGTGTGCGACTGCGACAGTAAAACGCTCACTATAATCTACAAGGTAGTGGGCGAGGGCACTGAGCAGATGTCGCTCCTTGAAGTCGGCGAGGAGCTTGACGTTCTCACAGGTCTCGGCAACGGCTACGATATTTCAAAATCAAAAAAACCGCTTCTTATCGGCGGCGGCGTAGGCGTTCCGCCTCTTTACTATCTTGCCAAAAAGCTTCTTGAAAGCGGACAAAAGCCCTCTGTAATCCTCGGCTTCAATACAAAAGACGAGGTGTTCCTTGAAGATGAATTCAAAGCTCTCGGCTGCAGCGTATTTGTAACAACAGCCGACGGCTCTTACGGAATCAAGGGCTTTGTAACCGACGCTTTGAGCGGTATTGATTACGATTACTTTTATACCTGCGGACCTATGCCGATGTTCAGAGCAATTGAAAACACCGTTAATACAAGCGGTCAGTATTCCTTTGAGGAACGTATGGGCTGCGGCTTCGGCGCGTGTATGGGCTGTTCGTGTAAAACGAAGTACGGCTACAAAAGAATCTGTAAGGACGGTCCCGTTCTTGAAAGGGAGGAGATTATATGGTAGATTTAAGCGTAAACCTTGCAGGGCTTAAAATGGATAATCCCGTTGTTCCCGCTTCGGGTACGTTCGGCTTCGGCAGGGAATTCAAGGATTTTTACGATATAAACATTCTCGGCTCCTTCTCCTTCAAGGGAACAACAAGAGAGGCGCGTTTCGGCAATCCCACTCCGCGAATTGCCGAGTGTAAAAACGGAATGATTAACGCCGTAGGACTTCAGAATCCGGGCGTTCATCACGTTATTGAGCATGAGCTGCCTGAAATGAAAGAATACTTTCATAAGCCTGTTATCGCCAATGTGTCAGGCTTCTCTGTTGAGGACTATGCCTACACCTGCGAACTGCTTGACTCTCAGGAGCAAATCGGTCTTTTTGAAGTGAATATATCCTGTCCGAATGTTCACGGCGGCGGTATGTCTTTCGGCACAGACCCCGACTCAGCCGCAGAGGTGACAAGAGCAGTAAAGCGCGCAACAACCAAGCCTGTGTTTATAAAGCTCAGCCCCAACGTTACGGATATTGTAAGCATTGCCAAGGCGTGCGAGGCGGCTGGCGCAGACGGTATCTGCCTTATTAATACGCTTCTCGGTATGCGTATAGATATTAAAAAAAGACAGCCTGTAATTGCCAACACAATGGGCGGTTTCAGCGGTGACGCTGTCTTTCCCGTCGCGCTGAGAATGGTATATCAGGTCGCAAAGGCGTGCAGTATCCCCGTTATGGGATGCGGCGGAGTGTCAACAGCAAAGGACGTAATTGAAATGATGATGGCAGGTGCAACTGCTGTTCAGGTCGGTGCGGCAAATCTTGTTAACCCCTACGCCTGCAAAGAGATAATTGAAGCGCTTCCCGCTGAGTGTGAGAGGCTGAATATAGAAAAAATAAGTGAAATAATAGGAGCGGTGAAATAATGGGAAAAGATGTAATTATTGCCTGCGATTTTGACAGCGCAGAAAAAACGTTCGCGTTTCTTGATAAGTTTACCGAGGAAAAGCCCTTTGTAAAAATCGGTATGGAGCTTTACTATGCCGAGGGTCCCTCAATCGTTCGCGAAATAAAAAGAAGAGGCCACAAAATCTTTCTTGACCTCAAGCTTCACGATATTCCGAATACAGTAAAAAAATCAATGGCTGTTCTAAGTAATCTTGACGTTGATATGACAAATCTTCACGCGGCAGGTACAATTGATATGATGAAGGCAGCCCTTGAGGGACTTACAAGAGAGGATGGCTCAAGACCGCTTCTCATAGCCGTAACTCAGCTTACCTCAACAAGCGAGGAGAGAATGCAAAACGAGCTTCTCATCAACGCTTCAATTAATGACACAATCGTAAAATATGCCGAAAACGCCAAAACAGCGGGGCTTGACGGTGTTGTCTGCTCACCGCTTGAAGCGGGTATGGTAAAGGAAAGCTGCGGCAGTGCATTTATGACCGTAACTCCCGGTGTGCGCTTTGCCGACGGCGAGGTAGGAGACCAGGTAAGAGTTACTACGCCCGAAAAAGCAAAGGAAATCGGATCTGACTATATCGTTGTAGGCAGACCTATTACACAAGCTGAAAATCCCGTAGAGGCGTACCGCCGCTGCGTTAAAGAATTTGTAGGATAAGGAGAAGAGTATGTTTTTTATCACACCCGAAAAAATCGCTAAGGATTTACTTTCAATCAAAGCAGTTTTCTTAAAGCCTGACGAGCCTTTCACCTGGGCGTCGGGAATCAAATCACCCATATATTGCGACAACCGTTTAACCCTGTCTGACACAGCTGTCAGAACAGATGTAGAGCAGGGACTTGCAGAGCTTGTAGACCACCATTTCCCTGAAGCTCAAATGCTTATGGGAACCTCAACTGCAGGCATTGCCCACGCCGCTATTACCGCAACAATTCTTGATTTACCTATGGGATATGTACGCTCAGGAGCAAAGGACCACGGACGTCAGAATCAGATTGAGGGAAAGCTTGAAAAGGGAACAAAGGTCGTAGTGGTTGAGGACTTAATTTCAACAGGCGGCTCGGTTATTGAGGTTGTAGACGTGCTTCGCGAGGCAGGGGCTGAGGTGCTCGGTATAGTTTCTATTTTCACCTACGGTCTTAAAAAGGGAACTCAGCGCCTTGAGGAAGCTAATATAACAAACTACTCTCTTTCAAATGCGGACGTACTCACAAAGGTTGCTGCTGAAGAGGGCTATATAAAAGAAAACGACATTAAAAAGCTGAACGCATTTTTCAGTAATCCGGGCGACAGCTCGTGGATGGAGTTATAATATGAGACATTTACTTGACACAACTGATTTAACCCTCAGCGAAATTGACGATATGATAGCGCTTGCTATGGACATTATTGAAAACGGTGAAAAATACGCCCATATCTGCGAGGGTAAAAAGCTTGCAACGCTCTTTTTTGAGCCAAGTACAAGAACACGCCTTTCGTTTGAAAGCGCTATGTATGAGCTCGGCGGCCACGTCCTCGGCTTCAGCGAGGCGGCTTCCTCGTCTGCCGCAAAGGGCGAAAGCGTGTCCGACACAATAAGAATGGTGTCGTGCTATGCTGATATTGTCGCAATGCGCCACCCCCTTGAGGGTGCGCCGAGAGTGGCTGTAAACAAAACGCTTATCCCGATTATTAATGCAGGCGACGGCGGCCACGCACATCCGACTCAGACTCTTACCGACCTTCTCACAATCTATCGCGAAAAGGGAACGTTTGACAATCTTACAATCGGTCTTTGCGGCGATTTAAAATTCGGACGTACCGTTCATTCGCTTATAAAAGCAATGTGCAGATATAAAAATGTCCGCTTTGTTCTCATCTCACCTAAGGAACTTCAGGTGCCCGATTATATCATCACCGATGTTCTTGAGCCGAGCGGCGCAAAATACGTTCAGGTGGAAAATATGGAGGCTGTAATGCCCGAGCTTGACATTCTTTATATGACGCGAATTCAGCGCGAGCGCTTCTTCTCTGAGGAGGAATACTTAAAGCACAAGGACGCGTTTATCCTTGATATGTCCAAGCTTGAAAATGCAAAGGAAAGCCTTACAATTATGCACCCGCTTCCGAGAGTTAACGAAATCAGCACCGATGTAGACGAGGACAAAAGAGCTAAATACTTTGAGCAGGCGCTCAACGGTAAATATATAAGAATGGCGCTCATTATCACGCTTCTTAAGTGGGGAGGACAGTTATGAATATAGACGCAATTGAAAACGGTTATGTTATAGACCATATCCCCGCAGGAAGAGGAATGGATGTTTACAAGGTTTTAAAGCTCGGTAAGCTCTCCTGTCAGGTCGCAATAATAACTAACGCGAAATCACTTAAAAGCGGTGCAAAGGATATAATTAAAATCAACGAGCTGATTAATCTTGACCTTGACACCGTAGCTTTTATAGCTCCCGACGCAACTGTAAATATAATCAAAAACAGCAAGCGGATTGAAAAGAAAAAGCTTTCTCTTCCCGATAAGCTTGTTAACGTTATTAAATGTCCCAATCCGCGCTGTATCTGTAACAACGAAAGCGTTGACCATATTTTCAGACTTACAGACGCAAAAGGAACATACAGATGTATTTACTGCGAAACACGTCAAAATAAATTCAACAACTAAGGGGCGACCTATTTACTTAGGGTGCCCCAAAGGGCTGTTTTTTAAACAGCCTTTTTTATTTCTTGACAAACGGAATTATTTTACTTAAAATGAAATTACAGGAATATGAAATCTGTAAAATTTTAAAGGAGTGGATTTTATGAAAAAGGAAATCAAAAAGCTTTTAGCCGAGCTTATAGGAACCTGCGTTCTTGTAACTCTCGGCTGCGGTACGGCAATGCTTGTAGGCTGCGATGCCAAAAACGGATGCGGCTATCTTTTAACCGCTCTTGCTTTCGGTCTTGTAATCGTTGGTATGGCTTACTGTATCGGCAACATCTCAGGCTGCCACATAAACCCTGCGGTATCCCTCGGTGTTCTCATAAGCGGCGGAATGTCGTTCGGAGAATTCCTCGGCTATGTAGTATCCCAGATTATGGGCGCTCTCGTAGGAACGGGTATCCTCGCGCTCATTTTCGGAAAAGGACAGCTTGTTGATATGACAGGCGGCTTCGGCGCAAACGGACTTGCAGGAGTAAACGGCTCACACGTTGCAGGCCTTGCAACCGAAATGGTGCTTACTTATATCTTTGTTCTTACAATTCTCGGCGTAACCTCAAAGAAAGCGGAGCACGGCTCATTCGGCGGCCTCATCATCGGCTTAACGCTTACTCTCGTTCACATCTTCGGTATCGGCTTAACGGGAACCTCTGTTAATCCCGCGCGTTCAATAGCTCCCGCTGTTGCGGCATTCGTTAACGGTAACGCTGACCCGATTAAAGACCTCTGGGTATTCATTGTAGGCCCGTTTGTTGGCGCTGCCTTTGCCGCTCTTACATATATGTTTCTTGAAAGCGACGAGGTAAGAGAAATAAAGAAAAAGGCTAAGAAATAAGAAAATTTAAGAGCGGCTATGCCGCTCTTTTTTGAGGAATAGAAATGAAGTACATTACAAAAAAAGAGAAGTCAAATTACTATTTCGGTCTTGTCGGTCAGAATATGGTTTACTCGCTCATAGGCGGCTCTTTTTTTACTTACTTTCTGACCGATATTGCACTCTTTCCTGCAATCGCCGTATCCGTAATGCTTGTAGTTATGAAGGTGTGGGACGGTGTAAACGACCCGATTGTAGGCTCATTTGTAGATAAGCATACCTTCAAAAGCGGGGAAAAGCTGCGTCCGTTTTTACGTTATACGCCGCTACCGGTTGGCGCGTTTACCGTTTTGATGTTTATCGTTTTTTCAACCGACGATAAGCTTCTCTGGCTGAGAATATCATATTTCGTAATTATGTACATCTGCTGGGATTTAAGCTACACCTTCCAGGACGTTGCAATCTGGGGTATTACCGCGTGCGTATCGCCTGAATCCGATGAGCGTGACCGCTTTGTTCAGTGGGCGAGAACGTTCGGCTCAATCGCTTACGGCGTTTTCAGTATGGGAATACCGATGATTCTTGAAATGGTAGTAAACGCAACGGGCTCCTCGTGGAAGCTTATGACGGTTGTGTTTGCGCTTATCTTCGGGCTCGGCGGTTCAATGATGTCGCTTCGCTGCTATCAGGCACAGGAGCGTATAAGAGTAAATGTAAACGACCAGCAGGAGAGTCTAAGAGAAAGCTTCTCGCTTCTCTTCAAAAACAAGATGATGCTTCTTGTAACCGCCGCAAATCTCTGCGGTGCGCTCGGCTTCGGCGCAAACCTTGTAACGTATTTCTTCAAATATGAAATCCCTAAGGATTTCATCGGCAACGGCGAGGGAATATGGGGTATGATAGGCGCGCTCGGTCTTACAACAATTTACTACGCAATCACAGGCGCACCGGGTTTTATAGGAATGATGCTTGCCGACAAGATGAAGCAGTGGCTCGGCGGATACAAAAATGTTCTTATCTTTATGCAGGTTTGCAATATAGTTACAAGAGCAATCGCTTACTTTATCGGCTTTGAGGGCAAAAACCTCTGGATTGGTCTTATCATCGTCGGTATAGGCTGTATCCCCAACGGGGCGACCTCAATTGCCCAGACCTCAATTTTCTGCGACAGTATTGACTATATGGAGTATAAAACGGGCAAGAGAACAGAGGGTATTACCTTCTCAATTCAGACCTCGTTTACAAAGATTTCAAGCGGTATTACAGCGGGGCTTTCTGCTCTCGCGCTGCACGTTCTCAAGTATAACGCTATAGACGATTCTGCCGCAGTTTTCGTAGGAACACAGAGCGCCGCATTTGATAAGTGGATATGGCCGCTTGTTATGCTCACTCCTGCAATTGCAAGCGTGCTGTTTATAATCCCGCTTCTGTTTATCCGCTACACTCCCGAAGAGCGTAAAAAGGTAGAGGCAACGCTTAAAGCCCGCCGCGAAGCGGAAAACGATTTTGTAACTGAATAAAAGATTAAAACGGATGAAGAATTCTTCATCCGTTTTTTTGTTTATTTATAAACTCTTTCAATCCTCGGGTTTACCATTAACGGCGAGATGTCAACGCTTGCAAGGTCGCCCGCCTTAATGTCTGTTCCCGTAACGTCAACGGCTGTGTGTGAAAGTCCTATTCCGCCTATTACGTAGTGCATTTCGCCATTGATTCTTACATACATCTGCTGCTTTTTAAGAAAACGCTTGAATACGCTTAAAACGTAGTGAAAATCGTATTGCTCCTTTTCCTTAGTGAGCCCAAAGCCGTCGTAGTGACCTATAGGCACTATGGCGATTTTTGTTTCGCGCTTCGTAGTATAAAGTCCGTTGTAGCCGATTGAATAACCCGCGGGAACTGTTTTAACCTCAACAACCTCCGCTTCAAGCGAGCCGAGTCTGTTAAGTCCGCTTTTGCTTTTTGTAATAACCCTTCCCGTAAACGCCGAGCCTATTCTCACGCTGTCAAGACAAACGTCCTCAACATTGAGAAGAGCGGGGGAGTTAGCCGCGTGAATTGTTCCGACTTCGCCAACCGCTTTCTTTATCTGCTCCATAGCGTCCTTAAACATAACGAGCTGTGCTTTTGTAAGCGGCGCATTTCTGAAAGCCGATGAAAAATGAGTGTACGCTCCCGTAAATTTTAAGTTGGGATAAGAATAACACTTAATCGCCTCTTCAATCTGGCTTGGCATAAAGCCGTAACGTCCCATACCCGTGTCAATTTTAAGGTGACATTTTGTAGTAACGCCGAGCTTTTCGCTTACTCTGTTCATAACCTCAGCCGCTTCAAGCGAGCCGATTGTAGCCGTCGCACCGTTTCGGGCGATTATTTCCGCCTCGTTTTCAAGACAGGTTGAGCGCATAACAAGTATGTCCTCGCCGTCGAGTATTTCCTTAAGCACGGGTATATCCGTAACCTCGGTTACCGCAAAGGTTTTAATGCCGTGCTCTTTAAGAGCAATGGTAAATTCTTTAATGCCGAAGCCGTAGCCGTTGCCCTTGACAACGCCGATTACGTCAACGCCCGCCTTGCTTTTAACAAGCTCAATGTTTTCATCAAGCTTCGCCTTGTCAATTACGTATCTGCTCATAATATTCTCCTTATTGCCTCCCTTGTGTAAAGGGAGGTGTCACGCATCGTGTGACGGAGGGATTGTTATCTAATCTTCTTGAGAACCTCTGTTCCTATGTTATACAGCTTGTAAACAGGTTTGTTTATAACGTAGTCAAACTCGCCGATAAACTCCTTCATATAACCGCCGAAGCCGTGCTTGAAGCGCCAGAGTCCGTAATGCGGATTGTCGGGATTCTGACAGTCGCCGCTGATTCCGCCGAAGTCGTAAACCTTGCAGCCGCATTCCATGCCCCACTGCATCATAGCCCACTGAAGCGCATAGTTGGGGTAAACGTTTCTG
Organism: uncultured Clostridia bacterium; assembly: GCA_946531445.1. Classification (GTDB taxonomy): domain Bacteria; phylum Bacillota; class Clostridia; order Oscillospirales; family Acutalibacteraceae; genus Eubacterium_R. The sequence goes on from CAMNAP010000002.1 coordinate 15,186, forward strand.
TGAGCGTTTGAAGAAGCGCCATACTGGTATTTCATAACGTTCTGTCCCCATTTAATCGCAAGCGTTCCGGCTATAGCCTTGCCCTCGTAGTACGCCATATAGAGCCTTGCGTCGTCCGTCATACAGTCAAGTATCTTTTCAAAATACCATTTCGGTCTTGTAGAAAAGCCGTCGCGCTCTCCCGTTTCAGCCATAATTGAAACAAAATCGTCAAGCGCCTCTTTGCCGCATACCTTAACCTCAACACCCTTTCTCGGCGCTTTTCTAATACGGTTTCTGTAGTCTGATTTAAAGGTGAGCATAAGCTCGTCCTCTGTCATACCGTTGTAGTCAAAGCAGTAAACAAATCTCGGCTGAACGTTTTCAAAATCCATACAGCCCGGGTTAAGCTCAATAAAGCCCTTGTCTGTAAGGTGCTTTTTATACGCCTTGTTTTCAATAACAATTTCGGGGTCAATTTTAAGACAGTACGCCTTGTATTCCTTGCCCACCTCAAGAAGTGCCTCAAAGAGCCTGTCAAACGTGTCAAAATCGTCCTCGTCTGCTACAAAACCTCTGCAGCAATACATAAGCGAATTACCTATAACGGGAATTGAACGTATAAGAACAGCCGCCGCACCTTTAATTTCGCCGCTTTCGTCCTTAAGCATTACTGCCTCCCATTTCCACGCTGATTTAACCTTCGCCCATTTTGACGAGTGCTGAAAAAGTCCTTTCGGGTGGCGCTTAATAAATTCTTCGTATTCCTCAAGGTTGTCCTTGTTAACTCTTTCAATCATAACCAATCTCCTAAAAATTAATTCTATATATTATACCACACCTGCGCGCTCTTGTAAACTTATCTTTTAATAAAAATAATATTGTATATTTTATCACGTTCTGCTATAATTATAATGAGAAAATTTAGTCAGGAGGGATAATATGAATAAATTCGGCAAGGCCTTTATTGCGCTTATTGTCTGCTTTTCGCTTGCAATACCGCTTGTTGTAAGCTTAAATTATTCTGCTTCTCCCGCCGACTTTTCCGGGGAAAAATATCTTTCTGATATAGCCGAGATTTACAGAGAGTACGACGGAGATTTATCAAAAAAGGATAAAGATGACCCGCTTGCTCTTAACCGAATTGTTGTAAGTGATTATAACGGTAAGAAGTACGGCTGTGTCAAGCGCGCCTGGGATACTAAGCATAAAATCGGCGTGCTTCAGTACGAAACGCGAAAGGACGCCGAAGAGGCTATTAAAGCAGTAAGACGCGACGGACTTGTTGCCGAGGGCGATGGCATTGCATATTTTGACAATGAAATCAAAGAAACACCCGAAGCTATTGTAAACGAAGCACCCGCCCTCGCAAGTGAGAAGGGAACTCTTTCTCCTTCCTCAAGCGGGTTCCTCGGCACTAAGCAGTATATTGAAAAGCTCAACGCCGAAGAAAAGGATGAGGTCGTAGTTGCAATTGTTGATACGGGCGTTATGTACGAGCATACTGCAATAGCAGACCGCTTCTGTTCAACGGGCGTTGACCTTTCGTCAGATAAAGCGCCCGACGCTCATTACGATACCGATATGGTCGGCGAATACTATGACCACGCAACTATGGTTTCAGGTGTTATTGCCGATAATACGCCTGATAACGTAAAAATATTTCCCTATAAGGTCGTTGCCTTCGGAGCAAGCGGAGCGGCGGCAAGCGCAATAATGAACGGCCTTTACGAGGCGGTAGACAGCAACGCCAAGGTTATCAGCGTTTCGCTTTCAACAAACGGCTGCTACAGCTATATTGAAGAGGCCATCACAAACGGACGTCAGAAGGGAATCTGTGTATGCGCAAGCGCGGGCAACAGCTCAAAGGTTGTAACGGGAATGTATCCCGCCTGCTGTACATATGCAATTACCGTTTCGGCGCTTAATACGGACAATACTACTATCGCCCCGTTTTCTAACTACGGCGAAAACATAGATTTTACAGCGCCCGGAAGAAGAATACACACAACTGCTCCCGTCAATGGGGACAGCGGATATGTTTACGGCTCGGGTACGTCGTTTTCAACTCCTTATATTTCGGCGTGTTGCGCCTGCATAAAATCCGATTATCCCGATATGCCGCGCGACGACGTGTATTCTGCGCTTTGCGATTTTGCAACCGACCTCGGTGACGAGGGCTACGATATTTACTACGGTAACGGCGCTCCGAATCTCAGCAATATGGTTTATACCGACGGAGAAAACTACAGCTTTTCAATTCCCGAAAATACGCTTGAGATTTACACTGACGCCGATTATACTGCCGACACTCAGCCGTGGAAAAAGTACGCAACGGTTATAACAGACGTTACGGTTGACCCATCGGTTGAAAGACTCGCAAACTACGTGTTCTATAAAATGCCCAATGCGCAGTTTAATATGCGCGAAAGCTACAACAGCATAGGCTCTTACGCTTTTTACGGCTGTACACAGCTTGACGGTTATACCTGCACGATTGACGTTGAAGAAATAGGGCAGGGTGCGTTCGGCGGAATTGAGGGCTTTGTTCTCAGCGGCTACAGAAACACGCCTGCTGAAAGCTATGCGCTAAGCGAAAATATAACCTTTAACGCGCTCGGCTGTAAACACAGCTACAAGCACGTTGTGTATGACCCGACAAAAACGAGCGAGGGTTATACGCTTTATACCTGTACGGTCTGCGGCGAGCAGTATGTCGGAAAATATATTGAGCCGACTCCCGTTGAAACGGGTAAATGCGGCGATAACCTGACGTATACCTACTTTGACACGGGCAGGCTGACAATTGAGGGCAGCGGTGATATGTACGATTATATGAACACTCCCGCCCCGTGGGCTGATTATAAAGACAGCATTATGGTGCTTCAGGTTAAGGAGGGCGTAGGCGATGTTTCACCGTTCGCGTTTTACGGCTGCACCTCGCTTTCACGTTTCTTTATAAGCGACGGAAATTCTTATTACTACGATGACGACGAGTATAATCTCGTAAGAAAATCAGACGGCGCCCTGCTTCTCGCAATTATGGGCACTCAGAATTCGCCCTATACGGTAAGAGAAAGAATTAACAGCTTTAATTCTACAGCGTTTATTATATGCAATCCGTCGGCAGTTGTCGGAAACGGATACACAACAAACGACGGTATAGTTTACAATTCAGACGGTGATATTGCTATGGCTTTGCCGTCATATAATAAGAGCGGGTTTGAATTTGGCGCCAACTGTGACGTTAACGAATACGCGTTTATCTATTGCCCGGGACTTCTTAAAATCAGCGGAGACTATATACGCATAAACGTAGGTCAGTACGGCTTCGGCTATTACTACGACGGTACAATGAACAAACAGAATGCGCTATTTGTAACTAATGCTTCAAGCGGACTTTATCAGTACGCCTCTGATAACGGCTTTGCCGTAGACCTCGGCGTTACGGGTAAGTGCGGCGACGATATACTCTGGCGATACAATGAAGAGGAAAGCTCGCTGACTCTTACGGGCAGCGGCGATATGTATACGTTTGAGAGCGAAGAGCTTGTACCGTGGAAGGAATATATCCCAACTCTTAAAAAGGCAGTAATTGCCGATTCAATAACCTCTCTTTCGCCGTATTCCTTCAATAAGGCAACAAAGCTCAGCGACCTTACGCTCCCGCTTTCAATTGAAGCGCCTAAGGATATTAACACATGGAACGGCTGTAACGCTATTAAGAAGCTGACTCTTACGCTCGGTACGGGAAGAACGGACGACTACGTTGAAGCAGACGGAACAGAGCTTTATAAGTTCACTCCGTGGTTTATTTCAAAGAGCAGCATAACCTCGTTCAGCCTTGACGAGAATGTTAAATACATAACCTCTGAGGCGTTCAGAAACTGTACCTGTATAAAATCGCTTAAATTCAACTGTATTGAAAAAATTGAAAGACGCGCCTTTGTTGCGTGTACCTCGCTGACGGAGATAACCAATTACTGCAGGAATACCGTTTATGACGATTTATCGATATTCTCCTATCAGTTCGGTACTGCGGCAGGCGGCTACTACGCAAATAAAACTCTTAAAGGCTATTCCGACTCAACTTCAAAGGATTTCTGCACAGCTAATCCAAAGATTAATTTTGAGTCAATAGGCTGCGGACACTCAAGAAGCACAAGCTACCTTAGAGATGAAGCGAGAGATGAATTTATCACAGACGTTATCTATCACTGCGACGACTGCGGTAATGAGTTCGTTTACTCGTATTACGATTCGGGAAGCGAGCTTACGCTCAGCGTTTTTACCAAAAAGGGAATGACTGTTGAAAATGCAGAGATATACCTTGACGGCGAGCTTTTCGGTGTAACGGACAGCAAGGGCGCTGTAAGGGGCAAGCTCCCGATGGGAAGCTATCCGCTTGAAATGAAGGTAAACGGAATAAGCGTATTTGAAAACACTCTTACTCTTTCTTCAAATACCGTTAACGCTTCACTCCGTTTCCAGTACGCAAACTATGTAAAGGACGGCGCAATTAACGGAAAGGACTACGCCTACAGCCTGCGCTGCGGCTTTGGCGACGGCGACCTCTTCGACTACGGAAAAATAAACGCAGACTATAACAGGATAATCTACGATGAAAACTAAAATTATTGTAAGCGCGTGCCTTCTCGGCGCAAACTGTAAATACAGCGGCGGTAATAATTTTAACGAAAGCGTTAAGGCGCTTGAGAATTATTTTGAACTTATTCCCGTCTGTCCGGAGTGCTTCGGCGGTCTTGAAATACCGAGAGAGCCCAGCGAAATAAAAGACGGCAGGGTGTTTTCAAAAAGCGGCAAGGACGTTACCGAAAGCTTTAAAACGGGCGCTGAGCATACGCTTTACATCGCGCAGGAAAACAACTGTCCTGCGGCGCTGTTAAAGGAGCGCTCGCCGTCTTGCGGCTTCGGTAAAATCTATGACGGAAGCTTTACCGGAACGCTTTGCGACGGAAACGGTATTTGCGCGTCCCTGCTTGATGAAAACGGCATTGCCGTTTTCGGCGAAACAAAATGTGAAAAGCTTCTCAGCCTTTATCTTTAAAAATATTTAATATTTTTCATGTTGACAATAAAATATGCGCTAAGTATAATTAAATTAGAAATTCAAAATCGAGGTTAAAGATATGAAAAAAATATTGGCAATTTTACTCACCTTAACACTTGTTGTTCTCGCTTTTGCGGCTTGCTCAAAAGCAAGCAAAGACGAGCCTACAACTGTACCCACAGTAACGGCAAAGCAGGTTGAAAGAACAACAACCGACCTTGCTAAAATCAAGAACGGCGACGCCGCTGAGCTTATTAAAAGCTACAGCGCTAAGGAGCTTTCTCTTACGGATAAGGAGAAAAAGGAGTGCTCGTTCCTCACAAACGATTCGGGAATCAAAATTAAGGACGACTACTATATCTGCGTTATTGCGGCATATATGAACAGCCAGAAGGGCGAGGACGGAAAGACATATACCACCTTTGACCACAGAGGCGAATATTATATCCGTTACGACGGCAAGAAGATTCTTAAAAAGAATATGGAAAACAAGGAAAAGGACGAGTATACGGAGCTAAAGGTTAAGGAGCTTAAAACAACAGAGGCTTCAACCGAAGCAGCAAGCGATAAGAAGGACTGATTATGAAAAAGAGAACTCTTATTTTACTCGGTGCCGCAGGCGTCGGAATCGGCGCGGCGGCTGTTCATTCATATCTTGATTTGATGTACAAGCAGACTATCCCGAAAGGCCCCGCCGCAAGAATTCAGGAGCTTACCGACAACGGCGACCTTCAGGATTTAGCTGATATGTGCGCAGAAAATATGAAGTGGGTAGACGAAAAAGGGCTTGAAATCATTGATATGAAGAGCGACAGAGGTGAAAACCTCAAGGGCTATCTGCTTCTTTGTGAAAACGTGAGTAAAACCTTCTGCGTATTCGCTCACGGCTACCGCGCAGACCACAGGGGAGACCCTGCGAATTTCTATAAATACTACTATGACAAGGGAATTAACTTCTTTGCGTGCGACCACACCTCCGCAGGCGCCAGCGAGGGCGACTGGGTAGGCTTTGACTACTACGAAAGTCAGGATTTAATGAAGTGGGTAAACTACCTTATTGAGCGCTTTGGAAACGATATTAAAATTATCCTTCACGGCGTTTCAATGGGCGGCGCAACGGTTTGTAAAATGGCGTCGTCTGTACCCGAGCAGGTTAAGGTCATTGTTGCCGACTGTCCGTATACAAGCGCTGTTGACGAGTTTACGGCTGTTGCAAATTCTGCGGGAATCAAGTATACAACGCCGTATCTTCTCAGTATGATAAATTTCCTTAACAAGCGCCTTGCGGGCTATGACCTTAAGGATACAGACGTTAGAGAAAGCGTTAAAAATTCAAAGGTGCCTATGCTGTTTGTACACGGCGGCTCAGACGATTTTGTTCCCACAAGAATGGGTAAAGAGCTTTTTGAGCTTTGCGGTAACGAAAAAGACCTCTTTATTGTGCCGCCTGCGCTCCACGCCGAGTCGGTGGTTAAGGATACAGAGGGCTACTATAAAAAGCTTGACGAATTCCTCGGAAAGTATTTATAAACAATATAGTGTATTGTTAAAGAGAGTGTTTCGGTACTCTCTTATTTTTTTATTGTAATAATAAATTAGTTATGCTAAAATAAAAGTGAGTTATTGGCAGAATGCTTTTACAGGTGATTTAATGAAAAGGCTCATATCTCTTTTAGCAATAATTTCAATAATTTTTACTATGGCTGTTCCGATTAGTGCAGAGGCTTCCTCTCAGTACGAAACCCAAACGGCTTTATCCTCTGTTGCAACCAACAGCTGGATGAGTGCTATCAGAGGCGAAACAAGGCTTACTGAAATTACTATTCCGGGAACTCACGATTCGTGCGCAAGAAAATTCAGCCAGTCGTATGTAACAAGCACGGCAAAGTGTCAGAGTCTGAATATTACCGAACAGCTCAACGCGGGCGTGCGTTTTCTTGACGTAAGATGTGAGTGTGATTCCTCAACGCTTTCGGTTAAAACGGTTCACGGCTCCGCCGACTGCTGGAACGGGGATGACTATTACTATCTTGATTTTGTTTTTCAGGACGTTTACAACTGGCTTGCTTCCCACCCGAGCGAAACCGTTTTAGTTTCAATTAAAGAGGACGACGGCGACGTAGGCGCGGCAACGTTTACAAAGGCAATTTACGAATATATTCACGGCTACGGTCAGGGCAAATACTTCTACGGCGAAAGCTACAATTACCGCTCGCAGTGGTATCTTTCAAAGGCGGTTCCTACACTTGACGAGGTAAGGGGAAAGTGCGTTCTTATGAACCGCTTTGACCAGGTTATAGAAACCTCGGGCTCAGGTGTTGACGCGGCTGAATCGGGACAGAAGGTAAAATGGCTTGACTATGACAACGGCAGCTATATTGATCCGCCGTACGTTAACCTGAAAAACAGCTATTCTGATTTAACCTTCCACGTTCAGGATTATTATAAGTGGCACACAGACGACAAGATTACCGCAACACAGTATATGTTAAATCTCGGCCATTACAGAGGCGAATACTATTTCAACTTCTCCTCTACGGTATCCGATTCGCTTATTCCTAACCCTGAAAACCTTGCGGGAACGGTGAACGCCGCTTACCCGAATTTTACTTACACAAAAAACAAGCCGTCGGGCGTTTTCGCTATGGACTTTGCAAACGCCGATTTGTGCAGATATATTATTCTTAACAACGAGGCGGTTTCAAATATCGTTACGGGTACAGACGGCAATGTTACCTATACCCTTAACAGAAAAACGGGCGTGCTTCACTTGAGCGGAAACGGCGCTATGAATAACTACGCCTACACCTCCGCAAACGGCGTAAACGGTATGGGCTCAACTGCGCCGTGGGGCGACCAGCTCAAGAATTCGGTATTTGACGGTCAGTACAACTCAGACCTCATTACAAGCATTGTAGTTGACGAGGGCATAACCTCAATAGGTAACTACGCCTTTTACGGCTATGATAACGTTACAAGTGTGTCGCTCCCGTCAACAATTACCTCAATCGGCGAGGGCGCGTTTACAAAGTGCGCTCGCCTTACAACGCTTGATATAAGAAACACGTCCGTTCAGTCTATCGGAAGTTATGCGTTTAAGGACTGTACGGCGCTTACTGTTTTCAACACCGCAGACAGCGTGAGCAGTATTAACCAAAATGCCTTTACAAACGCTAACAGCGTTACAATGTACGGCTCTGCGGGTATCTATTCTCAGACGTGGGCAAACGAAAACAATGTGCCTTATGTTGTAAAGGATTTCAACTCCTACAGCGTAGACGTCAAGGCGGCGAATACCGTAAGGGAAAGTGAAAATCCGTTTGCAGACAAAGACCTTTCAAAAGGTGTTACAATCAGCTTTTCAAAATACTGCAACGACGACAGAGGCTGGAATTCCTCGCTGATTAATTTTTCAACGGGTAAAAACAGAGATAACCGCTATTTCATAATTATGGCTAACGGAACAATCCTCTTTAACGACGGAAACGGCGGAAGCGCGGGAAATAACGGCTGTTACTTTGACATAAACGCCGAGAGCGCAACAAACACAACCTCGGCGCGCTGGGTGGATATTGACCTTACAATTTACAAAAACAACGCCTCGCAGCATATGCTGAAATATTACGTTGACGGCGCGCTTGTAAGAACGTTTAACCTCAGTGAAACCTGCGCGGGCGGTTACCCCGCAGGAGTCAGCGGAAACGACGGAATTTTCTCCTTCCTTTCGAGCGGCGACATAAACCTTTACTACGGCGCTTCGTTTTCCGTTTATCCGACTATGGCGGGTACGGCTGAGGCGTATCTTGATACGGCTGAGTTTTACACATATGCTAAGTCTGACAGCGAGCTTACGTCTGCTACTGATTACAGCTATCTCAACACGTTTGAAAACGGGCTCGGCGGCACTGCTGTTACGGGACGCGCCGACAACGGAGTTTACGTTCACCTTGATGAAACGAATAACGCGGGAAGGGTAAACACCGCATATTTCCCGTACACTCAAAACGGAGGTAATGAAACAAACTACATCGCTACGGGGGTAAGCCCGTTTGCAAACTGTAATACGTCGGACGGGCTGAGCATAAGCTTCTGGCACAGAATAAACGGCAATTACTGGGGCAACCTTGAAGCGCTCACTATAGCAAAGGGTGAAATCGGCGAGTGTAAGTATTTCACCTTCGGTTCAGACGGATATATCCGCTTCAATAACGGCAATGGCGGAAGCGATACAAGTCTTTCGTCGGCAGGGCTGTATTTTGACTACACAACCGCTGAGAGCGCAATAAGAAATAAAGAGTGGCAATTCATAACGCTTGACATACTTGACGATTTTCATTTCAGACTCTACGTTAACGGCGAGCTTGTTAAAAACATTGCCGTAAGCGGAACTGATGAATATAACGCAGCAGGCGGACTTATCTCTTTCCTTACAAGCCCTGACGCTAAGCTTTATCTCGGCTCTTACACGCCGTACTGGGGAACGTGTACGCTGTCCCTTGACAATGTTTACTGTCACGCGAGGGCGCTGACAGACGGCGAGGCGTATTCGCTGTATATGTCCGAAACCGAGGGAGCACAGGCGGATTTTGCAGAGAGTTTTGAAGATAACTTTGACTTGTATTCCGGTCAGTGCGAAATTCTATCGCAGTATGAGGGACGGCAGGGAGTTTTATATATTCCCGCTGAGGGCGCCGATTCGCAGTATACGGTGAGCGTTAACGGAAATACGGTTTCCGACTCTTCGGCAATTGCCGCCGAAAGTGAGGTTACCGTAAGCTATACGGGAACAAAGAATGTCAGCAGATGGCTTCTTGTGAGCAACGCGACAAACGAGGTAATCAGCTCTTCTCAGGGCGCTTCGTCATTTACCTTTACACTAAGAGAAAGCTCATACGTTTACTGTATTCTTGAAAGCGAGAGGGCGGCTGACCTTTCGGCTTACTATGCGGCGGTTGAAAGCGCAGGTAAATACAGCGCCGACGATTATTCAGCAGAATCGTATCAGAATCTTACCGATACGATAGACTTATACAGCGGCCTTGCCTCCTCGTCGCCCACTCAGGCTCAGGCTGACGTGGCAACATACGATATTCTTACGGCTATAAGCAACCTTGTGCCGTATCTCTACCTTAACGTAGGCGCAAGCGGCGGTAGCGCCGAGGCGTCAATCGGCGGCGAAACTGTTGGGCAGGGACGTCACTCGCTTCTTTTCGGAACGGAAATCACGCTGATTGCAACTCCCGATGAAGGCTATACCTTCAAGGGCTGGTATGAAACAAAGACAAAGCGCATATTCTCATCTGACAGCACGTTTACATTTCTGCTCACTTCAAATACGGATTTTGAGGCGCTGTTTACAAACGGCGAAACGGCAACGCTTTGTTTCAGAAATCACTCTTCGCAGATTCAGAGCAGGATTACAAAAAGCATTGAAGAGTGGAACGAATACACATCTCTTTCTTCGCTTCTTCCCGCTGTTCCGTACCGCTTTGGCTACACTGCAGGGGAGTGGGTGAACACCGACTCTGCGCTCGCGCTTCTTCAAAACGGCTCAGACGCCGACCTGTATCCCGAATACACTGAGGGCCAGTATTCGCTTCCTGCAATGCCGGATACAAGCAGCGGCGTTCCCGTTGCGACTCTCACGTATTATCACGATGTCGGCGCGCATACAGCTTCTTATATTATGGCGCTCGGCGTACCCGACGGTTGCAGGCTTGAATCGGTAGGCATTGCGCTTTACTACAAAAAAGCTTCATCCTTTGACCCGAGAGAGCTTGAGCTTACAATCAACAACAAGCTGACGACCTCAAAGTTTGAGCCGTCCCCCGCAAGCGATTACTATACGCTTAACGTTTCGGGCTTTACTTCAAACAACAACTGGGCGCTTCGCGGATATGCTGTTTATTATGATGAAAACGGAGCGCTCAAAACGGTATATTCAAACCAGATTAATATAATTGACAGGGAAAGCGTCTGATGAATTCATTTGAAAAAATTTATGAAACGGTGAAACGGATACCGTACGGAAAGGTTGCAACCTACGGACAGATTGCAATGCTTTCGGGTAATCCTAACTGGAGCAGGGTTGTGGGATACGCCCTCCACGTTAATCCAGACCCCGACTCAATTCCGTGTTTTCGCGTTGTTAACCGTTTCGGCGAACCGTCAAGTGCCTTTGCATTCGGCGGAAAGAATACGCAGATTCTGCTTCTTGAGGGCGAGGGAGTGGAATTTGTTGACGGCAGAGTGAATATGGAAAAGTTCCTTTGGGACGGTAAATAAAACTGAGGAGTAAAAAATGAAAGAAAAGTACATTTGGGAAAATCCGCTTCAGGAGCAGCTCGGAAAAGAGGACGGTCACGCAATAGCTATGCCTTTTGATGACGTCCAGAGCGCGCTTGAGGGGGAGAGCAGTTACAAATTCAGTCTTAACGGAGAGTGGAAGTTTTTATGGCTGAATAATCTTGACGAAGACAGCGACGAATTTAAGTCTGACGGTTTTGACGACAGCAGCTGGGACGATATTACCGTTCCGTCTGTATGGCAGCTCAAGGGCTACGGCGCGCCGTATTATTACGCGAGCACATATCCGAGAGCACTTTCGCGCAAAAAGTCAAAAATCCCGTCAATTGACCGTTCAATGCAGGAAATCGGCTGGTACAGAAAGAAATTCACCCTGCCCGAAAACTTTGACGCAAGAGAAATCTTTCTTCATTTCGGCGCGTGCAAGGCGGCGCTTGAGGTTTGGGTAAACGGCGAATATGCAGGCTATTCCTGCGGCTCTATGACTCCTCACGAATTTGACGTAACAAAGCTTCTTAAAAGCGGGGAAAACCTTGTTACAGCTAAGGTTTACCGCTTTGCCGCCTCCTCATATCTTGAGGACCAGGATATGTGGTGGTTCAGCGGAATTTACAGAGAGGTTTATCTCTTTGCAGAGCCGAAGGCGTGCCTTCGCGATTTCTACGTTAAAACCGACCTTGACAGCGAATACAAAAATTCCGATTTAAGTCTTGATTTGTATTTTAAGAATTATTCTGACGGCGAAAAGAAAATTTCGGCAAGCGCTTATCTCATTTCTGACACCGACCGCGAAATACCGCTCGGTGAGGCTGAGGGAACTGTCGGCGCAGGCGAAAAGCTGACTCTTAATATAAGCGAAAACGTTAAAAATCCGAAGAAGTGGTCGGCTGAACAGCCGAATCTCTACAAGCTCGTTATGAAGTACACAGACGGCAAAAACGAGTTTGTCAAGGTATATGACATAGGCTTTAAAAAAGTTGAAATTGTAGGCGAAAAGCTTCTTTTTAACGGTATGCCGCTTATGCTCAGAGGTACTAACCGCCACGATTTTGACCCCGATAACGGCTGGGCTGTTCCGAAGGAGCGCTACATACAGGATTTTGATTTAATGAAGCAGTGTAACATAAACGCAATTCGCTGCTCACATTATCCCGACGACCCGTATTTTTATGAGCTTGCTAACAAATACGGCTTTTACGTTATGGACGAATGCGACCTTGAAACACACGGCGTAAGGCGTAAAAACGTGCCGGGCTCAAATCCGCTTTGGACATATCTTGCCGTTGACAAGATGGAAAGAATGGTACTGCGCGACAGAAACAACCCCTGCATATTTATGTGGTCGCTCGGTAACGAGGCTGGCGACGGCGACAACTTTATGAAAATGAAGGAGGCCGCGCTGAAGCTTGACGATACAAGACAGTTCCACTATGAGGGTGATTTTAACTTTACAAAGAGCGACGTTATTTCGCGTATGTATCCCGACGAGGCTACAATGAAAAAGCTTGGAAACCGCGAGCCTATTACTCTTACGGCATTTGACAATATTGCTAATCAGCTTGCGGCTGACTCAAAGCCTATTGCCAAGGAGATGTACACAAAGCCTGTGCTTCTTTGCGAATATGCTCACTCAATGGAAAATTCACTCGGTAATTTTCAGGAGTATATGGACGATTTTGAGAAGTATGAGAATATGTGCGGCGGCTTTATCTGGGACTGGGTAGACCAGGCTATTCATAAGGTAAACGACGACGGAAGCGAAAACTGGCTTTACGGAACCGACTTTGAAAAGGACGAGCCGAAACACTGGTATAACGGAATTGATAAAACTGCAATGACGGGCTCAAATACATATTTCTGCGCTAACGGTGTAATTGGTGCTGACAGAACGCCTCACCCGCAGTTTACAGAGGTTAAGCACGTCTATCAGCCGATTGTGACAACCGCGTTTGACGTAAGCGTAGGAAGATTCAACGTCCGTTCAAGATTTCTTTTTACAGATGTGGCTTCCTATAGGTGTAAATGGAAAATAGACTGCGAGGGTGAAACCGTACAGTCGGGCGAAATGGAAAAATTTTCACTCGTTCCGCTTCAGGAGGAATTTATTGACATTCCTTACGATTTCTCAAAGCTTGACGAAACAAGGGAAAATGTTCTTACAATCTCGTTCCATACAAAGAAAAAGACGCCCGGCTTAAAGTCAAACGCCGAAATCGCTTACGACCAGTTTATTCTTACCGGGGCGAAGAAGCCGACGTTTGAGAAGTGCGATAAAGAGCTTTCATTTGAGCAGAATAAAAACGCCGTTGAAATCAGCGGCGAGGGCTTTGACGTAACAATTGAAAACGGCAGGATTACAAAGTATATGTCCGACGGGGACAATCTTCTTAAAGCGCCTGTTGAGCCCAACTATTTCAGAGCGCTTACAGATAACGATATAGACGTTCTGAATTTTGCGCCTCCTCTTATTGCGTTTTCACCCTATTACAAGTGGATTAAAGCGACAAAGTCTGTTAAGGCGCTCAAGACAGTCTGTGAAAAAACAGAAGGCGCTGTTAAGGTGAAAATTGCGCTTTCGGCTTCGCTGCTTGATAATGCTTACGTTTCGTATACTGTTTTTGCAGACGGAAGAATTTCCGTATACCACAGCGCCGTGCCTAAGGCTGACCCGCTGCGCTTCGGCTTCACCTTCGGCGCAGATAAGGCGTTTTCAAATGTAAGCTGGTACGGACGCGGCGAGGCGCCGTCGTATCCCGACAGAAAGAGAGGATACAAAATCGGACGTTACTCGGTGCCGATTGAACAGTTCGAATATAACTATATGCGCCCGCAGGAGAGCTCAACAAGGGCAGACGTAAGATACTTTACCCTTACCGACAAAAAAGGAAAGGGCGTTAAGGTGAGCGCTTATTACAACGAGCCGTTTATGTTCTCGGCGCTTATGTATTCACCGTTTGAGCTTGAAGAATTTGAGCATATAAGCGATATTAAACGAGGCGACATCATAACTATTACGGTTGACTCTGCTCAGCAGGGCGTCGGCGGAGATATGCCCGGTCAGGCTTATGTACGAGATAAATATAAGCTCAAAAAGGGCGAAAAGCTTACGCTCTCCTTCCTTATAGAGTTTTTAAAATAGAACTAAAATATAGATTAAAATGAAAAGGCCCTTTGCCTTAATTGGCTTTTCCTCGGCAGTGACGTTACTGCTGCTGAATATCATTTCAACTGAATACACCTTTGCGATAACGGTGGGAGTCGGCGCGGTGTTTGTGTTTTCTGTGATTTTGCCGAAATACAGACAAGACGCTGTAATTCCGCTTTGCCTCGGCTCTGCGCTGTTTTCGTGTGCTGTATTTCTTCTTGTTTACAACGCTTCCGTTGTACCGTGTATAAATATCAGCGGAAAAGCGGCGGAGGCTACGTTTTACATAACCGACCTTCCGCACAAAACGGGCGAGGGCTACCTTTACTATGCAAAGACTAAAAGCATACTTCTAAGCGGCGCGCCGCAGGAAATTAAATTCAGACTTAAAAGCGACACGCCGATAGCTTCCGCGCCGTATACCTTAATGCACGGCAGACTTCGCTTTTATCTTACGGGAAAGGCTCCGTTTGTTTCAGGAGGCACCTGGGGCAAGGGTACGTATCTTACAGCCCGCTTTAACGACATTTTCAGCGACGGCGTTATTGAAAACAAGCTGATGTATTTTATCAGCGAAATGAGAATTAACACCGCCGACAAAATCTGTAAGACGGTAGGCGGCGACAGCGGAGCACTTGCGGCGGCGCTTGTAACGGGCTACAGAGACAGGATTTCCGCCTCAACCTACGACGCATTTAAAACGGCGGGCGCGGCGCATATTATGGCTGTAAGCGGACTACACCTTACGGTTATATCCTCGTCGGTAAGAGGCGTTTTGAATCTTATCGGTATAAGGCGTAAGCTTTCATCTTTGGTGATTATTGCAGTCATTATATTCTATTGCGCATTTACGGGCTTTTCTTCGTCTGTTGTGAGAGCGGGAATTATGCTTACTGTATACTTCTTCGGCGACCTTATAAACCGAAAGAGCGACCCGTTGAATTCGCTCGGCTTTACCGTTTTTATTATCTGTCTTAACCCGTTTGCGCCAACAGACGTAAGCGCAGTTATGAGCGTGTCGGCGGTACTTGCGGTTATAGTTTCGTCAAAGACGGTTGTAAAAGCCAACGAAAAGCTGAGAAAAAAGCAGTTCTTCAAAACGCTTTACGGTGAGGCGCTCGTTTATGCAGGCGACAGCGTAATCGCCTCATCATTTACGGCGGCGTTTCTTCTTCCCGTTTATTATCTTTATTTCGGCTATTGCTCGCTTGCGGGAATATTGATTAATATTTTTATAGTACCTCTCGGCAGCCTGTCAACCGTTCTTTCCACCGCTACGGCTTTGCTTATCCGTACGCTTGGAATTAACCCGTTAGCGCAGGCTCAGAGGCTTCTTTGTGACGGAATTATTTATCTTGTGAAAATGTCGGCAGGTATGCCTCTTGCGGCTGTAACGCTTGAAAAGTATTTCGGCGCTGTGCTTGGCGCTGTGTTCCTTGCTGCGGGACTATGCCTCGTTTTCGGCAAAAGGCGGCTGATAAAATATACGGCGGTTTTAGGCGTTGCTGCGTTTTTCGTATGCGCTGTTGCGGGTAATATTCAGACGTTGAAGACCGCGAGAGTCTGTATTACCGAAAACGGAGCAGTTGCAGTGAACGACGGGGATAATACAGTTGTCTGCGGTGTAAACTGCAGCTCGGACGTAATTGCGATTAAGCGTTTTCTGAACCTTAAGGACGGTAAGCTTGACGTGATGTTTGCAGACGGCGGCGGCAAGTATACAGTTGCAATGTCAGAGGCGGTAAGCTGTCAGAAAATCATCAGTCCGTTTTTCTCAGCCGATTTAATTGAAAATACTGACTGCGGCGAATATGAAAACAGCGCAAGCGCCGAGGGCAACGCAGGTAACATAAGCTACAGCTTTAGCTTTGACGGCAAAACGAAATTTATTATTAAAAGCAAAGGGATAACCGTTGCAAGCGGCGACTCATATCCCGAAGCTGATATTAAAATATACGAGGGCGCGGTTGTTGATTCAAAGGGCGCTATTGACCTTGACGGCGGCGACGTAGTATATTATTTACATAACGATTCAACCTACAGTGTAAGGCGGATTAATTTATGGCAAGACTGAATGAAGAAACCTTTAAGGCACAGCTTAAAAGTGAAGAGTTTTCAAACGTGTATTTACTTTTCGGAACTGAAAGCTATCTTAAGGACCACTACATCTCAAGACTGAAAAAGAGAATAGTAAACCCCGATTTTGCGGATTTTAACCTTAAGGAATTTGAGGGGCGCGGACTCAACATTGACGACGTTATTGTTGCGGCGCAGACTCTTCCTATGATGAGCGAATACTCGCTTGTAATAGTGTACGATTTTCCGTTTGTTAATAAGGGCAGGGAAAAAAGCACCTTAAATAAGGACAGCTTTGAAAAGCTCAAGGAGTATTTCAACGATATATCCGAAAGCTGTATTCTTGTTTTCAAGTACGATTCAATTGAGGTTTCAACTAAGAATGACTCACCCTGGGCTTCGGTTATAAAGGCTTTCGCAAAGGCGGGAGACGCTGTTGAAATTAATGAGAGAACGCCTGCCGAGCTCAACAGGCTTGTTTGCTCCTATGCAAAAAACAAGGGCTGTACAATCGGCAGACGAAGCGCAGATTATCTTATTGAATGTGTGGGAAGCGGGATTCAGACTATTGTAAATGAGCTTGACAAGCTTTGCGCGTATGTACACGGCGGTGAAATCACTAATGAGATTATTGACAAAATTGCCGTAAAATCGCTTCAGGCAAGAGTTTTTGACCTTTCAAAGTATATTCTCCGTTCAGACAGCGACAGGGCGTATAAGGACCTTTATACGCTGTTTTCACAAAACGAGAGTGCAACGGATATTCTTCCTATTATCGCCTCATACTACGTTGATATGTACAGAGTGAAGTGCGCCAAAGAGGCGGGACAGCGCCCCGACGACATCGCCGAATACTACGACTATTCAAAAAGAAAATGGATACCGAATAAAGCGGCGGGGGACTCTGCCAAAATCAGTGTAAACAGGCTCAGAGAGGCGCTTGACGTTCTGTCTGAGGCTGATATGCGTATGAAGACAACGGGTATAAGTGCACAGCATATTCTTGAGGAGGCTGTTGCAAAACTCCTTGTTCTCGGAGGCAGATATGACTGATAAGCTTAAAATCTCACAGGCGGTTATAGTTGAGGGGAAGTATGACAAAATTAAGCTCTCTTCTGTTATTGACGCGCTGATTGTTGAAACTAACGGCTTCGCCGTCTTTAAGGATAAGGAGCGAATGGCGTATATAAAAAAGCTCGCGAAAGAGCGTGGTATCGCCGTTCTGACCGATTCCGACCATGCGGGCTTTATGATAAGGGGCTATATTTCCTCGGGAATACCTAAGGATAAGATTTTCAGCGTTTACATCCCCGATGTGTACGGAAAGGAAAAGCGCAAGGACAAGCCCTCTAAAGAGGGCAAATTGGGCGTTGAGGGGATGAGCAGTGAAATTATACTTGAAGCCTTTAAAAAGGCAAATCTCGGCGCTGAGAGGACAAATAACACAAATCCCGTAACTACTGCCGATTTGTTTGAGGCAGGACTGTCGGGAACGCCTGACGCAAAGAATAATAAAAAGCGGCTTCTGAAAACGCTCGGTCTGCCCGAATATCTTTCAACACCCGCTCTTATTCAGTATATTAACAGCTCAATGACAAAAGAGGAATTTGAAAAAATAACAGCTCAGCCTGATGAGAAAGAATAAACGACCGAATCATCGGTCGTTTACTGTTATTATTTTACGTTTCATATCCTCGCCGCAGGGTTTCGGAGTTTGGAAGCAGAGATTGAAAACATCTGTGTAGCGGCTCTCTCTTTCAAAAGCGGCAAGAACTTCTCCGCCCTCGCTTTTAGCCTGGGCGTATTTCGTTATTAAGGGGAGCATAGCGCTCTTTTTCATTTTGCCGAGTAATTCCTTTCCTTTAGGCGTAAAGCCTAAAATACGGATATAGGAGGGCGTTTTCGGAAGTGAGGAGTTTATGCCGAGAAACGCCCTTAAAACTATCCGTCTTATTCTTGAATGCGTATAGCGCTTTGTTTTTATCATTGAATAAAGCGAATCAAGTCCTTCGGCTTTTTGCACAGCCTCATAAATTCTGTTTTCAAGTCCCTCGCTTACGTCGTCAATTCTGCTGAAATCCTCGGCGCTCATTGTACGGAGTTTAAACAAGATTGCTTTTTCTATATTATATATAGATGCTGCTTTGTCCTTCGGGAGCGTTTTTCTGATTTCGCTTGCCGAATACTCGCTGTCGTCTGAATCGTGCCCCTTGCCGATTCTCTTAACTGCTATTGGCTTTAAATCAGTATTGCTGAGATATTCAACTGCAAGGATGTTATTCGGTTCCTCAAGGAGCGGGGAGGCGATAACATTCTGCCTTGCCTTCGGGTATGACACACCTTTTTCAAGTTCTATTTTTATTTCGCCGTCGCGTTCCTTTATCTCGTTTGAAAGCATTATGAGCTCGTCTGCGTCTGCACACTCACAGCCGAAGGCGATTGAATCACAGATTCCCGTTGCCTCAAGCAGCGCACAGCCTGCTCTTGCAAAGCCCTGAGCAGAGAGGGTGGAATACTCACTTGGCAGCTCAATAACTAAATCAGCCCCGTTTTCAAGCGCCGTTTTTGCTCTGTCAAATTTACTGAAAACGGCGCACTCGCCGCGCTGTACAAAGGACGATGACATAACGCACACCACTGCGCCGCCGTCTTTTTTTACTGTATCTATTAGGTATTTATGCCCCTTGTGAAAGGGATTAAATTCGCAGATTATACCTGTAATCATATAAATTTCCTTTTATTTTACTATTTTATATTAAATTCTCTTGACAAATATTATAATTTTATTATATTATATATTCTGTAATAATATTTTTCAAGTATTTTACATAATTATTATATATTACCCGGAGGAAAACAGTTTGAAAGTTTTAGTTATCAACTGCGGTTCATCATCACTTAAGTATCAGCTTATGGATATGACTGATGAATCGGTGCTTTGTAAAGGCGTTATTGAAAGAATAGGAATGAAAATTCTCGGCGGCGAGGAGAACGTTAACGTTAAGGTTGACGGCAGGAAGATAGCTTATGATAAGGAGCTTTGTGACCACACAGCCGCATTTAACGAGGTTAAATATATTCTCTCTGAAAGCGAGTACAAGGTTGTTGACTCATTCAGCGAGATTGACGCAATAGGCCACAGAATCGTGCAGGGCGGCCCCGACTACAAGAAAAGCGTTCTTGTTGACGAAAAGGTTGCAAAGGACATTGAGGATTTATCGCCTCTTGCTCCGCTTCACAACCCCGCTCACATTCAGGGCTATAAGGCTTGTCTTAGCGTTGTCGGCCCTGACGTTCCGCAGGTTTTCGTATTTGATACCGCTTTCCACGCAACAATGCCTCCTAAGGCATATATGTTTGCAGTTCCTTATGAGTACTATGAGAAGTACAAGGTTCGCCGCTACGGCGCACACGGTACATCGCATAAATTTGTTTCGCTCAGAGTAGCTGAAAAAATGGGTAAGGACCCGAAGGACTTAAAGGTTATCACCTGTCATCTCGGAAACGGCTCATCTGTAACGGCTGTTCAGTACGGTGAGGTTATTGACACATCTATGGGACTTACACCGCTTGACGGCTTTATGATGGGTACACGCTCGGGCGGAATTGACCCCTCGGTTGTAACGTTTATTATGGATAAAGAGGGCTTCACTCCTAAAGAGATGGACACGGTTCTCAACAAGAAATCTGGCGTTATGGCTATTTCGGGAATCTCGTCTGACGACAGAGATATCTGCGCTGCTCAGGAAAAGGGCGACGAGAGAGCAATTCTTGCTCACGAAATGCAGGCTTATCAGATTGCTAAATTCATCGGCGCTTATACAGCAGCTATGAACGGCGTTGACGCTATCGTATTTACGGGCGGTATCGGTGAGAACGGCGCTTGGCTTCGTTCAAAAATCTGTTCTTATCTCGGCTATCTCGGCGTTAAGATTGACGAGGAGCTTAACGAGGCAACCCGCAAGGGTGCTGAGGCAGAGCTAACTGATTCAAGCGCTGACGTAAGAGTATTCATACTTGCAACAAACGAAGAGCTTATGATTGCAAGAGATACTAAGGCTATTGCCGAAGCTTTAAAAAAGTAAACTGTAAATTGTTATAATTTATAAATAAATAAATCTAAAGAAGGGGGAGTAAAAATGCCTGAAATCAAGTATGAAATCACTGAGCATCTCGGAGTAATTTCAGAAACAGCAAGAGGCTGGACAAGAGAGGTAAATATGATTTCCTGGAACGGTCGCGAGCCTAAGGTTGACGTAAGAGATTGGTCACCTGAGCACGACAAGATGAGCAAGGGATTAACATTTACCAAGGAAGAGCTTCAGGAACTTGCAAAGATTGTTTCTAAACTCTGATAACGTAAGATAACGCTGCGACATTTTTGTGTTGCAGCGTTTGTCACGTTACACTAAATTAATAATTCTCACTATGAGGTAAATATATATGGAATGGACATCATTAAACGACTTAAGGGAAAAGTATCTCAGCTTTTTTGAGAGTAAGGGACATTTAAGGCTTCCGAGCTTTTCTCTTGTACCTAACAACGACAAAAGCCTTCTTCTTATTAACTCGGGTATGGCGCCGATGAAGAAGTATTTTACGGGAGAGGTAACACCGCCGAGAAAAAGAGTTACCACCTGTCAGAAATGTATTCGTACTCCCGATATTGAGGAGGTTGGTAAAACCGACAGACACGGAACATTTTTTGAAATGCTCGGCAACTTCTCTTTCGGCGATTACTTTAAAAAGGAAGCTACCGCATGGGCGTGGGAATTCTGTACGGAAGTTCTTGATATGCCCGTTGACAAGCTTTACGTTACAATTTATGAAAACGATGACGAGGCTTTTGAAATCTGGACAAAGCAAAACGGAGTTTCTCCCGACCACATTGTAAGACTCGGCAAAGAGGACAATTTCTGGGAGCACGGCTCAGGCCCCTGCGGTCCCTGTTCAGAAATCTATTTTGACCGCGGCGAAAAGTACGGCTGCGGCAAGCCCGACTGCGCTCCGGGCTGTGAGTGTGACAGATTTACTGAATTCTGGAACAACGTATTTACTCAGTTTGACAACGACGGTAACAACAACTATACGCCCCTTGACCACCCGAACATCGATACGGGTATGGGACTTGAAAGACTCGCCTGCATTATGCAGGGTGTTGACAATATTTTTGAGGTTGATACCGTTCAGAATATAATGAACAAAATTGCCGAGATTGCGGGCGTTAAATATCACGACGATAAAAAGCAGGATATTTCGCTTCGCGTTATTACCGACCATGTTCGTTCATCAACCTTTATGATTGGCGACGGCGTTATTCCGTCAAACAACGGACGCGGCTATGTTTTAAGACGTCTTATAAGACGCGCATGCCGTCACGGCAGACTTCTCGGTGTAAACGAGCCTTTCCTTTATAAAGTCTGCGATACCGTTATTGCTGAAAATGCAACTGCATATCCCGAGCTTGGCGACAAGGCAGAGCTTATCAAGAAGGTTATTCTTTCGGAAGAGGAGAGCTTCGGCAAGACAATTGACGCAGGACTTGAGCTTCTTGACGAATACATCGCAAACACCGAGGGAACTGTATTCAGCGGTGATGACGCCTTTAAGCTTAACGACACTTTTGGCTTCCCGCTTGATTTAACCAAGGATATACTTGAAGAAAAAGGCCTTACTGTTGACGAGGCAAGATTTAACGAGCTTCTTGACTTACAGAAAAAAACTGCGAGAGCTGCCCGCAAGGACGCAGGCGCAGACGCATGGAAAGGAAGCAGCGTAAAGATTGAGGCTGAGGCTACAGAGTTTACGGGCTATACAGATTTCACCTCGGATTCAAAGGTTATAGCGCTCATCAATTCAGAGGGCGAAAGCGTTGAAATGCTCGGCGCAGGCGAAAAGGGCGTTGTTGTTCTTGACAGGACTCCGTTTTACGCGCTCAGCGGCGGACAGGTTGGCGACAGCGGCGTAATTACTTCGGGTACAAACGTATTTGCAGTTAACGACACAGCCAAGAATGACGACAAGATTTATCTTCACAGCGGCGCTGTAAAGAGCGGAGTTATCTCTGTTGGCGACAGCGTTAAGGCTGAAATTGACTCTGTAAGGCGCAGAAGCATTATGAGAAACCACACGGCGGCTCATCTTCTTCAGAACGCGCTGAGAAAAGAGCTCGGTACTCACGTTGAGCAGGCAGGACAGCTTGTTGACGAGAACGTTTGCCGCTTTGACTTTACGCACTTCAACGCGCTGAGCGATGAGGAAATTAAGAAAATTGAGGCTGATGTTAACAGTGTAATTCTTTCGGCTATTCCCGTAACTATGCAGGAAATGCCGATTGAAGAGGCTAAGAAAATCGGCGCAATGATGCTCTTCGGCGAGAAGTACGGCGATGTTGTACGTGTTGTTACGGCAGGGGACTCGGTTGAATTCTGCGGCGGTACTCACGTTTCAAACAGCGGCGAGCTCGGACTCTTTAAGATTACTTCCGAATCGTCTGTTGCAAGCGGCGTAAGAAGAATTACAGCTCTTACCGGTATGAACGCTTACGCTCTTATGAACAGCAACGCAGAGCTTATAAGCACAATTGCAGGAAAGCTCAAGGGCGCTGAAAGCGAGATTGAAAGCAAGGTTGACTCGCTTATTAACGAAAATAGGGAAAACACAAAGAGAATTGCAAACCTTGAAGCAGAGATTACAAAGCTAAAGAGCGCTGATATGTTCTCTGAGCCGACTGTAATTGACGGGCTTGAGGTGTTTACAGCCAAGCTTGACGGAGCTACTCCCGAGGCGCTTCGTACAATGGGCGACGATGTTAAGGCAGGAAATGACAACGCTGTTGCGATTATTGCAGGCGTAAACGGCGCTAAGGCTACGATTGTTGCAGTCTGCGGCAAGAACGCTGTTGCAAAGGGCGTTAAGGCAGGCGACATTGTAAGAGAGGTTGCTAAGCTCGCAGGCGGTGGCGGCGGCGGACGTCCTGATTCCGCTATGGCAGGCGCCAAGGATTTATCAAAGCTTGATGAGGCAATTGCTTCAACGGTTTCAATAGTTGAAAACATTTTAAAATAACAGAGGTGTTACTATGTGCGTATTTTGTGAAATAGCAAAAGGAAATATCCCGAGCACAAAGGTTTATGAGGACGATATGATTTTAGCGTTTAAGGATTTAAATCCACAGGCGCCCGTTCACGTTCTTGTAATACCCAAAGAGCATATTGACTGCGCTAATGATATAACGGCTGACAACAGCGAATACGTTAAGCGTATATTTGAAAAAATCCCGGAGATTGCAAAATCTCAGGGAATTGAATCGTACAGACTTATCAACAACTGCGGTGAGGACGCAGGTCAGACGGTTAAGCACCTTCATTTCCACATCCTCGGCGGAGTAAAAATGGAAGAGGGGCTATTATAATGATTAAAGACGGAATGAAAAGACAGAATAACGAGTTTTATGAGCTTCACATTGCAGGGCTTACAAGACAGCTTCAGAAGTTTGCAGTTTCAGATTCGCTTGACATCGCCGCATTTATTCTTTTCGGCGACGTAGAGCTTGTTGAACGCTGTGCCCAGGAGCTTTTAAAGAAGGTTCCCGAATTTGATTACATCATTACACCCGAGGCAAAGTCTATTCCGCTTGCATATGAGATGAGCAGACTGAGCGGAAAGAAATACATCGTTGCGCGCAAGGGCGTTAAGGTTTATATGGACAGACCTGAAAAGGTTGAAGTAACCTCAATTACTACTCAGAGAGTACAGACGCTTTACCTCGGCCACGAGGATGGCGATTTGCTTACGGGAAAGAGAGTGCTTATTGTTGACGACGTTATTTCAACGGGCGAAAGCCTTAAGGCAGTTCAGCTTCTTGTTGAAAGATTTGACGGAAATATTGTTGCTTCCTGTGCGCCTCTTGCAGAGGGCGACGCTGCAGACAGAGACGATATTGTATATCTTGAAAAGCTTCCGCTTTTCTTTAAATAAGCGAGGTAGAATATGCATATAGTATGTCTTGATTTAGAGGGTGTTCTTGTACCCGAAATATGGATTGCGTTCTCTGAGGAGAGCGGAATTCCCGAGCTTAAAAGAACTACAAGGGACGAGCCCGACTATGAAAAATTAATGAATTACAGAATTAAAATTCTTAAGGAGCACGGGCTCGGCTTAAAGGAAATTCAGGATACAATCAGAAAGATTGAGCCGCTTGAGGGCGCAAAGGAATTTCTTGACGAGTTGAGAAAGCTCGGTCAGGTAATTATTATAAGCGATACGTTTACGCAGTTTGCTATGCCGCTTATGGAAAAGCTCGGCTATCCGACTCTTATGTGTAACGAGCTTGTTGTAAGCGAAAGCGGAGAGGTTACCGGCTTTAAGATGAGATGTGAAAAGAGCAAGCTCACAACCGTTAAAGCTCTTCAGTCTATAGGCTATGAAACTATCGCAAGCGGCGACAGCTTTAACGACCTTGCTATGATTCAGGCAGGCAAGGCAGGCTTTTTATTCCGCACAACCGAGCAGATTAAAAAGGATTATCCCGATATTCCCGCGTTTGAAACATACAGCGAGCTTCTTGAGGCAATCAAAGGTGTTATATAATGTTTGAAGAGGTTTATTCAAGTTTTAAAGCCTTGATGAAAAACTGGATTATTTCTCAGCTTGTGCTTGATGTTGTTTTTGTTGTAGGCGGAGTCGTTTGTGTAACAAATGAAAGAATGCTTTTATTCGGCATTGTATTTTTAGCGTATTTTATCGGGCAGATAATAATAATTACAAAGGTGTTCGGCTCGGTAAAGCGCTTTGGAGATTATCTGAATATAAACGGCAGATATCAGACGGCTGTTAGGAATTCAGACGATGACGCAATAAAACAAGCGCAAAATGATATAATTGAGTATATGAAAAAAGATACAGTGTAAAGCGTACACTGTATCTTTTTATTTGCATTAAATTATCTCTTGATGTCGTCCCACTTTGTTCCGCCAACCTGGAAGATATCGTCGAATTTGTAAACGTTTGTCTCTTCCTTTGTGTGGTTAGGATACCATACCTGAGCGAAGAACGGGTTTGTTCTTGCGATATTGTCATAGTCCCAAGCCTTCTGGGGTACGTAGCACTCGGGGCACCAGTGACCGCCGAGGAGAATAAGGTTAGGTGAAGCTTCAAATTCAGCTCCGCAGTAGCCGCACTTCCACTTAAGCTTTGTAGCAAGGTCGCCCTTCTTCATCTTCTTGCTTAAGCATTCGCCGCCTCTGAACTTAGCCGCCTGCTGCATATCCTTGATGTCAAGCTCTGATTCGGGCTTGGTTTCGTCATAGCCGTGGTCAAGCTTGTAGTTGTCAGCGTCTGAATTGTCTTTGTTGAACTTGCGGATTTCAAAGTCCTCCCACTTTTTCGGGATAGCCTTGTAATCCTCGATTGAGCCGTAATAAGCTGTGATTCTCTGAGGATGTACCTTAGCAACCCAGTCAAGAGTACCGAAGTCCTTAGTTTTAGCAAGAGCCTTCATAAACGGCTTAGCTGCGGCTGCAACTGCGCTCTTGGGAAGGTAACGGGGAATTCTGAAGTAGAATTCAACCTGCTTAGCGAGTCTGTCAAAGTATTCCTGAATAGGAAGATTCTCACGGAAGTGAAGGAATTCCTCAAGCTTGTCGCCGTCTGCATAGAACTGACCGTGGAAGTTCTTTGTAATGAACCAGTTGGGTTCAAAGAGCTTTTCGGGACCTGCAAGACCGAGCGTGCCGAGAAGGAGCTGCTCAAACTCGTAGTTTGAAATTCTGTATTCCTTACCTGAGCCGATGTTGAAATAGTGATTCCAGAAATCTGAGCCGAGGTTACCTGCAGCGTCCTCAAGAACGAGGTTACACATAAGACGGCCTGAATCCTCAACTGTACACCACTCAAGAACGCCGTTAATCGGAACGTGGAACATAATCGGGTCCATATTCTTGAGAATGTTGGGGTAAAGAATACCCGACTGTCTCATAACAACCCAGTTTTTAATTCCGCTTTCAACGAAGGTTCTCTCTGCTACTACCTTTGATACTGCGTAGTGGTCATAAATTGAAACCTTAATCGGGTCGCCGCAGCGTCCCCAGTGGATAGGATAGTTTCTGTCGCCCGTTTCGGCAACCGTTCCTATGTAGCAAACCTTAACCTTATCGGGGTCCTGCTGTGCAAGAACTGCTTTACAGATATTCTCTGCTGCGCCGATATTTGTTTTCTGTGTTCTGTAAGGCTTCCAGTCTGCAGCGGGGGATACCATACCGCCTACGTGAAGAACGTAGTCAGCGCCTGTAACGCCCTCTAAGATAGAAGCGTAATCGGTAAGATCGCCCCAAACGATTTTAACATTCGGCTTAGCAGCCAAATCAGCAAGAAGCTTAATGTTTTTAGGGCTTTTTCTTGCGAGGAGCTTGAGATTAATCTCGTTAGGATGCTTAATCATTTCCTGAACTGCAGCCCAGCCCATATTGCCTGTACCGCCTGTCATAAATACGGTTTTCTTAGCCATAAATTTTCCTCCTTAAATTGTGAATATGTTTATACACATACTAATTATAAACTAAATATAAACAAAATACAAGTGTCTATTTTTATTTATATGCTTTTTGTAAAAATGTAACAGATATGTAATTATTTCAAGCCATTTTTAAATTGACTTAATGTATTTGATATACTATAATTATTTTAGAAGGAGTGGTACTTTTGAAGAAAAATTTTTCGGTTTTTATTTCAATAATACTCTCTCTTTTGGTGTTTGTTGCGGGCTTTGCCGCTTTTGCTCAGGAGCTTTCGCCAAAAGGCGAGGGACATATTGACCCTATTTTGGTTAATGCGCAGAATACAGCGATTGCGCTTGACAAAACAAGCTATGTATTTGACGGCAAGGAAAAATGCCCGAAGGCTACTGTTACATATACCGAGGAGGGCAAAAAGAACGTTCTTGAAAACGGGATAGATTATTACGTTACATATCAGAATAACACAGCCCCCGGAAAGGCTACCGTTGTTGTCACTTTCGGAAACAAGTATTCGGGAACGCTTAATTCGTATTTCACTATCGCTCCTGCGAAAACAGTCGGAATAAAAGCTGACTCACGGACTTATTCGTCTTTCAGGGCTTTGTGGACTAAGCAGAGCGGAGTTTCGGGATATGAGATTAAGTTTACCGCGTCGGGCGAAGCTGCAAAGAATATTGACGCGGCGGCAAGCGCTAATTCTTACATATTCAGGTCGCTTTCGTCAGACACGATTTACAGCGTTGCTGTACGCTCATACGTTACTGTTGATTCAAAGCGCGTTTACGGCGCATACTCAGACATTGTTAAGGTAGCTACAAAGAAAATTGTAGGCTCGCCGAAAGTAAACGGATACTGCTCTCTTACCTCGCGTCCGACGCTTGAATGGAAAAAGGTAAAGAAGGCAAAGAAGTATGTAATTTACCGCTCAACAAGTAAGAACGGCGAATATAAGAAAATAGGAACGACTAAAGCGCTGAGCTTTGCGGATAAGAAAGCTAAAATGCACAAGACCTATTACTACAAGGTTAAGGCGCTCAGACGTTACAGGAAAAAGAACTACTTATCAAAGGCGTCAGAGGCTGTTAAGGTTAAGGCGCTAAAGACTGTTCTTGTGGGTGACTCGGTGCTTGAGAGCGTTCAGGCGTATAAGACTCTTCCCGCTGCAACATACGTTGTTAAAATAGGAATGGGCACATACACCTTCTATAGCAGCTACTATTACAAGGTTGGCGGCAAACCCGCAACGGGCTGTGAAAAGGTTATAAGCTGCAAGCCCGACAGAGTTATTATGATGTTCGGAATGAACGAGACTGCATACAAGGGCAACTCGGGAATTCTTGAATATTATAAGTACGCTATAGACGACATTAAGGCGGCGAGAAAGGGCGTTGAAATTATTCTTCTTCCCGTTTCGCCGACAAAGCCGACGAGCGACAAGAGTATTCCAAAAAAGAAGAGAATTAACTCGTTTAACAAGGCACTCAAGAAATTTGCAAAGCAGAACGGCTGTAAGTATTACGATTTTACAGGACCGTTTAAGGATAAAAACGGAAATCTTCTTAACAAGTATGACGGCGGCGACGGCTGTCACTGGAAGCCGTCAAGCTGTAAGCTCTTTATTGAGCAGATGAAAAAGTATGTTAAAAACAATTAGTGATATTTTTGGAGGAATGAAAATGGAAAACACAAAAACACGCAGAATTTCAGTCAGAATTTTAAGCGTTATTATGGCGCTTGTAGCAATTGTCGGCTCGTTCTCTGTTCAGTCAACGGTTTACGCTGCATCTAAATCTCCCGTTACAGCATACGCCGCTGCAAAGAAGGCTTACGGTAAGAGCTTCCCGCTTTCAACATCTAACAGAATCAGCGGTAAGAGCGTTGTTCTCGGCGTTAAGACGGCTGACTGCGAAAGCTATTACGCGGCTCAGAAGTTCTCTTCAAGCAGTAAAGAGGTTTATGAAATCTTTATCTGCAAGGTAAAGAAGGGCAAAAAGTCCTCAGTTAAATCTCAGCTTAAAAAGCACATTAAAAACGAAAAGACTTCAATGAAATCTTACCTTTCAAAGAAGGGCAAAAAGCTCTTTAGCAACTACAAGGTTGGCTCTGTAGGTAACTACGTATATCTTGTAATGGTTGATACAAAGAGGAATTCAAAGGCAGTTAAGGCAATTAAAAAGAATTTAAAATAAAGGATTAGTTTAAATGATTTTCAGCAGTATTCTGTTTTTATTCAGATTTCTGCCGATTGTACTGTTACTGTATTTTGTTGTACCGAAAAAGTTTAAAAACGCCGTACTTTTTTTAGTCAGCCTCATTTTCTACGGCTGGGACGAACCGCTTTATATTCTTTTAATGCTTTTCTCTACGGTGCTTGACTATTCGGTAGGACGCGCAATTGAAAAATCAAGACTAAAAAACACAAAAAACGGAGCAAAGCTTGCTTTGCTCTGTTCTGTTGTAATAAATCTCGGTTTGCTCGGATTTTTCAAATATTCAAACTTTGTTGTAAATACGCTTAACGGTATTTTCGGACTTGATATTCCGAATCTTGATATTACTTTGCCGATTGGTATTTCGTTTTACACGTTCCAGACGCTTTCGTATTCAATTGACGTTTACCGCGGTAAGGTTAATGCACAGCATAATATAGTTAATTTCGGCGCGTATGTATCTATGTTTCCGCAGCTTATTGCGGGACCGATTGTTCAGTACAAAACAGTAGCCAAAGAGCTTGACGACAGGACGATAACCCTTGACGGCTTCTCTTACGGAGTAAGACGTTTTGCGCAGGGACTTGCAAAAAAGGTTCTTATTGCAAACACGGTAGGCGAGCTGTTCAACGAGCTTGCGTGCAAGACCGACGGACTTTCCGCCGCATCGGCGTGGCTCGGAATTATTGCGTTTACGATTCAGATTTATTTTGACTTTTCGGGTTATTCGGATATGGCAATCGGACTCGGAAGAATGTTCGGTTTCAGATTTCTTGAAAACTTCATTTATCCCTATGAGTCAAAGAGCATAACGGAATTCTGGAGAAGGTGGCACATTTCTCTCGGCTCGTTCTTCAGGGAGTACCTTTACATTCCGCTGGGCGGAAACAGGAAGGGAAACGCAAGACAGATTCTTAATCTGTTCATTGTGTGGGCGCTTACGGGACTGTGGCACGGCGCAAACTGGAATTTTGTAATATGGGGACTTTACTATTTCGTTGTTCTTGTTATTGAAAAATTTGCGCTTAAAAAACTTCTTGACAAGGCGCCGTCGGCAGTTGCACATATTTACACAATTGTTATTTTTGTTATCGGCTGGGCGATATTCGCTTATCCCGATATGGCGGACGGCTCTTACTATGTGGGCGCTTTGCTCGGACAAAACGGTCTGTTCAGCGGGGACACGCTTTATTATCTTTCAAACTACGGTGTAGTTCTTATTGCGGGCGTTCTGTTTTCAACCTCGCTTCCCAAAAAGCTTTATCAGAAGCTTACGGTTAAGCCGCAGGTTAAGCTCGCAGTACAGCTTGTATTTATTATTGTATCTGTAGTGATGTCTGTAATGTTCCTTGTTTCAGATTCGTACAATCCGTTTTTATATTTCAGATTTTAGAGGTTATTGATTTGAAAAAGAAATATTCAGTTATAACTGTTGCCGTATTTCTTGCTCTTATAGTATTCTTTACTTCGTTTTCTGTTTTCGGCAAAAAGTCTGACTTTTCAGAAAAGGAAAACAGGGCGCTTCAGATGTACCCCGACGTGTCGCTTGATTCAATCGGAGACGGCACGTTTCAGGAGGAGTATGACGCGTTCCTTTCCGACCAGTTTGAATTCCGCGATTTCTGGGTAAAGGCGAGAACTGAGCTTTTAAGAAAGCTCGGACGAAAGGATATAAACGGAGTTTATTACGGCAAGGACGGTTATCTTATTGAAAAATATACCGAGCGCGATTTCAAAAGCGACGATGTTGAGAATAACGTCAGCTGCCTTACGGAGTTTTTGAACAGAAACGCTGAAAAGGGATACAGCGTCAGCGTTGCGTTTGTTCCGTCAAAAGCGGGCGTTCTTAAGAATAAAATGCCCTCCGGAGCCGCTCCTTACGATACTTCGGTTATTGCCGAAGAGGTGTACAGCGGAGCTTCTGACATGGTTAATAAGATTGATTTATATCTTCCGCTGACTTCTCACAACAATGAATATATCTACTATAAAACCGACCACCACTGGACGTCACTGGGAGCTTACTATGCGTACAGAGAGATAGCGGATAAAATGGCGCTTGACGCAGTTGACATAAGCGCTTTTAAGAGCGTGACGGTAAGCGACAGCTTCCTCGGTTCAACGTATGACAAGGTGCAGTATAAAACCGAGCCTGACAGCATTACGCGATATGACAGCAGGGTTAAGGTGACGGTTGATTACGGAAACGACAGAGCTGCTTCGGATTCGCTTTATGACGAGAGCTTCCTTTCACAAAAGAGCAAGTACGATTACTTCCTCGGCGGTAATTTTGCAAGAGTTGACATAAATACAGACGTCAAAAACGGCAAAACGCTTCTTCTTATTAAGGATTCTTACGCTAATTCTGTGCTGCCGTTTCTTGTAAATAATTTTGAGCATATAATTATGCTTGATTTAAGATTTATTACAGACGATGTTCAGGAGATAATTGACTCTGAAAAGCCTGATGAGCTTCTTGTTCTTTACAATGTTGAAAAGTTTATGGGTGACGAGAATCAGTACAAGCTTGAGGAAGGCGCTGAAACAGGGGAAGATGCAAGTGATGAAGCAGCTTCTGAGGAAACCGGCGACAGCGCTGAGGACGAGGCAATTCTTAAAGAGCTTGAAGAGGAAGAGGCAAGGGAAGGCACAGAAGATTAAAATTAACATTTTTACTGTTGACATTACAGCCTTTTTGGTATATTATTATTACAACATAATTATCAAGAGCAGTCGAGTGAACAGGCACAGTGACGCTGCAGCAACCTGCAATTTGAGTTTTACTTAGTTGTAAGGTGCTAATACCTGCGGGAAACCGAATGATGAGATAAACAGACTCAGACGCATACGGTTTTCGTATGCGTTTTGTTATTATGAGGAGGGTAAAAATGGCTAAATATTTATTTACAAGCGAATCGGTAACTAAGGGACATCCCGATAAAATATGCGACCAGATTTCCGACGCAATTCTTGACGCAATGCTCGAGCAGGACCCGATGAGCCGTGTTGCGTGTGAAACAGCAATTACGACAGGTCAGGTTCTTGTAATGGGCGAGATTACAACTAAGGCTCAGGTTGACATTCAGAAGATAGTAAGAGATACCATCGTAGGTATCGGCTACGATGACGACAAGAAGGGCTTCAACGGCAACACATGCGCAGTTATGATTGCTCTTGACAAGCAGTCAACCGATATTGCTATGGGCGTTGACAAGTCATATGAGCTTAAAAATAACGAAGAGGACGAGGACAACCTCAACGGCGCAGGTGACCAGGGTATGATGTTCGGTTATGCCTGCAACGAAACAAAAGAGCTTATGCCGCTTCCTATTTCACTTGCTCACAAGCTTACGTTAAAGCTTACAGAGGTAAGAGAAAACGGAACGCTTCCTTATCTTTATTCTGACGGTAAGTCTCAGGTTACTGTTGAATATGTTGACGGTCAGCCGAAGAGAGTTACAACAGTTGTTATTTCCTCACAGCACAGCGCAGACGTAAGCCTTGAGCAGCTCAGAGAAGATATAATTGAAAAGGTAATTAAGACAACTATCCCGGCAGAGCTTATGGACGACGAGACGGTATTTTACGTTAACCCGACAGGAAGATTTGTTATTGGCGGACCTATGGGCGACAGCGGACTTACAGGCCGTAAGATTATTGTTGATACATACGGCGGTTACGCACGTCACGGCGGCGGAGCTTTCTCGGGTAAAGACCCGACAAAGGTTGACCGCAGCGCTGCTTACGCTGCTCGCTGGGTAGCTAAGAACATTGTTGCAGCGGGACTTGCTGACAAATGCGAGGTGGAGCTTGCATATGCAATCGGTGTAGCTAAGCCCGTTTCTGTTCTTGTTGACACTTTCGGAACAGGCAGGAAGAGTGACGACGAAATCGGCGAAATCGTAAATAAGGTATTTGACCTCAGACCGTCGGCTATTATCCGTGCGCTTGACCTCAGACGTCCGATTTACAACGCTGTTGCGGCTTACGGACATATGGGCCGTGAGGATTTGGGTGTAAGCTGGGAAAAGCTTGACAAGGTAGACGAAATTAAAAAGTATATGTAAAATAAAAAAGCTGTAACTTTTCAGTTACAGCTTTTTGTTTTTGTTTTTTTACGAGCCTGAAGTTACAATATAGGGCTGAATCGACTGTGCAAGCTTTGAGGTCGGCATAGTCTGAAGTATTACTTCGCCCGGTCCCGTAACAACTGTGTTGAACAGTCCCTCGCCGCCGAAGAGCACGTTTTTAGCGCCCTTGATAGCCTGAATGTCCATCTTGCAGGTTGCGTCCATCATAACAACGTGGCCTGTGTCAACGATGAGCTGTTCGCCTGCGGCAAGATTGTAGGTGATAGCTGCGCCGTCAATTTCAATGAACGCCATACCGTTACCGCTGAGCTTCTGCATAATGAAGCCCTCGCCGCCGAAGAAGCCTGCGCCTAACTTTTTCTGGAAGAAAGTTGAAAGCGTAACGCCCTTTTCACTTGCAAGAAAAGCGCTTTTCTGACAAACAATCTCTCTGTTCGGTGAAATTTCAAGAGCCTTGATTTCGCCCGGAAGCGAGCTTGCAAAAGCGATTTTTCCTTCGCTTCCCTGAGCTGTGTAAACGTTCTGGAAGAGTGATTCCTTTGTTAACATTCTTCCGAGCATTTTACCGAGACCGCCGTTTGAGGTTGTCTCCATTTTCATATTGGGCGTCATCCAGCTCATTCCGCCGCCTTCGCTAATCATTGCCTCATTGGGTGCAAGTGTGCAAAGAAGTACGGGAAAGCTTCCTCCCTGAATTTCAAATTGCATAAATTCTCCTCCTTTTTAATTTATAATTTACTGTCTTTTTCAACAGCTTTATTAACTGCGTTGTGGACTGCTTTTTCAAAGCCGTCGCGCTGAAGCGACATTACGCCCTCAATTGTTGTTCCACCCGGTGAGCAGACCTTGTCTATAAGCTCCCAGGGATGAGTTTCGGGCGAAGCGTCAAGAATCATTTTTGCGCTTCCGAGAACTGTCTGAGCGGCAATCATAAGCGCCTTGTCCTTTTTCATTCCGTTTTTAACGCCTGCTCTTGCGAGAGCGTCAATAAACATATACGAAAATGCGGGACCGCAGCCTCCTATTACACCGAAGAGCGGGAACTCACTCTCGTCAAGATACATAACCTGACCGACTCCCGAAAAGATTTTCTCACACAGCTGTCTGTCGCTCTCATTTGCCGTTTTATTTGAAGTGTATGCGCTTATAGCTTCGCCTACCTCGGCGTTTATATTGGGCATTACTCTGATAATTCTGTTATCGTGCGAAAGAGCGTTTCTAATAAACGAGAGCGTTTTGCCCGCCGCAATAGAAATAAGAAGTGTATCACTGTCCTCAAGCGCTGTATTGATTTTGTCAAGCACTGAGCCGAGTACGTTAGGCTTAACGGCGAGAATAACTGCGTCGCTCTTTTTTACTGCGTCTCTTTCACTTTCGCAGATGTTTACGCCGTATTTTTTCTCAAGCTCCTGCATTGCGGGAGTATAGACGTCGAACACGTTAATATCGCTTGCGTTTACAACATCGCCCTCAATTATTCCCTTGATAATTGCGCGCGCCATATTGCCGCAACCTATAAAGCCAAGTGACATAATTACACCCCGTTTCGTTTTACTAATTATATAATATCACAAAACGGGATTAATATCAATTGTTTTTAATAAGCGAATATTTCCTTTTTGTCGCCTCTCCGCCGCGCAGATGACGTATTGCCTTGTTTTGCTGAAGCACATTGTTCACTTCATATGCAAGGGTGGGGGAAACTAAGGCAAGGCGCTTTGTTACGTCAGTATGTACCGTTGATTTACTGACGGAAAACACCTCGGCGGTTTTTCTTACGGTTGCCTTATTTTCAACTATATATTCGCCGAGGGCGACGCATCTTTCCTCAAAAGCTTTTTTCATATAAACTACTCCTTGTGTAATTTATATGAAACGGAAATAATAATATGACAAAGCCGCACCAACTCTGAAAGGTGCGGCTTTAAGGAAATTATCAGTCTTGTTTGTCAGTTGTTGTTTCGGCTTTATCGGTTGTTGTTTCGCCGCTTTCAGCCTTTGCCTCCTCGGCAAACTGAGAAATTGCGTCAAGAGGCGTTTTAAGATTGAAGTTCTTCACCTTGTTGAAAACAAGCGTTTCCTTCATATCCTTTTCAGCCTTTTTGCCGTTGTACTCAAGAAGAGTCATTTTAAGCTGGTCGTTTGAAATACTGATTTTGTAAACAACGCTGGCGTTTGTGTTGTATTCAATGAGCGAGAGCTCGTTACCTCTGAGCTGGTAATCCTTTGTAATAGTTACCTTACTGCTTACGTGGTAATCGTAGCTTCCGTCCTCATAAAATTCGTAACCGAGAATTGCGTCGTCATTCTGCCATTTTCCGACAATCTGCTGAGCGTCGGGAGTAAACACGTCCTTAACCGCCTGGAAGGGACTTTCCTTGTTTACAACTGAGAAAACGCCGAGCGGAACAATTGCAACTATTAAAACGGTAATAATAACAGTTACAATAATCGTCTGTGTTTTTGACAGATTTTTTAAATTGATTTTACTCATATTACTTCAGTCCTTTTTCAGTAAGTAATTTATTGATTTTATCTGAAGAATCAAGAAGAGAGGATACAGAGAGGTCGTGGTTAATTGTATCAATGAAATATGCAAGATACTTTGAAAGCTCAACGCTCTCATACCACGGGCGTGAAAGAAGCTCGGGTGACTGATATACGCCGTTTGTTGTAAATACTCTCTCAATAATTCCGTCTTCATATGCCTTGTCGAATACGTCAAGTCCGTTACAGAAAAGACCGAACGAACAGCACACGATAATTCTTGAAGCGCCGAGCTCTTTGAGCTTGCGTGCAACGTCAAGCATAGAGTCGCCTGACGAAATCATATCGTCAATGATTATAATATCTTTTCCCTTTACGCTTTCGCCGAGGTACTGATGGTCAACAATGGGATTGCGGCCGTCAACAACCTTAGTGTAATCGCGTCTTTTATAGAACATACCGAGATTAACGCCAAGCTGAGTTGCAAAATAAATTGCGCGGTGCATTGCGCCCTCGTCGGGAGAGATAATGAGAAGATGGTCAGGGTCAACCTGAAGATTATCTACGTTTAATACTATTGCTTTAATCTGCTGATATGCAGGCATTACGTTTTCAAACGACTTGTGGGGGATTGAGTTCTGAACTCTCTTGTCGTGCGCGTCAATAGTTATAATATTTTCAACGCCGAGAGATGTGAGCTCCTGAAGCGCCATAGCGCAGTCAAGCGATTCGCGTGAATTACGCTTGTGCTGTCTTCCCTCATAGAGCATAGGCATAATAACGTTGATTCTCTTTGCCTTGCTTGACGCTGCAGAGATAACTCTCTTGAGGTCTGCAAAATGGTCGTCGGGGGATTTTGGTACAGTCATACCGTACATATTATATGTAACGGAATAGTTGAAACAGTCCGCTACAATATAAAGGTCATAGCCTCTTATTGAATCGTTAATTACAACCTTACCTTCGCCTGAGCCGAAACGGATAACGTTTTTATTAATCTGGTAGCTGCCTCTGTGGTAGCCGTAGAAGGCTATTGTGTTTTTGTGTTCAGCCGCCTGCTCCTCGCGCCATCTGACAATATAGTTGTCAATTTTTGCAGCGAGCTCCTCGCAGCCCGGAAGGGCAATGATACCGAGCGGTCCGTAAGGAATGGTCTGAACCTCTTGTGCTGTGATTCTTGGCATGATAATCTCCTCTCATATCTGATACTGCTATTTTACAACAAAATTCTGCAAAAATAAACCTTTTTACAAAATTTTGGAGTTAAAGATTTTGGTAAAAATTTCGCCTTTATTTAGACACTTTCAACAATGTTTGAGCCGTTTTGCTTTTGCAGGCGCTTTTTTCTTTTTCGCAGCACAAGGAAAGCTATGAGCGACAGGTAAGAAACGGCTGTAATAATTACGCCGTATTTAAAGCCGCGCGGTTCAAACTTGAGCTTAACCTTATGCTCGCCCTCTTTTATTTTGCAGGCAAGCTGACATTCGCCGAGCTTAAAGGTTTCAGTCTTTTTGCCGTCTATATAAATGCTCCAGCCCTTGTCAAATGGAATTGACGTGTAAAGATATCCGTCGTAACCTGCCTTGACAGTTCCCTCAATTGCTGTTTGTGAGTGTTTTTCAATGTTCATTTTGCCCATATCAAGAATTTCATATGCGCTTTCAAATACCTCGCTGTCTACATTGTAGGCGTAGATTTCAAAGAAGGAGCTGTCTGTATCAATAGAGCCGCATTCAAGCGAGGCGGTCACAATGTCGCCCTTCTTATGTTTTCCGAGGTCCATAATATTTGGCTCGTCAATATTCTGATAATGGGTTTTATCCTCATTGTCTGTTGAGTAGTTAACATTTTCAATTTCGGGCGAGGTGATATAGACGTAAAGATTTCCGTCGTTTACGCACTGAATACCTATGTCGATTGAGCCCGTAGTTGAATCCTCGTCATTCTTTGAGAAATAGTATGTTCCGTTTTCTGTTACCTCGTCGGTTGTAATTTCATCTGATTCACAGCTTACAAACTGAGCGGGAATGAAAACGTCCGATACACCTGCTGCACGGTCAATAAAGTCCTCCTGAACGGCAAAGGGGTTGCCCTCTTCAACGCCCCATTTCTTTACGCCCTCTGAAACCTCAAAGGCTACGGGAAGATAGTAATCGTTTTCGTAAACCTCGGTTTTTTCGTCCTTAGTTGTGTACTTGTGGGTATAGTAATTAACCGAGGGCTGAATACTCTCGTCAGTCTTGATTATATACTTGAGCGCATACATCATATTATAAACGGGAGTCTGTGTGTTATAGGTGTAGGAATTAATTCTGTTGCCCGCATTACCGAGTGAATACTGAGTCTGTGAAAAATCCTCGTACGCCATAGACGAGAAGGTGCTCATACCTCTGTAGCCGTAAAGACAGGGGTCCATTCTTGTATCAAGATATGTCAGCTCAGTACGGTAGAAATCCTTATCGTTTTTATAGGTGTTTTCAATAGCGTCGCGGAATGTGTCATAATGAACGAGGTAGTCCTTTTCATACTGAGTGAATAAAAACGAATTCATATCGGCGACGATAACCTCGCAGAAGGTGATTGCGAAAACCGTAAGGGTGATAATGAATTTTTGCATTTTGCCCTTTCTTATCAAAAGCAGAACGCCGGTCCACACTATAATAAGTCCGATATTCATATAGATAGTGTACTCAGTCATCTTGTTTGTCATATACTTTTGCATAAGTATTACGGCAAACAGCCAAAGCATACCTACAAGAGCAATATCTCTGTATTCAATTCCCTTAATTCGCTTAATGCTTCTGAATGCAATAACGAGAATTATAAACGAGTACATAAAGCTGAAGCGGTAAGGCAAATCGTTGGGGAAATGAAGCGCGTGCCATATGAAATTGAACCAGTTGTTATCAAAGCTGAAAACAAAGAAGATTATAAGAAGAACGTAAACCGTCTTTTCTTTTAATCGGATTTCTCTGTTAATAATATAAAGCGGAATAAGAAGAATGCTGAGAATTCCGCAGTAGATGTTGGGAAGCACGTCGTCGCCTGAGGAGCGTATAGTTGTTTCAAGCCCCGCAAGGTGAGAGGTGAAAAGATTGAAAATATCAAAATAGCTCTCAAAGGTTGTCGGAGCGGAGTCAGACGTTGCCGAAGCGCTCTGAAGAATAAGGAATACGGGAATAAGCACAGCGGCGCAAAGAGCGGCGCTGAATACAGAAGCCGCAGCAAACGTAACACCGCGGTTGAAAAAGCGGTTATTCATATATCCCTTTAACGAATACTTTTTAAATTCGGCGGATTTATCAAGCTTTGCAGAGCCGCCCGCAAGCGCAAAGTACGCAAAGAAATAAATAACGGAAAACAGGCAGGTCATAAAGCCGATATAGTAGGTTGAATAAAGAAGCACCGTAAGAGAAGCGATGTAAAGAGCGGGCTTGCCGAAATTGATTATTCTTTCAATACCGAGAATAACAAGCGGGAAGAGAATCATTCCGTCAACCCACATAATATTCCAATAGTACGCAAGGAAGTATGAGCAAAATGCATAAAACGTTGCAAAGCCTGAGCATACAAGGGAATTGCCCCTCTGGCTGTGCTTGAGATAAACACCGAAAGTACCTGCCGAGAGTATGCCTTTAATAGCAACAAGCGCGGTTATAGCATAGGGCATATCCTTTCTGTCAAACAGAAGGATAATTGCCGAAAGCGGACTTGAAAGATAGTTGAAATAGTTTCCGATAAACGGCGAGCCGCCGCCTGACGTCCACGAATAGAGAAAGCTCTGGAAATGAGTCACTCTGTCGTAAAGCTCGCAGAAAAGCGGACCGTACTGGTGGTATAAATCCATTCTTAAAACGGTCAAATCGCCAAAGGGAAACAGCATAAATATCAGATAGATAAACGTCATTGAAAGGAAGGCGAGAAGCATTCCCGCAATAACGAATCTGTATGAAAAGAACAGCTTGTATGCTCTTCCGCCGCACGAATCCTTTGCTTTTCCTCTGCAGTCAAAGACAATCAGTCTGTCAAAATAGTAATTGAAAAAAAGATAGATGAAAAACGTTACAAAAAATGCAAACGCAACCGATTGCTTCAAAACAGTAACAAACGCAAAGGAAGCGATTTTGTAAAAGCCGAAATCTATTGCACACCTGAAGAGGTAGAAGAGAAGCTGTTTTACAAGCGTTGTTCGGGCGTTTTTGTTAAAAACGTATTTCTTTTCAATAATAAATAAAACAGCCGCTGAAACCGCCGCCGCTATTCCGCACGATACGGGAGCGGAAAGCGCAAAGACAATTTTCAAAAGCTGTTTGAGTATCAAAAACAGCAGTGAGACGGTAAAGAGAGACAAGCTCCATTTTACCGTTTCACTGTTTATTATTTTATTTGAAGTAAGTTTATTTTCGGAAATAGTTATGTCCATTAGTAAACCT
This sequence comes from uncultured Clostridia bacterium, assembly GCA_946531445.1. Taxonomy (GTDB): domain Bacteria; phylum Bacillota; class Clostridia; order Oscillospirales; family Acutalibacteraceae; genus Eubacterium_R. Next base: position 55,501 of record CAMNAP010000002.1, read on the forward strand.
CTTTGTATTTTATACCATACTGATAATAACATAAATTAAATAATACTTCAATTGAAGCAATGCAATTTTAACCTCTTTGTAATATTTGGCGGGACAATCTCATATGATGAGTTAGAAGCAAAGAGGGATAAGCTATGATACCTGAAGTTATAACCGGTAATATGAGCGATAAATTTAAGGAAATATTCAATATGATTGATTCGGGAATCGTTGAAAGCATAAATGAGATAAGAATAAGGCGGCAGGGATATATTACGCTTGTAATAAGAAGCAGCAGCTATTTTGTTGACTGTAACGGCGACCTCTATTCTCATCCCGAAAGTCACTGCGTTATTACAGACAGCGAGGAATTTGACAGGCTGTTTATGTCGTTTTGTTCATACTCGCTTCATTCGCACACCCACACGCTGAAAAAGGGATATATATCCCTCGGCGGAGTGAGAATAGGTGTTGCGGGAGAGGGTGTTTATGAGGACGGAAGACTTATCTCTGTTAAGGACGTAACCTCAATGAATATCCGTATTCCGCGCGCGGTTAGAGGCTGCTCAAAGGAGCTTATTAACGCGCTTTATTTAAAGGGCAAACCCAATCTTATTGTAGCAGGAGCGCCGGGCAGCGGAAAGACAACGCTTATAAGAGACCTTGCCCGCAGTCTGTCAGACGGCGAGGGAGGGAAGAGCCTCAGAGTCTGCGCCATAGACGAGAGAAAGGAGCTTTTTCCTGACGTTAATCCGCATAGCCGTGGAGTTAATACAGACGTGATTTCAGGCTTTTCAAAGGCAGAGGGAATTGAGCTTGCGGTAAGGACAATGTCACCCGAGCTTATAGTATGCGACGAAATAGGAACGCTTGAGGAGGCAAGGTCGCTTCGCTTTGCGTTTTCGTCGGGAGTTATGCTCGTTCTTTCCGTACATGCGGGAAGCGTTGAAGAGCTGATGAGAAAAACGGTTGCAAGGTATCTTATTGAAAGCGGCGAATTTACGCACCTTGCTCTTTTTCGTTCATTTACATATAAGGCTGATATTTTCAGCATTTCGGAGGTGCTCGGTGAAAACGGCGGGGGCTGTACTGTTGATGATTTCTGCGGCGGGCTTGGGAATTCTTTTATCCGCTAAGCTCAGGGATTGCGTGCTTATCTGCCGCGAGCTTCTTAATTTCTGCGACATTTTAAGTATTGACATAAGTACAAGAAAAAATTCGGTAATTTCACTTATTGAAGAGAATTCAGGCGGCAGGCTTTCATTTCTGAATAAGGAAATGCTGCTTGAAAAAAGCATAGCCCGTACGCCGCTCGGCGACAGTGACAACGCGGAAATCGGAACTTTTATATATTCGCTCGGCAAGAGCGATACTCAGTCTCAGCTTCTTCTGATTGAAAGCTTCAGAGAATACATTAAAGCAAGAGAAAGCTATTATAAAGAGAAATACATTAAGGATTCAAAGCTCAATATTGCTATGGGCGTATCAGGCGGAATAATTATCGCTTTAACAGTATTGTAACCGAGGTATAAAAATGGATGTTAACTTTATCTTTAAAATCGCGGCGATTGGCGTAATAGTTGCGGTGCTCAATATAACGCTTACGCGCTCGGGACGTGAGGAGCAGGCAATGCTTACAACGCTTACGGGAGTTATAGTTGTACTGATGATGCTTATTCCTCAAATCAGCAGTCTTTTTAAAACGGTTAGAGAGCTGTTTGATTTATGACTCGGATTACGGGGATTTCAGTCTGTGTTCTGTTTTGCGCGCTGATAATCAGAGAGCGAAATAAAACTGTATCCGCTCTGCTTACCGTTGGCGGAATCATCTGTCTTTTGGGCGAGACGGCAGGAGAGATTGCAAGAATTGTAAAGCACGTTGAAAATATTACAGAGAGTATAGACGGGACAGGCGGTTACATAAGGCTTATGCTAAAGGTACTCGCCATAACTCTTCTCACTCAGACGGTAAGCGACATTTGCCGCGATAACGGGGAAAACGCGCTTGCAGGAGTGACTGAGTTTTCTTCAAAGGTTATTGTGGTATCGCTGATTTTACCGCTGTTTGAAACTGTAATAAGCATTGTGGGCGGGATTATAAAATGAAAAAAGCTTTAGTTTTTACTGTTTCACTTTTTCTTTTTTGTGCAGTCCCGTTTTCTGTCGGCGCAAAAGAGGACGGGCTTACCGAGGAGGGCTACAGACAGCAGCTTGAAAGCTACGATTTATCGTTTTTTGAAAGCGAGCTTGACAGGGATACATATTCATTTTTAGAGGAGCTGGGACTTAATGAATTCAGTCTTGACGGTATTACCTCGCTTTCGCTTGACAGAGTTCTCTCGCTATTGATAAAAATTCTGAAAAACCGCGCAACAAAGCCGCTTTTCGGCGCGCAGTCAGTTTTGATTTATATAATTCTTTCTGCGTTTTTTCAGAGTGTAAAAAGCGATATGTCGGATATGAATTCGCTGTATTCAACCGTTTCGGCTCTCGCCGTTTCGCTTGTTCTTGCGGGTGAAATATCGCCTACAGTATCGCTTGCAGTTTCAAGCGTAGGTGTAGCTTCAGATTTTGTATTTGCCTTTGTTCCCGTATTCTGCGCAATAGTTGCAACAAGCGGAGGAATTACTCAGGCGTTTTCAACAAACGCAATGCTGCTTACACTTGCGCAGGCGTTTTCCGTTTTTGCCTCAGACTTTTTTACGCCAGTTATAAACTGCTTTCTCGGTATCGGAATATGCTCGGGACTGAGGTGTGAATTACAGCTTCAGCGTGTAGTTGCGGGAATAAAAAAGGGTATAATTTTTCTTCTTTCACTGACGTGCGGAGCGTTTGTTTCCGTCATTTCAATCAAGACAACTGTTGCCGCAAGGGCGGATATTTTAGGAATACGTTCTATACGATTTGTAATAAACAGCGTCGTTCCCGTTGTCGGCGGAGCGCTCAGCGAGGGACTGCTTTCAATACAGAGCTACACGTCAATGGTGAGGAGCAGCGTCGGTACAGTAGGGATAATTGCAATTTGTCTTGTCTTTCTTCCCGCAATTCTTGAAACTGCGCTGTGGCGGCTTGTTATGTTTTTCGGTATTGCGCTTTGCGACGTTTTCGGAGAGAAGAACGTTTCGCTTATGCTTGAAGCGTTCAGGGATACTGCTCTTCTTTTAAATGTTGTTCTCATAATATCAATGCTTTGCGCCGTAATCTCTTTCGGTATTCTTACTGTGTCGGGAGGATAAAATGGAATTTCTAAAGCAGTGGACGTTGTGCGTTTGCGCCTCGGTAATATGCGCGGTGATTATGTCGCTTTTTACACCGAGGGGAGGAATGAAAACGTTTTATAGAATTCTTATTTCGTTCTTTGTTTTCTTCTCATTCTTGTATCCGCTGAAAAACGGCTTTGCAATCAGCTTTGATTTCCCCGACGGAATAAGCTTTGCGCAGGAGAAAATGTATACAGAAAATCCGTATGAAACAACTGTAAGCGAGCAGGTTAAAGCAGTACTTAAGGAGAATAATATTGACGGCGCTTCTGTTATGCCTGAAATCAGTACAGATTTTGAAAGCGGTGAAATAACTGTAAAAGCGCTTAAAATAGCCGTTCCCGACGGGTACGACAAAGAGAAGGTGCGCAACATAGTATTTGATTCGCTCGGCTTATATGCGGAGGTGACAGGTATTGGAGACTGATATAAAGCGCCTGATTAAAAGCTTTAACAGCGGCGACAGAAGGGTTAAGCTTATTGCTGCGGCTGCGGCGCTCGGCGTTCTTCTTATTCTTATTTCGGAGTTTATTCCTCAGCAGAGCGCAAAGGTGAAAAGCGTAAAAGACGACGGGCTTTACGCCGAATATATCGCCTCGCTTGAAGAGAGAACTCAAAAGCTTGTTTCAAGCATTGACGGGGCGGGGCGCTGTAAAGTTATGATAACGCTTAAAACTGACGGCGAAAGCGTTTTTGCAAAAAACTTTCAGGAAAATCAGAGCGATAGTTCTTATTCTAAAAATGATGAATATGTATTTTATGAAGGGGAGTCGGGCAAATCGCCCGTAAGAATCAAACAGTATTTTCCCGCAGTTCAGGGCGTTGCGGTGGTTTGCGACGGCGCAGATAAAACTGAGGTGAGGGAAAGTATTATAAACAGCATTTCGTCGCTGTACGGCGTGTCTGTTTCAAAAATAAGTGTTTCAAAATATAAAGGGTGATTGTATGAAAAGAAAAAAGAACGCGGGACTTTCAGACGCTGTAAGCGACGGTGAATTCAGGGAAAACGCACAGCTTGCCTCACGGGATGATGAAAAGGCTTTTGAAGAATTTGAAGATAACGAAAGCGAGGATGATGAAGCAGCCCAAAAGCCCGTTTTAACCGAAAAGGAGCTTAAGGTAAGGCGAGCAAGACGGACAAAGGTTGCCGTTGCAGCGTTTGTGCTTCTTCTCGGCATAGGCGTTATGGGTAACTGGTACTATGAAAACTCAGACTTTTCCGCAGGCGTAAAGCCGATTACCTCGTCTGATACAAAAACTCTCGGCGAAGCGGAATACGTTGACGGTGCGGCACAGCAGAGCGATGATTCAAGCGGCTATTTCAGCGAGGCGAGAGTTAACCGACAGAAAACGCGCGACGAGGCGCTTGAGAAGCTTCAGGAAATCGTTGACGGCGACAGCCAGAGCAATGACGCCAAGAAGGTAGCCGCGCAGAAAATTGCCGATATTTCGTCTTACATAGAAATTGAAAACAAAATTGAAACGCTTGTGACTGCAAAGGGCTGTGAAAACTGCCTTGCCGTTATCAGCGCAGACGGCAAGCGGGTGGACGTAATTGTAGACGTTCAGGAGCTTAGCGATACTGTAATTATGCAGGTTAAGGACATAGCTATGAAAGAGCTTGGCTGTTCGTTTAAGGATGTTACTGTTATACAGTCAAAATAAATGTTGTATATTTATAATTTATATGTTATAATAGTCGCGAATAAAAGCGACCTTTGAAATCAGAAAACAGTAAAAAGGCTGAATTTTTATTCAGCCTTATTTTTATAGGTGAAATTATGACGAGAAAAGAAGAAAGAGAGCAGGCTTTTACTTTAATTTTTGAAAGCCTGTTCGGAAATGAAAAATCAGACCTTACTCAGCTTTACAGCGAAAACGTTGAGGCAATAAGCGATTATGCTCTTATGCTTTTTAACGGCGTAAACGAAAAGGAGAAAGAGCTTGATTCGGTAATCTCTAAATATTCTAAGGGCTGGAAAATCAGCAGAATATCAAAGGTTAACGTTGCTATACTCCGCCTTGCCGTTTATGAGCTGAAATATGTTGACGAGGTTCCGCAGTCGGTGTCTATCAACGAGGCGGTCGAGCTTGCAAAGAAGTACTCAAGCAAAGAGGACTCCGCGTTTATTAACGGACTTCTCGGCTCTGTTGTGAGGGAAGACTGATGTATATAGGCTTTGATACAAGCAACTATACAACCTCGTTTGCATCTTTTGACGGTAAAAATATTGTTCAGTCTAAAAAAATGCTCAGGGTTAAAAGCGGCGAGCGCGGACTCAGACAGAGCGAGGCTCTTTTTCAGCATACGGTAAATCTCCCCGAGGTTATGAGCCGAATTGAAACGAGTGATATTACTGCTGTAGGCGTGAGCGTAAGACCGAGAAACGCACAGGGCAGCTATATGCCGTGCTTTCTTGCGGGCGAGACATGTGCCGAGGCCTTTGCAAAAGCGGCGGGAGTACCGATTTATAAAACCTCGCACCAGGCCGGACATATTCTCGCGGCGCTCTACAGCTCAAACAGGCTTGACCTGATTAACGAAAAGCACATTGCCTTTCATCTCAGCGGCGGAACTACCGAAGCGCTTCTCGTTACGCCCGATAAAGACGAAATTATAAAGGCTGAAATTATAGCGCAGAGTCTTGATTTAAAGGCGGGGCAGGCGATAGACAGAGCGGGCGTTATGCTCGGGCTTGATTTTCCCTGCGGAAAGGCGCTTGATACAATGGCGCAAAAAAGCGAAAAGACATATAAGCTCAAGCCCTCAATGAAGGGGACGGACTGCTCGCTTTCAGGCGTTGAAAACAAGGCTAAGGCAATGCTTGACAGAGGCGAAGCACCGGAAGATATTTCGCGTTTTGTTTTAAGCTGTGTTTGTGAAACAGTAAGTGAAATGCTCAGGCGTATTATTGACGAACACGGAAAATATCCAGTAATATTTTCGGGAGGCGTTTCGTCTAATACTATGCTCAGAGAAAAAATAAACAGTGAATTTGAAGCGTATTTTGCACTTCCCGAATTTTCGCTTGACAATGCTGCGGGCTGTGCTGTTTACGCTTATCTGAAAGACGGAAGAATATGAATGTTTTAACCGTATCACAGGTGAATACGTATATCAAAGCGCTTATTAACGAGGTGCCGCAGATTCGTAATATATACATCAGCGGCGAGATTTCAAACTTCAAGCACTACTATAAAAGCGGACATATGTATTTCACTCTCAAGGACGAAAAATCGCAGCTTAAATGCGTGATGTTCGCCTTTGACAATCAGAAAATAAAATTTGAGCCCGAGGACGGAATGAAGGTTATCTGCTTCGGTCAGATTGATGTGTACGAGCGCGACGGAGTTTATCAGCTCTATGTGCGCGATATGCACCCAAAGGGAGCAGGTGCGCTGAGCGTTGCCTTTGAACAGCTTAAATTAAAGCTTGAAAAGGAGGGACTTTTCAGCGAGGAAAACAAAAAGCCGCTTCCGCCTTATCCTAAAAAAATCGGCGTTGCAACCTCAAATATGGGCGCCGCTGTTGAAGATATAAAAAACATACTGTCAAGGCGTTTTCCGCTTTGTGAGGTTGTAATTGTTCCGACGGTTGTTCAGGGCGAGGAAGCGCCGGGCGACATTGTAAGGTCGCTGAAGCTTCTTGACTCAATGGAAGATATTGACCTGATTATTGCCGGGCGAGGCGGCGGCTCGCTTGAGGATTTATGGGCGTTTAACACTGAAGAGGTTGCAAGGGCTGTCTTTGAGTGTAAGACTCCGATTATTTCGGCGGTAGGTCACGAGACTGATTATACAATCTGTGACTTTGTCGCTGATTTAAGAGCGCCTACGCCGAGCGCTGCGGCAGAGCTTGCCGTACCCGACAGCGAAGCGGAATTGATGAGAATTAACAGTCTTTTCATAGCGGCTGAAAAGAGCCTTGAAAGAAAGCTTGAAACCGAGGAGCAGAGAGTTGACGCGCTCTCTAATTCCTCTCCTCTTAAAAACAGGGACGCGTTTTTTGAGTCGCTTGAGAAAAATATTGAGTCAATCAGTGAAAGAATGCTCGGCGCGTATAAAAACACAGTCATTAAAAAAGAGAGCGCCTTCAGGGCCTTCGCGGGCTCGCTTAACGCACTCAGTCCGCTTGCCGTACTGAGCAGAGGCTATTCAATTACAACTCATAATTCGCAGGTAATTAAATCGGCTTCGTCCGTTAAAAAGGGCGATAGTATTAAGATAAGGTTTTCAGACGGAGACATTAACGCAGAGGTGACAGAAAATGAGTAAAGACATAACTTATGAGCAGGCTGTAAAACGGCTTGAGGAAATTGTTTCGGCGCTTGAGAAAAACGACGTTGCGCTTGACGAGGCTCTCGCTTTATTTGAAGAGGGAACAAAGCTCAGCAGACTTTGCACCGAAATGCTTCAAAATGCAAAACAAAAAATCACAGAAATTGAAAAGTAGAGGACAGCTATGTACACACCTGAAATGTTGGAAAAACTTAATGAATACGTAAAAAACATAAACGTTGCTATTTCAAGCTCGCTTCCCGACGCTACAAGCGGTCAGAAGGAGGTTGTAAAGGCAATGCGCTATTCGCTCTCGGGCGGAGGGAAAAGACTGAGACCTGTTCTTGTTCTTGAATTCTGCAGAATGTGCGGCGGAGATATAGACACGGCAATGCCGTTTGCGTGCGCGGTTGAATACATTCACACCTATTCGCTTATTCATGACGATTTGCCCTGTATGGACGACGACAATATGAGAAGGGGAAACCCCTCGTGTCACGTTATGTTCGGTCAGGCTACGGCTCTTCTTGCGGGCGACGCGCTTCTGACTCACGCTTTTGAGCTTCTTGCTTCTGCTGAAATTCCCGATGAGAGAATTGCTCAGGCGGTTATGCTTCTTTCACAGAATGCGGGAGTAGGCGGAATGATAGGCGGTCAGGTGCTTGACCTTATGTACGAAACAAAGCTTGAGCCGAATCTCAGCGACGTTATAGACGTTTACAAAATGAAAACAGGCGCGCTTATTTCTGCCGCGTGCCTTCTCGGCTGTATTGCGGCGGGTGCAAGCGACGAGCAGCTTGCGGCGGCTTCAAGATTTGCGTACAACCTCGGCGTTGCTTTTCAGATTCAGGACGATATTCTTGACATTGAGGGTGACGAGAATGTAATCGGCAAGCCCGTAGGCTCAGACGAAGAACAGAACAAGACTACATACGTTAAGCTAGTAGGTCTTGATAAGGCGAAGAAGGACGTTGAGCGGCTTACTGCAAACGCAATAGCAAGCCTTGACTGTTTTGAGAATAACGAATTTACGAAGGCTCTTTCAAACTATCTTATTAACAGAAACAGCTAATTGTATAAATAATAAATATATTGCATTTTTATACACAAAGTGATAAAATATACCAACACATATAATCAGAGGTTTTATTATGTCGTATTTAGAGAATATAAATTCTCCTAAGGATGTAAAAAAACTGAATATTGAAGAGCTTGAGGCACTGTGCGGTGAAATCAGGGAATTTATGATTGACACCGTTTCAAAAAACGGCGGCCATCTCGCTTCTAATCTCGGAACGGTTGAGCTTACCGTTGCGCTTCACAAGGTGTTTAATTCTCCGACTGACCAGCTTGTTTTTGACGTCGGACATCAGTGCTATACACATAAGATAATTACCGGCAGACGTGAGGTGTTTTCAACGCTCAGGCGCGAGGGCGGTATAAGCGGCTTTACGCGTCCCGTTGAAAGTAAGCACGATATTTTTTCGTCAGGTCATTCTTCTACCTCAATTTCAGCTGCGATAGGTCTTGCAAAGGCAAAATCGCTCAAGGGTGAAAAGGGTAAGGTTGTTGCCGTTATCGGCGACGGAGCGCTGACGGGCGGTCTTGCTTATGAGGCGCTGAATAATTCGGGAAATGAAAACAGCAATCTTATTGTTATTCTTAACGACAACAATATGTCAATAGGAAAAAATGTTGGTACGGTTGCAAAGAATCTGACAACAATAAGAACCTCGCCAAAATACAACACCTTTAAAAATAAGGTGACGAGAGGGCTTGCAAAAATACCGAAGGTCGGTCAGCAGCTTATACGCTCAATAACAGCCATAAATCAGAGAATAAGAAAACGCGTTTATAAAAGCACTCTTTTTGAAGATTTGGGCTTCAGGTATTACGGACCGATTGACGGCCACGACCTTGACGCGCTTATTGACGCATTCAGAGTTGCTAAGGCGCACAACCATTCAGTTCTTATTCACGTTAACACAACAAAGGGAAAGGGCTACGATTACGCAGAGCGAAATCCCTCAAAGTTCCACGGTATAGGGGAATTCAATATTGATACGGGTGAGCCTATCCCGTCGGGAGACACGTTTTCGTCCGTATTCGGCGACTCGCTTTTATGCTTTGCCGAAAAGGATACAAGAATCTGCGCGGTAACCGCGGCGATGGCTTCGGGAACGGGGCTGTCAAAATTCGCCGAGGAATTCCCGAGAAGATTTTTTGACGTCGGTATAGCTGAGCAGCACGCCGTAACGTTTTCGTCAGGTCTTGCAAGAAACGGAATGATACCGGTTTTTGCGGTGTATTCAACGTTTCTTCAGCGTTCGTACGACCAGCTTATACACGATGTAGCAATGCAGGGGCTAAAGGTTATTTTCTGTATTGACCGTGCGGGCTTTGTAGGCGCTGACGGCGAAAGTCACCAGGGCTTATTTGACACGGCGTATCTTATGAGCATTCCCGAGCTTACAGTATTTGCGCCGACTTACTTTGACGAGCTCAGCTCAATGATGTATCAGGCGATATATAAAGAGAAAAAGGCTGTTGCAATAAGATATCCGAGAGGCAGCGAGGGTGAAAAGCCCGAGGGCTACAGCTATGAAAAGGAAGCGTACAGCGTTTTCGGCGACGAGGACAGGGACGTTTGTATAGTAAGCTACGGACGTGAATTCAACAACTGCTACGCCGCAATGAAGGAGTGCGACAACGCTTATGTAATAAAGCTCAACAGAATTAAGCCGATTGACGAGAGCGTTGTAGAGCATCTGAAAGGCGCAAAGCGTATTCTCTTCTTTGAAGAGGGAATTAAAACCGGCGGCGTTGGCGAGGTGTTTGCTTCACTTCTTGAAGAAAACGGCGTTAATGCTTCGTTTGAGCATATCGCTGTAAACGACGAATTTGTTAAACAGGCGAGCGTGGACAAGCAGATTGAAATGTACTCGCTTGATAAAGACTCGGTAATAAAGAGGGTAAATACTTTTAATGGCTAAAAAAATCAGACTTGACGTTGCCGTATTTGAAAGAGGCTTTGCGCCTTCGCGGGAGAAGGCTAAGGCGATTATTATGGCAGGTCAGGTGTACGTAAACAATCAGAAGGTTGATAAAGCGGGCTTTGAGCTTAAAGAGGACGATAAGCTTGAGGTAAGAGGAAATTCGCTGAAGTACGTTTCTCGCGGAGGGCTTAAGCTTGAAAAGGCAATGCAGGTTTTCCCCGTAACGCTTGACGGAAAAATCTGCGCAGACATCGGCGCTTCAACGGGCGGTTTTACAGACTGTATGCTTCAAAACGGAGCGAAGAAGGTATACTCGGTTGACGTAGGCTACGGTCAGCTTGCGTGGAAGCTCAGATGTGACGAAAGAGTGGTTAACCTTGAGAGGACTAACTTCCGCTACTGCACAAAAGAGCAAATAAGCGACGGGCTTGACTTTGCGTCGGTTGACGTTTCGTTTATTTCTCTCTCGCATATTCTTCCCGTGCTTCACCCGCTGCTTAAGGAAAACGGCGAGGCTGTCTGCCTTATAAAGCCGCAGTTTGAAGCGGGCAGGGAAAAGGTCGGCAAAAAGGGCGTTGTACGCGATTTAGCCGTTCACCTTGAGGTTGTTGAAAAGATTATAAAGCTTGCGCTTGATTGCGGCTACAGCGTTAAGGGGCTTGATTTTTCACCCGTAAAGGGGCCCGAGGGTAATATTGAATATCTCATTTACCTTGAAAAGTCCGACTGCCCCGAAATCAGCGGCGATATAAACGCAAATGAGCTTGTTAATAAATCACATACGGAGCTTGATAAATAATGAAAATTGTTATTATTCCGAACAAAAGCAGTGAGGAGACTGCAGAGCTCGCGCTTGAGGTTGAAAAGAGGCTAAAAGCGCTCGGCGCAGAGGTTTCGTCTGATGAAAGCGAAATTGACGTATCTGACTGCGTTATCGCCGTAGGCGGCGACGGAACTACGCTAAGCATTGCAAAAAGAGCTTCGCTTGCCGGCAAGCCGACGCTTGGAATTAATGCGGGACGGCTCGGCTTTATGAGCGGAGTTGAGAAAAACGAGCTTGAGCTTTTAAGCGAGCTTACAGAGGGAAAATATAATATTGAGGAGCGTATGATGCTCAAGGCGCGCCTTGAAAGAAAAGGCAAGGTGGTAGGCGAATATCACTGCCTTAACGACGCCGTTATTTCAAGAGGCGAATTTGCAAGGCTGATTGATATTACGGTTGAATGTGAGGGCAGACACGTTTCAGGCACAAGAGCCGACGGTATGATTGTTTCAACGCCTACCGGTTCAACGGCGTATTCAATGGCGGCGGGCGGCCCTGTAGTCAGCCCTGACACCTCGTGTTTTATAGTTACGCCGATATGCCCTCATTCGCTTGTCAACAGAAGTATTGTTTTTTCAAGCGACAAGGAGCTTGAGGTTTTCGTAAGCAGTGATTTAAGCCATAAAGCTTTTTTGTCAATTGACGGTGAAAACGCAATACCTTTTGACAGCGAGTCAAAAATTATAATTTCAAAATCGGAATATAAAGCAAAGCTTATTAAAATTAAACCGGACAATTTTTATGAAATATTAAATTCAAAAATTCTTGAGAGGAGAAACTGATGAAAAAAAGAAGACAGGCAAAAATTCTTGAATTAATTTCTTCTAACGATATAGAAACTCAGGAGGAGCTTCAGGATTTACTTCTTGAATACGGCTTTGAGGTAACTCAGGCAACTATTTCAAGAGATATTAAGGAGCTTCGCCTTGTTAAGGATTTATCCTCAAAGGGAAGATACGTTTATTCAACGGGTAAAAAGAGAAACGACCATATCGCTTCCCGCGCGGGAGGTATTTTCAGCGAGTCAATTATAAGCATTGACTATGCTATGAACATTATTGTAATCAAGTGCTTTGCAGGTATGGCTAACGCCGCTTGCGCCGCTATTGACTCAATGGGACACGACGAAATCCTCGGTACAATTGCGGGCGACGATACTATTTTTGTTCTGTGCAGAACTCAGGAAAGCGCTGAAAACTTTACTAACAAACTCAGGATGATGCTCAATGCTTAAATCACTCAGTATTGAAAATGTTGCTGTAATTGAAAAGGCAGATATAGATTTTTCCTGCGGTCTCAACGTGCTGACGGGTGAGACAGGCGCGGGTAAATCTATAGTTGTTGATTCAATTAACGCCGTGCTCGGCGAGCGCACTTCAAGAGAGCTTGTAAGAAGCGGAGCGGACAGCGCTGTTGTAAGAGCATATTTTGACGGTATTTCCGACGATGTAAAGGAACGTCTTGACGAGCTTGAAATACCGTACGATGAAGATAACGCGATTTTTATAACGCGAAAAATCAGTGCTTCGGGTAAATCATCCTGCAAAATTAACGGCGTTATGTGTACTGCCTCCGCGCTTCGCGATATAGGGCTTAGGCTTGTTAACATTCACGGTCAGCACGATTCTCAGGCGCTGCTCAATTCAGATTATCATTACCGCTTTATTGATATGCTCGGCGTTGAGGGACTTGAGGAATACCGCGAGAGCTTTAAGGAGCTTATTGCAATACGACGCAGGCTTAAAGAGCTTACGCGCGACGCCGACGATAAGGACAGACAGCTTGAGCTTTTAAGCTACGAGATTAAAGAGCTTGAAGAGGCGGACATAAAGGAAGGCGAATGGGAAAGCCTTAAAGAAAGACGAAGCTTCATTTTAAATGCGCAGAATATTATCGGCGCGCTTAATTCGGCGCTCGGCGCAGTAAACGGAAGCGATGAAGCGAGCGGAATTGAAACACAGCTTCTCACCTCTGAAAGAGCGCTTGAAGCGTATAACGACATTGACTCAGAGATTAAGGCGATATACGAAAAGCTCGGTGAGCTGGTCAACTCAACCGAAAGCCTTAAGGATATGCTTGAAAGTAAACTTGAGAGCATAGATTACAGCGAGGCTGAGCTTGAGCAGACGGAAGCAAGGCTTGATATGTATTACCGCTTTTCACATAAATACGGCGCAGACGAAGGCGAAATGCTACGCTACCTTGAAAACGCAAGAGAGAGAAAAAACTCTATTGTAAATTCAGACGAGGAGCTTGAAAGGCTCAACGGCGAATACGACAGCGTTTTTGAGAAAACAGTCGCTCTCGCTCAAAGGCTTTCAGACAGCAGAAAGGCCGCGGCTAAAAGGCTTGAGGAGTCTGTGTGCGAGGAACTGAAAGAGCTTGATATGCCGAAAATCCGATTTGTTTGTGATTTTCAGAGAGGCAATCTTTCATCAAGCGGATTTGACAGGGTTGAGTTTTTAATTTCAACAAACCCGGGCGAACCGCCGAAGCCGCTTTCAAAGATTGCGTCGGGAGGCGAGCTTTCAAGAATTATGCTTGCCATTAAAACGATTATTGCCGCAAAGGATACGGTGGGTACGCTTATCTTTGACGAAATTGATTCAGGCGTCAGCGGTAAGGCAAGCAGGAAAATAGGCTATTCTCTTCAAAGAGTTTCAAAGTTTACGCAGGTTATATGCGTTACGCATTCGGCGCAGATTGCGTCTCTTGCTGATTCTCATCTTCTTATCAGCAAGCGCTTTGAGAATGAAAAGACATATACCTCGGTTGAAGAGCTCGGCTATGAAGAGAGAAAGAGAGAACTTGCGCGGATTATGGGCGGTATTGAAATTACGGATACCATTCTTAAATCGGCTGAGGAGCTTTTAAAAGGAAATTAGTAAATAACAATTTTGGAGGAAATATAATATGGGAGTTTATGAAGAACTCATTGAGCGTGGCTTAATCGCTCAGGTGACAAACGAGGAAGAAATCAGAGAGATGGTTAACGCGGGCAAGGCAAAGTTTTACATAGGCTTTGACTGTACTGCAGACAGCCTTACTGCAGGTCACTTTATGGCGCTTACGCTTATGAAGAGACTTCAGGAGGCAGGCAACCAGCCTATCGCGCTTATCGGCGGCGGTACTACTATGATTGGTGACCCGTCGGGAAGAACCGATATGAGAAAAATGCTCACCCGCGAGGACATTGACCACAACGCTGAATGCTTCAGAAAGCAGATGGAACGCTTTATTGAATTCGGCGAGGGCAAGGCTCAGATGGTAAATAACGCTGACTGGCTTCTTGACCTTAATTATGTTGAAATGCTCAGAGAGGTAGGCACCTGCTTCTCGGTTAATAATATGCTTCGTGCTGAATGCTACAAGCAGAGAATGGAGAAGGGACTTTCCTTCTTTGAATTCAACTATATGATAATGCAGTCATACGACTTCTATTATCTCTTCCAGAATTACGGCTGTAATATGCAGTTCGGCGGCGACGACCAGTGGAGCAATATGCTCGGCGGTACCGAGCTTATAAGAAAGAAACTCGGCAAGGACGCTCACGCAATGACAATCACGCTTCTCACTGACTCACAGGGAAGAAAAATGGGCAAGACAGCAGGCAACGCCGTATGGCTTGATGCAAATAAAACAAGTCCTTATGAGTTTTATCAGTATTGGCGCAATGTTGACGACGCCGATGTTCTTAAGTGCATAAGAATGCTTACCTTCCTTCCTATGGAGGAGATAAGAAAGATGGATTCCTGGGAAGGCTCTCAGCTTAATACTGCTAAAGAGATTCTTGCGTTTGAGCTTACAAAGCTTGTACACGGCGAAGAGGAGGCTGAAAAAGCGCAGACGGCAGCAAAGGCGCTTTTCTCAGGCGGAACAGATGACAGCAATATGCCTACAACCGAGCTTGAGGAGGCTGACTTTGACGAGGAGGGTAAGGCAACCGTGCTCTCGCTTATGACAAAGGCAGGAATGATTAAGTCTAACGGCGAAGGCAGACGTCTTATTCAGCAGGGCGGCGTATCAGTTAACGACGAAAAAATCAGCGACGTATGGCACACGCTCACAAAGGATGAATTAAAAGAGGGCGTTATTATCAAAAAGGGTAAAAAGGCATTCAGAAAATTTGTGCTTTAATAAAGGAGAAAAGGTTATGAAAATTGCGGTAAGGTATTACACAAAAACAGGACACACAAAGAAGCTTGCAGAGGCTATTGCTCAGGCGGTAGGAGTAGACGCTCAGACAATTGACGTACCTCTTGCAGAGGATGTTGATATTCTCTTCCTCGGAAGCGCCGTTTACGCAACTCAGCTTGACACAAACGTTAAGAATTTTATCAGCGGTATTAATGTTAATGTCGGTAAAATTGTTAACTTCAGCTCTGCGGCAATACTAAGCGGAACACACGCTCAGGTTAAGGCTGCAGCTCAGTCAAAGGGCATTGACGTTGACGACAGAGAGTTTTTCTGTAAAGGTCAGTTTAAGTTTATAGCTAAGGGCAGACCGAATGAGGAAGACTGTAAGGCTGCCGCTGAATTTGCAAAATCGTTTCTTTAATCCTGCTTTTTGAATATATTATTAACTGTTTAGCAAAATCCCACAGAAAAGCAGAGAACATATATGAAATTGTCAAAAAGACTTAAATCATTTATATCATTAATTATGTCAGCCTGTATTATGCTCAGCATTTTTACAGGGCTGACTTTTTCGGCTTATGCAAAAGAAAATGAGGGTAAGTGCGGCGAGGAGGTAAATTATTTCTTCGACGCTGAAACTGAAACGTTAACTATAAGCGGAAACGGAAATATGTATAATTACACAATGGAAACATCGCCGTTTTACGCTGACAAAGAAATAAAACATTTAGTAGTTGAAACGGGCGTTAAAAGCGTAGGCGCGTTTGCGTTTTGTGACTGTACAGCGCTTAGTGATATAAAACTTCCGTTCGGGCTGCGGAGTATCGGAAATTCAGCGTTTGACGGCTGTACTTCGCTTTTATCGGCAGTAATTCCCGACAGCGTAAGCACGCTTGGAAGCGGCGCTTTTATAAACTGTAAGAAGCTCAGCTCGGTAAATGTTCCGAATGGTGTTTCTGTTATCAGCGACTGGACGTTTTCAGGCTGTAAGTCGTTAAGGGGAGTTGTAATTCCCGACAACGTAAAAATAATAAGCCAGTGGGCTTTTTACGGCTGTACGGCTCTGAGGTCGCTGAGTCTCGGCAGGGGAGTCAATACAATTGAAAAGGCGGCGTTTTCATATTGCAGTGCTCTTAACTGGATAAATATCCCCGCAGGCGTAAACACAATCAGCGACTATGCCTTTGCGGGTACAACCTCTCTTTTAGGCTTTTCCGTTAACGGCGCAAACGCTTCATATTCGTCTGCTCGCGGCGTGCTGTTTAATAAACAAAAATCACAGCTTTTACAGTATCCCGCAGGAAACAGAAGCGCCTCGTACACTGTCCCTGCAAGCGTAAGAAAAATAGGAACAGGCTCATTTTGGAATTGCCTGTACCTAAATAATGTTATAATTCACGAAAAGGTAAGTTATATTGACAAGAATGCGTTAGAAGGCAGCTCAGCAAAAATAAACGCATACCCGTTTTCCTTTGCGTTTCATTTTGCAAAAGTAAACGAAATACCGTATTCACCCATAAAACTTAAAACGCCTAAAATTAAAAGAATTAAACGCGGCAGACGGCGTATTACTGTTAAATGGAAAACTGACAGTACGCTAAGCGGCTATCAGCTTCAGTATTCTACTAAAAAGAATATGAAAAGGGCAAAAAGGTTAACTGTAAAAAATGCTTCAAAGGGTAAGCGGGTTATTAAGCGGCTTCACAGCACAAGAAAATACTATGTCCGCATTAGAGCATACAAAACCGTAAACGGAAAAAGGCTTTACAGCAAGTGGTCAAAAAAGAAAAGGATAAAGGTAAAATAAGAGAGAGCAGGCAAGGGGCGCCCCTTGCCTGCTCTCTCTTATTGTTATATCATTTTCATTATTAGCTCTGCTATGAGCACGCCT
>CAMNAP010000003.1 GCA_946531445.1 uncultured Clostridia bacterium
TTAGGGGCAAAAGAACAAAGCCAAAACCTAACCCTATTTACTTAGGGTGCCCCAAAGAGCTGCCTTCGTTTTTTATTCTTCAAATTTTTCGCGGTTTATCCAGAGACCGAGAGCGGGGTTGGGGATAAAGTAAATCTCCTCGCCGTCAACAGTGTTGTAACCGTATTTAAGCTTTGTCGGGTCATATTTTTCTGAAAGCTCGTCGTAGTTTGCCGCATTGAAGCCAACCGACGAAATCTCGTCTTCAGTGATATTCTTTACGGCGTAGGTGATAGTGAAGCGTCCGTCTGACGAGCCGTGAATAAGGTGCGCTGCCGCGCCCATATTTTCGCTGAGGTCAGTGTTTTCGGGTTTTCTGAATTCCTCAAGCGTGTGCAGACGGCCTCTGTAGCCGTATTTACGAATGAGTAAGTCAACCTTGTCGTCCTCGCCGAAGCGCTCAACACCGGGGGCAAGTATAATAAGCTCGCCGCCGTCAGCCATTGCCATTCTTGTTCTGTATACCGCCTTGTTGCCAAGCCACGTGCTTTTGAACTCATCGGGGTCAAGGTATACAACGCACTTTTTGAGGCCGTGCTCAACAAAGTCAATGTTCTTCTGCTGCGCAAGCTTCACAGCGTTTGTAAGACATTCTCTGCCCTCGCCGATAAAAAGTCCGTGGGTGTGTATATTTCCGCCCGGTGCGGTAGTAACTGTTAGCACAAAAAGAATCGGACGCTCGCTTAAAAAGTGCTCCATACCGTAGTCAAACATTCTGCGCACGGGCGTGTGGTCTTTACCCATCATTCGCTCCATACCGTAGACTGCGCCTACCATATGGGATTTATTAATCATCTCGCTTCCGCCGACGCCGACAAAGAGATTCTTTGAATGGTTAGCCATACCGATAACCTCGTGAGGCACAACCTGACCGGGGGAGATAATAAGGTCGTAGCTTTCGTCCATAACCAGTCGGTTAACCTCTGCCGAAACGGGCTCGTTCCAGAGACCTTCTGTGATTTCAGAGAGAAAGCTTGCGGGAATTTCGCCGAGTTTGACAACGTCTGAACGCCATCTGTGAACAAGCATTCTTTCAAACGGCACGTCGCCGAACATAGCTTCCCACTGCTCCTTAGTCATGGCAACGTGAGTTCCCAAAGCGGGGAGAATGTCAACCTCAACGCCCAGCTCTGTTAAGGTGTGATAGTATACATTTGTTATGTAGCCTGCGTTTGAGTGAAAGCGGGTAAAATCGGGAGGAAGAATAAGTACCTTTTTAAGCGTTCTGCCTTTGAGCGATTCAAGGAGAGCCGCTTTAATTTCTTCCTTTGAAAGACCGTTTTCAGTTTCGGCTATAAGATAAATATCCTTCATTTTTAAAACTCCATAAAATGATTTATTGCTTTTGCAACTCCGCTGTTGTTACAGTCGTCTGTAATATAGTCAGCCGCTTTTTTAACTTCCTCGTATGCGTTACCCATAGCGACGCCGATTCCCGCTTCTTTAAGCATTGAAATATCGTTTAAATCGTCGCCGAAAGCCATAGTCTGATTAGCTGAACAGCCGAGGTATTCCGAAAGCTTTTTAAGGGCGTTACCCTTTGTTGCTTCGCGGCTGTTGATTTCAATATTGTTTACAATAGACGTTGTAACAACAAGGTCTGAAAACTCCCTCGGTAACACCTCAAGCATCTCAGAGCGCAGCTCCATATCCTTAAAGAATAACTGAATTTTCTGTACGCCGAGCGCTTTTTCTTTAAGATATTCCTTGAGCTCGGGTACGGGAGTGCGAAGCTTTTTTATCATTTCGAGATTGTGTACGGTGGGGGCAAACTCCTCTGCCTTGTCGTAAAGCGCCTTTGTCATCCATCCCCATCCGTCCTGGTAGCAATCGTATATTACGGGTAGACTGTCAAGCCGTTCCATAACGGACACAGCCCGTTCCCACTCGATTTCAGAGGAACAGACTGTTTTTTTGTTTTTTATGTCGTAGACCTGAGCGCCGTTTATCGAAATTACGTAATTTACGTAAGGGAGCTCACGGATAAGCTGAGGCATACCGCGAAAGAAACGGCCCGTTGCAGGAACTATTTCAGCGCCCTCTGCAGCGGCTTTTTCAAGTGCCACGGCATTTTCAGTCGTAAGCTTTTTTTCGGAATTCAGAAGTGTTCCGTCAAGGTCTAATGCAATCAGTTTAATATTATGCATTGTAAGTTGAAGCTGCTGTATTGCCGCCGTGACCTGTCCAGTTAGTGTGGAAGAATTCGCCTCTCGGTGCGTCAACTCTTTCATAGGTGTGAGCGCCGAAATAGTCGCGCTGAGCCTGAAGCAGGTTAGCGGGGAGGCGGTCTGTTGTATAGCCGTCAAAGTAGCTGAGTGCAGAGGTCATAGCAGGAGCGGGAACGCCGTACTGTACTGCTGCTGCTGCAACCTTACGCCACGCGGGAACAAGCTTTTCAATCGTTGATTTGAAATACGGGTCAAGGATAAGGTTCTTAAGCTCGGGGTTAGCGTCGTAAGCCTCCTTGATTTTGCCGAGGAATACAGAACGGATAATACAGCCGCCGCGCCACATAAGCGCGATTCCGCCGTAGTTGAGATTCCAGCCGTAGTGGTCAGCCGCTGTACGCATAAGGGTGTAGCCCTGAGCGTAAGAGATAATCTTTGAAGCAAAAAGCGCCTGGCGGATTGCCTCTACCATTTCTGCCTTATCGCCCTCAAATGCGGGAATCTTTCTGTCAAACACCTTGCTTGCCTCAACACGCTCCTCCTTCATAGCAGAAAGACATCTTGAGAACACTGCCTCACCGATGAGCGTAAGCGGTACGCCCTCGTCAAGCGCCGCAATTCCCGTCCATTTTCCTGTGCCCTTCTGACCTGCGGTGTCAAGGATTTTTTCAGCAAGCGGCGAGCCGTCCTCGTCCTTATATGCGAGAATGTCGCGCGTGATTTCTATAAGATAGCTGTCAAGCTCTGTTTCGTTCCACTGCTTAAAGGTTTCGTGCATTTCGTCATAGCTCATACCGAGAAGGTCGCGCATAAGCTGATAAGCCTCGCAGATAAGCTGCATATCGCCGTACTCAATTCCGTTGTGTACCATCTTTACAAAATGGCCTGCGCCGTTTTCACCAACCCAGTCACAGCAGGATTCACCGTTTTCTACCTTTGCACAGATTCCCTGGAAAATAGGCTTTACATACTGCCACGCCTCAGGCGAGCCTCCCGGCATCATACTCGGACCGAGTAATGCGCCCTCTTCGCCGCCCGATACGCCTGTGCCGACATAGAGCTTGCCCTTTGATTCAACATACTCTGTTCTGCGCATTGTGTCGGGGAAGTGAGAATTACCGCCGTCAATAATTATGTCGCCATCCTCAAGAAGAGGAAGAAGCTTGTCAATCATTGCGTCAACCGATGGGCCTGCCTTAATCATCATAAATACCTTGCGCGGCTTTTCAAGATTTTCAACAAGCTCTTCAAGTGAGTGACAGCCGATTATATTCTTTCCGCTTGCGCGGCCGTTAATGAAGTTATCCACCTTTGAGGTAGTACGGTTAAAAACCGCAACGGTGAAGCCCTTTGACTCCATATTCATTACAAGGTTTTCGCCCATAACAGCGAGTCCGATTAATCCGATGTCTGCTTTTTTCATATTCCTTTTCTCCTTTATCTCTGTACGCGGGCGTTGCCCTTGTAAATGTCCCAAACCTGCTTTTCGTCTGCGGGCTCTGCATAGTCGTTTAAGCTGCTTGCCGCAAGCACACCGCTTGCCCAGCCGAACTGAAGCCATTTGTCAGGCGTCCAGCCGCTGAGAATACCGTAAAGCAGACCGCCTGAGAAGCCGTCGCCTCCGCCGATACGGTCCATAACCTGAATCGGTCTCGGCTCTTCTACGTACCAGCTTCCGTCTGCCCAGAGGATTGCGCCCCAGAGGTGTTCATTTGCCGAAACTACCTGACGGAGCGTTGTTGCGTAAGCTCTTGCCTGCGGATACTTTTCTCTTACCTGGTCAATCATAGCCTTAAAACGCTCAATTTTTGACGAGAGCTCTTTGCCTCCCGCCTCAGGCCCTTTGAAGCCGAGACAGAGCTGAAAGTCCTCTTCATTTCCAACAAGAATGTCTGCAACTGAAGCGATTTCGCTGAAAGCGGCGCTGAGTTCCTCCTCGCGTCCCTTCCAGAAGGTTGCGCGGTAGTTTAGGTCAAAGCTTACAAGAGTTCCGTACCTCTTTGCTGCCCTTGCAACCTCAAGACAGCACTTCGTCGTTTCCTCGCTCATTGCGGCAATAAGACCTGAAAGGTGAAGAATGCTTACTCCCTCTTCACCGAAAATACGCTCAAGGTCAAAATCGTCGGCAGAGAGTGTTCTTCCTACCTCGCCTGCGCGGTCGTTCCATACTCTCGGCGCTCTGAGACCGAAGCCTGAATCGGCAATGTTGAACTGGTGTCTGTATCCCCACGGGCCGCCCTGGGGAACGTCTTTTCCCTCAAAGCGTATATTGCGCGCGCGAAGCTGACGCTTTATAAAATCAGCCATCGGCGAGCCCTCAACAAACCTTGTCATAACAAGACATTCCTTGCCGAGACTTGAGGCAACGTTGAGAACGTTGCTTTCAGCCGAGGTTGACTGTAAGTAAAACAGATTGCTGTTGTGAACTGCCATACGGTCCTGAGGTGTAATTCTGAGCCCCATACTGGTTACCGTAGCAATTGCGTATTTTTTCATAAGAACACTCCTTTGCAAATCGGGACAATATAATAATAATTATTAATTATTGTTTATACTATCACATTGAATTATAAAAATCAAGAATACACACTCTAATAATTAAATTTCTCTCTTTCATATTTGTACTGATAGTAGTATAATGTGAATGAAAGGTGATTGTGATGAAAAAAAGTGCCAAGCTTCTTCTTTTAATAATTATTATTGCGTCGCTTTGCGGTATTGCGGCCGGGGTGTATGACAGCAGCTGTTACAGCGCTGTCGGAGTTGAGGCGTACTTAAAAGACGGTGACAAGGTTAAGGTTTCACGAATCAGAGAGGGCTATTTTTTTGACGGCGAGGGAAAAGATAAGGCGCTGATTTTTTACCCCGGAGCAAAGGTTAAGGAAGCCTCTTATGCGCCGATAATGTACGCTCTCGCTGAGCAGGGAATTGACTGCTTTATAGTAAGAATGCCGCTGAAAATGGCATTTCTCAACAAAGACAAGGCAGACAGAATACTAAAAAAATATAAGTACGAAAGCTACTATCTCGCCGGACATTCGCTCGGCGGGGCTATGGCGGCTAATTACTGCGCCCGGCACAAGTCGGATTACAAGGGTCTGTTTCTTCTTGCGGCGTATCCGTCTGAGGATTTAAGTAAGGCTAAGTTTCCCGTTTATTTCATCTACGGTGAAAACGACGGGGTGCTGAACCGTAAGAAGCTTGAAAAGGGATTCGGGCTTGCACCAAAGAATTCACAGACGATAATTATAGCGGGCGGAAACCATGCTTATTTCGGCTCTTACAAAGAGCAGAAGGATGACGGGAAAGCGACAATTACTCCCGAGGAGCAGCAGAATATAACGGTTGATACGATAGCAACTTCGATTAATGAATAGCAAAAATAAATCCCGAAAACGTAACTATTTTCGGGATTTACTATTATGCCTTATAGATTTCTATAATCTCGCGTACAGCCTGACTTACAACCTTAGGAAGAATTGCTTTTTTAAGCGCCTTTTCAAAGTCATCTACTGTTACAGCCTTTTCAAATGGCTTAAAGGCAGCACGTTTTAACTCAGTTCCCGCTTGCCAACGGGTAAGCATACAGATAATGTCCTCGCGTATATCGTCAGGCTTATTTCTTGTAACGCCGTCGGCTGTGAATGTGTGCGCTTTATTAATATCCGCCGAGCTGATTTCAAACATAACGGCCTCGCCGTTTTGGTTTACGTCAAGCACCTTGATTAAATAGTTGCGCTTTTTCGGGAGAACGGATAAATCACCCTCTGCCGCGCCAACGGTAAATGTGAGTCTTCCGTTTTCAAAGCTGATTTCAAGCTTTGTCTCAGCCGTATGGCGTTCGCAATTTGTCTTTCCGTTATCCTCTACAAGAGTAAAGGACGAATTACCTGAAACTGCCCATATTTCAAGGCTTTCGGGGTTTTCTGTTGTATTGCCCTTATCTGACGAAAGCGGAATTATAGCGCCGTCCTCAGCAAGAACGGGGATAGTTTCAAGCTCGCGGAACATCGTGATTTTCTTGTTTCCTCGGTATGACTTGCCTGTAAATATATCGGTGTATCTTCCTTCGGGAAGCCATACCTCAACGCTTCCGAGATTCAGCTCTTTATGTTGAGGCGAGGTAATCGGGCAGACTGTAAGCTCACTTCCGAAGCTGTACTGATTAGGCACTTCGTATGCCGCTTTTTCCTCGGGGTAAGCGTAGTACATCGGCTCGCAAAGGGCGATACCGTCGCTGTGAGTGCGTCTGTCCATAGTGTAGATATACGGAATAAGTCTATGGCGCAGACGAAGCCACTCAGAAGCGCAGCGGTAAACCTCTGCGCGGTATTTCCACGGCTCCTTGCCGAGAATTTCCATAGAGGTTGAATGAAGCCTTAAAATCGGAGAGAATACGCCGAATTGAATCCAGCGCATATATAAATCGTCGTCGCGGTAGCCAAAGTGATGACCGCCGATATCGTGACTCCACCAGCTGTAAGCCGCATTTGAAGCGGTTGCCGTAAAGTAGGGCTGGAAGTTGAGAACAGGCCAGTTTATGTCTGTATCACCTGAGAAGCCGAGCGGATAACGGTGAGCGCCGAGCCCTGCATAGCGCGAAAGAACAAGCGGCATTCTTCCGTCCTCAGCGTTGTCAAGATAGTGGTAATGGCTTAGTGCGTTTAGCGGGTCAAGACCCGGTACATCCCAATGCTTGCCCTGCTGCCAGTCAATCCACCAGAAGTCAACGCCGTCCTTTTCATACGGCTTGTGAAGAACGTCAAAATAAGCGTTCCAGAAATCGTCGCTTCCACACTTGAATTCAACGGTTTCCTTAGTTTTTGGGTCAATACCAACAGCTTTTGCCATTTCTTCGTACATATCCTCATAAGAATGTACGCCGTCTGCGGGGTGAAGATTAAGCGTTATATGAAGGTTGTCTTCCTTAAGCTTTCTGAGGAATTCCCTGTAATCGGGAAAGAGCGTTGTGTCCCACGAATAGCCAGTCCAGCCCCAGTAATCAGAGCCGAAACGCTTTTTTAAATCGTGTACCCAGTGCCAGTCCATATCAACTGTTGCAACGGTGAGCGGAATGTTTTCCCTTTTGAAATGCGCCATTAAATCAAGGTATTCCTGTTGAGTGTATGCGTGGTAGCGGCTCCACCATACGCCGAGAGCAAAACGCGGAACAATCGGTACAGGTGAGCTGATTTTATAAAAGGCGCGGACAGTTTCGCGGTAGTCTTTTCCGTAGGCGAAAGCGTAGTAGTCAACAGACTGTCTTGCTCTTCTTACAAAATGCCCGCCATCATCAAGAAGCATTGACGCGCTGTCATCAAGAAGATATGCGCCGTCCTCGGTAATAAGACCGTCCTGAAGTCTTGTTTTTCCGTGAGTTCCGTCAAGCGTCCTTGTAGTTCCCTTAAGGTTTTTCTGTTCGGAAAATACGGCGGTTTTATTTGTATCTTTAAAGGTTACGCTGTACGGAACAAAGCTTCTTATGTGGAAAATTAAGTCCTCGGTTTCAACGAGGATTTCTTTTTTGCTTTCAGTTACACTGAACTTTCCCTCCTGCGCTTTTCTGAACCATACTGTAAAGCTCGGAAGGTCGGTATAATTATCCTCTTTTTCAACACGGATGAGCCGTGAGGTGAGATATGTAATTCTCAGACCATAGCCGCAGAAAATCTGGGCCGGGTTGGCCTTTCCGTCTGTTTTTGCAATAAGCGACTTTTTGAGCATAGCTGTAACCTCCTTTATTACAAATTTATTATAGCAAAAAAAAATAGCTATAGCAACAATTATACTGCACACAGTTGCAACAGTTTTTCTGTTGTGTTAAGATAAGTGGTATAAAACAGGGAGGGGATTTTATGAACTTTAAAATTCATATTGCATACGGCTTTCACGTTAACTGCTATCACTCATACAGAGGCGATACAAACGATGAGCAGGGCTTCGGTTCGGATATAAGAATAATAAGAAAAATCATAAATACGCTTGACAGCCTCAATGCCGAAGGCATACCCGTAAAAGGCACCTGGGACAGCGAAAACTTTTTCTCGCTTGAACAGATACTTCCGGAGTACGCTCCCGATATAATTGAGGGAATGAAGCGCCGCGTTAAAGAAAATGGCGACGAAAACATAATTATGGGCTATTCAAACGGCGCGCTCGGTGCAATGCAGGAAAATGAGCTCAAGGCTTCAATTGAGCTTGCCGTTACAAATCCTCAGAATTCGGGACTTATTGATATTTTTGGAAAGTGTGAAAAAATCGTTCGTCCGCAGGAGGTTATGTTCACCCCGTCGCAGGTTCACACCTATAATAAGCTTGGAGTAAAGGCACTTTGCCTTTATTATTCGTGCGTTCCGTTTGACGCATTTAAAACCCTTATTCCTCTGCTTGACGATGAAAAGGCGTTTAATCCTCTTACGTTTGAATACGAGGGGGAGGGGCTGACGGTTATACCTACCTACTCAAATGCTGACGTCTGTGACGCAGGCTGTCTTCGTGCGTGGGTTAAGGAGCTGCACCAAAAGCAGGAAAGCGGCGAAATAAACCGTGATTTATTCCTCTTTATAAATATGGACGCGGACGCAATATTCTGGGAAAGCCTGAATCTTCCCGTCATAGGAAACCGACTTGCCAACACAGACGGAATCCACGGTCTCGTAAAAGAGGTTGCCGATTTGGACTTTGTTGTATTTGATACGCCGGGAGGTTATCTTAAGGAACATAAGGCGGTCGGTACAGTCAGCTTTACTCAGGATACTGCTGACGGAAATTTTACAGGCTATGCCTCCTGGGCTGAAAAGCCGTACAACAGAAAAATCTGGACGGCAATTGAGCGAAGCAGAACGGCAGAAAAAATAAAGCGCGATGAAACTGACTTTTTAAACAGAGTAAAACTTCTTTCAACAACTCATTTCGGACTTGCTACTCCCGTTTTGAACATTCAGCGCGAAACAGCGGCAAACGCTCTTGCGCAGAAGCTGACTGACTTTGCAGAGGACAAGAGCGGAAAGCTTACCGTTCATAATACAAACGGTACCGCCCTCCAGTGTGTTCAGATTTCATACGCTTCAGACGTTCTGCCTGAAATAACAGCTCAGGGGCTGAAGAATTACACCGCCCTTTCAATGGGAAATGACAGCGTATTTCTCATTCTTCGTTTTGATAAGGTTAAGGAAAAATACGAGCTGTCGTCAAGACCTGCTGAAAATAAAAGCAGTGAAAGTGAGAAATACTACACTCTTGAAAGCGGTGGGGCAAGACTTGAATTTTCAAAGGACAACAGAATAAAGCGATTCACTTTAAATAAAAAGGAAATAGGCGGCGATGACTTTCTTTCGTCTTATCTTACATACGGCAAAAAACGATATGATTTTTGTTATGACAGACTTAGGAATATTGAAATTATCGGCGGTCGCGCCGTACAGATTTACGGAAGAATTATGCTCCCGGATGCGCGGGAGCAGGGAAGCTTTTGCTTTACATTTTTTACGTCGGAAGCTGCAGAAGGAATATTCTTAATAAGCGACGTAAGCTACCCGTACACTGCTGAACATGACGCTATCTCAACCGAAAATTCCACTCTCGGACGATACACTGATATGAAGTGGGAAGAGACTGCGCCTCTTTGTATTTCGTTTAAAAACAATGGCGCAACATCTGTTATAAAGCGTAATTTTGAGGGAAATATATCTTCGTTTAAAACCTCGTCATACGGGGAAGCCGATGAAAGAAACAAAGCGCTTGATTCCTTTAACAATCAGCTTTCGGCGGGACTCGTCGGCCTGACGGATTCAGAAAAGGGACTTATCATTGGAAACGCGAGAAATGTTCTTTCATCTATGGCATACTGCCCGATGAGACTTGAAGAAAGCGGACAGGTAAAAATGAATCCGTTCGGAACTTTTTTCGGAAAGCAGCGCCACCACAAAAACCGCTCGGGAGACAGAATACCGCTTACATATACGCTTATAGCGCCGCAGGGAAAAAGCCTTGCTCCTGCGTATAACGGAAGCCGCGAACGCTCTGTAATTTGTATGCTTGCGTTTGAGGGCACAACGCCCGACGGTGAGAAACTCAGCGAGCTTCTCGCGTTTTCAGACGGCGCATACGTTACGGGAAACGACGGGGGACTTGCTCCGTTTTACGGTGAAAACGTTACTGTGCGACGTGCTGACAACAGGCTTGAAAACGCAAAGATTCACTCGCCGCTTCTCAGCGGAATAAAGGGTAATCTCGGAAAATATGCTGTGCGCGGAGTAAAGGCAATTGCTTATATTGTTCGCCGCCAGCGAGAAGCGAAATAGAACTGATTAACTCTGGTAGGAGTGATAATATGAATAATCTTAAAACGGGAAAAGGCTTTGTGATTTTTGAAAAGGACAAGGAGCTTATAAGAATTTCGGCGTGCGCTGAAAATGCAATCAGATTTGAGGCGTTTCCTTCAAAGAGTATAATTGAAGAAAACTATACTCTTATGCCGATTGAAACTGAGTGCAAAGTTGAAGAAAAAGAGCACAGTTTTAAGCTTTTTACAGAGAAAATCTGCGTACAGCTTGAAGATAACGGCAAGCTTACTTTCTATAAAAACGGTGAGGTAATAATTGAAGAAAAGCCCGAGCTTACTTTTAATTCGGGCTTCAGGTATTTTGAGAGCATAGGCGACGGACTGTATACAGCGCGCGAAACATTTGAAGCGCGCGAGGGAGAGCATTTTTACGGACTCGGTCACGAGTCAAGCGGCTGCTTTGATTTAAAGGGCTGTTCGTTTGATTTACGTCACGTTAACGCAAAATGTACTATTCCGTTTGTATATTCCTCGCTCGGCTACGGCTTTATCTGGAACAGCCCTTCAACGGGACACGCTGATTTTTCAAACAACAGAACGCGCTGGAGCTCTGACGCAACAGATAAAATTGACTATGTTGTTATTGCGGGGACGCCAAAAGAGGTTGCCTCAACGCTTGCCGACTTAACGGGACACGCCCCCGTTATGCCGCACTGGGCTACGGGCTTCTGGCAAAGCAGACTGAGATACGAAACTCAGGAGGATTTGCTTGAGGTTGCAAGAAGATACAAAAAAGAGGAAATTCCGCTTTCTGCAATTGTCTGTGATTATTTTCACTGGACCGAGCAGGGCGACTATAAATTTGACCCGCAGTACTGGGGCGATGTCAGAGCTATGACGGACGAGCTTCACGAAATGGGAACGAAGCTTGTCGTTTCTGTATGGCCTACAATAAATGAAAACAGCGAAAATTTTGAGTATATGGACAAAAACGGTATGCTCATAAAAACCGCTGACGGCAGCGGAAAGGTGTTTGATTTTTACGGTAGGCAGGCTGAAATTGACGTTACAAATCAAAAAACAAGGGAATTCGTTTTTGACAAGCTGAATAAAAACTATCTTGAAAACGGAGTTGACGAGCTCTGGTTTGACGAGGCTGAGCCTGAAATTCACCCCGAGAATTTTTCAAATCTGATTTTCAGTATAGGCAGGGGCGACAAGGTTGGCTTGCTCTACCCGTATTACTACGCAAAAATGGCGTATGACGGAATGAGAAAGAACGGAAAAGAAACTCCCGTAACTCTTATCAGATGTGCATACCTGGGAAGTCAGAAATACGGAGCGCTTGTATGGAGCGGCGATATTCCGTCTGATTTCAGAACGCTGTCAGCACAGGTTAAGGCGGGGCTTAATATGGCTGTGTGCGGCATACCCTGGTGGAATACGGACATAGGCGGCTTTTACGGCGGCGATACACAGAGTGAGGAATTCAGAGAGCTTATCGTCCGCTGGTTCCAGTTTGGCGTGTTCTCTCCCGTAATGAGACTTCACGGAAACCGAAACCGCCACGGTGAAAGAAAGCGCGATGTTAAAGAGGCTACAGGCGACCCGAATGAAATCTGGAGTTTCGGCGAGAAAAATTTTGAAATCCTTAAGGATTTAGTCTTTCTGCGTGAGCGGCTGAGACCATATATTGATGAGCAGATGAAATTTGCCTCTGAAAAAGGTTACCCCGTTATGAGACCGATGTTTTTTGAATATCCCGAGGATGAAAACTGCTACTCCCTCGGTGAACAGTATATGTTCGGAAGTGATATACTTTTTGCTCCGATAGTTAACAGAGGACAGAAAGAAAAAACAGTATATCTGCCCGAAGGGGAATGGCTCCTTACTAAAAACGGCAAAAAATATACTACAGGATTTTATACTGTAGAAGCAGAGATTGACGAGTATATCGCGTTTGTTAAAAACGGAGCCGATGTTATTAAAGCGTTTAAATAATGAATAAAGCGTTGCGCTGACCCGCTTGTCACAAGGAGGTCAGTGCAACGCTTTATATTTTGCTTATTTTTTTATTAATGTAGACGGAAGAGCAAATACCTTATCGTTTGTTTCCCCGTTTGATAAATAATCGGTGATAACAATTTCTGTATCAGATTTTTCTTCAAATACAGCATATACATTTGGGTCGATTTGCTTATCAGTTCCGTTTGAAAGGAAGAGCTTATTGTCTTCAACCTTGAAATTACCGCTGATATTAGTTTCTTGAGCGGTCTTTTCATAAGTGTAATCAGCAAGTGAATCATCTATATATTCGTCAAGCTTTTTTCCCAGACTTGCTTCAAGCAGCGCTGTAATTTCTTCATCCGAATACGATGAGAAAGCGGGGTACTGATTTCTTGTTGAAGCAATTGTTGCTTTCTTTAGCGCTACTTTGTAATCTGACATCATCTTATCATATGAATCTTTATTTATTTCAGCTTTATAAGTGTTGTCTTCGTTGAAAACGAAATCAACAGTAAACTCATATTTGAAATCGTCGCCGAGATATTTTGCGTTTTCTCCGAAGCTCTCTTTAAATTTTTCGGTTAAATCCTGATTGGACGACCATTCTCCGTAAAACTTCTTTTCGGGCTTAGAGCCTGCAAGAAATAATGCGCCGACAATTGCAATTATAAGCACTGCGGCGATAATCCCTATTACAGCGCCGTTGCTCTTTTTCTTGACCTGAGTCTGAACAGGAGCGCCGCCAAACTGCTGCTGAGGAACCTGCTGGTAGGGCGGCTGTTGCTGATAAGGCTGCTGAGGAACCGCCTGCTGATAAGGCTGCTGATAGGGCGTTTGCTGATAAGGTTGTTGCTGATAGGGTTGCTGAGGTACTGCTTTGGGAATAGGTGGCTGCGGGGGATTGTTTACCGTAGCGTTTTGATTGTTCATAGCATTAGGATTATAGTTTTCATCCATAATAAAACCTCCATTATTCTTTAAAAATTACTTTTACTAATCCGTTTAAAATCTTATTATGTCAAATCAATTGATGTGTCTGTATGAAGCCTTGTGAATATTCCCACAGCGTAGCCGTTATAAAAAAAGCTGTGAATGTTATGTCTTAAATCGCTGTCAAAAATGCATATTGATTTAAAATCGGTTATGCCCGTGCCGATAAATTTGAAGTACGCCTCTTTAAAAGTCCAGACTTCAAAAAACCTTTTTTCTTTTTCACTTTTGGAAATACTGCTGTCGGACACATACTCAAGCTCTTTTTGGGTACACACCTTATTTATTAAACTGTCGCTTACCGGCTTGATTTTTTCAATGTCAACGCCCACTTCAGACGAGCTGATTGCTGCAATAACAAGGTCATTGCTGTGGCTTATACTGAAGTGAATATCAGCGTTTTGGATAAACGGCTTTCCGTTTTCATCGGCCTGAATAATTATGTCATTTTTATCCTTGCCCGTTTCGTCGGCTATCAGCTTTTTAACGAGCATTTCTCCCGCAACCGAAAGACGCTTGTCTTTATCAAAACGGTATGCTGACAGCCTTTCCTTTTTTTCGTCTGACATCAGCGAATAATAGCGGAAATATTCCTCATCAGTCAGATTATTTATATCAAAAAATCTGTACTTCATATTATTTTAATTGCAGCTAAAGGTGTGTTCAGAGCTCTTCATCTTCGTCAATTATTTCAAAATCAGCAATGCTGTCATTTTCTGACTCAGCTTCTTCTTCGCCGTCAACAATTTCAAAATCACCGAGGTCGCTTAAATCACCGAGGTCGCCGTCCTCATATTCAAAGTATTCGCCCTCGCCGTCATCATAGGTTAAATCCTCGCTTGCGAACAGTTTGTCAAGAACTATGTCAAAGAATTCGCCGAGGTCGCCGTTATCTTTGTCTGCGGGCTCCTTGTATCCCTTAAGGTCTGCGGAGTTTTTAAGTGAGGTATCGGCAGAAAGCGTCATAAAAGCTCCGCTTTCGTCTGTAAGCTCGGCATTTATTAAATATGTTTTTTCAGCCGACATTTTTATTTCTGCGGATACTTCGCCCGAGTTGATTGTCAGCGATATGTCGCCCGTCGGAACCTCAATTCCGTTTACCTTATCAACGCTGAGGTTGTCTGACTTGATTTTAAGAAGCTCTTCGCCCTCCTGAGTCATACTGAATTCAGCTTTTGTCTTTTTGCCCTTGCTTTCTTTAAGATAGCCGTACTTAAGATAAGCGACACCTTCTTCACTGAACGTTATATTTACTGATTTTGATTTGCTTTCAGATTCGGTAATAATTGTTGCAGTTTCTTCGCCAAAGATAAGCTCCCTCTGGATTACTTCGTGACTGTTTTTATAATATACGGTATATTTCACTGCTGTTTCGCTGTCGTCGGCAGACTGTGCCTCTTCTCTGAACTCTTCAACGGCAGTGGGGATATTACTGAAATATCCGTCAATTATATCCTCTGTGCCTTCAAGGTCTGTTGCGCCTGTAATATCAGAAATGATTTTTGTCAAATCCTCGTTATCCTTGAAAAGAGCCTTAAGGTTTTCAGCTAATCCGCTCTCCTTTGAAGCGAGCGTTTCCAGAGCCTCTGCCATAAGAAGGCAGTAATCCTTTTCAGTGAGCGAAACCGTAACTGTGCGGCAGTTAAAGCCAAGAGCCTCGGCCTTTGAAACGGTGATATATTCGCTCATATTTTTCTTTTCAAATTTTTTTATAACGGGGTATAAATCAGTAAGAGTTTTAACCGCCTGAGTTGTGTCAATTTTACTTGAGGCGTTAACTACATTAACCGTCTTGTCGGTTATATCGGGAGCCTTTACGGACAGCTTTCCGCCGCTTCCGTTTGCTGTAATTTCACCCGATTCGTTTCCGAAATAATCAACAGAAGCATTAGCCGTCCATTTCTTTTTGCCCTTGTCATAAGAGTATTTTACATTTGCCTGTGAGGTTCCGTCCTCGCCTGCGTCAAGGGTAACTTTTGAATCAACGGTAATATTTTTGGATTTAATTAGCGGCGTGAATTTTTCATCTTTAATTATTGAAGAAGCCGTGCTTACCTCGGTAAGAGCGTAATAATTTACCTCGCCGAGATATGCGCGCAAAAGCTGATATCTCATTGTAAAAGCTACAACCGCCGCAATAATTAAAACGCCGAGAACTGCTCCGATTATTATTAAAGCTTTCTTTTTGCTATGCTTTTTCGGGGAGGGGGTGATAGCGTTCTCAGTAACAGAATTCTGAACGCTTTCAACGGGAGCCCCGCAGCTCTGACAGAACTTTTCACCTTCACCGATTGGCGCGTTGCATTTACTGCAGTTCATATCTATACCTCCGTTTTTTTCTACAGCTTCAGTATAACAGTTATTATAAAATGTATCAAGTAAAAAATAAAGCCGTACGGCTTTATTTTTTCAGAAGTATATTTTATTGTATTTGTTTTTTAGATACTGAATATAGTAATCTGTATCAAACTCTTCGCCGAGAACTCTGTCAAGAAGCCGGGCGGGTGTGTAAAGACTGCCGTGCTTCCAGATGTTTTCGCGGTTCCAGTCATTAATCGGTTTAAAGTCGCCCTTTGCGATACAGCCGAAAACGTCAACTGTTTTTTCCATTTTAGCGAGAAACTGAGCGCCGTATGCGTTGCCGAGCGCGTAAGACGGGAAATAGCCTACTAGTCCGCCTGACCAGTGGCTGTCCTGAAGAACGCCGTGTTTATCGTCGGGCACGTCAACGCCGAGGTATTCCTTATATAATCTGTTCCACTCTTTCGGCAGGTCCTTAACCTCAAGCTCGCCGCTGAAAATACGTTTTTCAAGCTCATATCTTATCATAACGTGGAGGCTGTAAGTGAGCTCGTCAGCCTCTGTTCTGATTAACGACGGCTGAGCCTTGTTAACTGCAATATAAAGGTCGTGCGCTGTTTTGCCCTCCATTTCCTTTTGGAAAAGCTCGCAGAGCTTCGGGAAGATGAAGGTGCAGAACTCCTCGCTTCTTCCTATAATATTCTCGTAAAACCTGCTCTGGCTTTCGTGAATGCTCATTGACGTTCCGCCGTCAAGTACGGTGTATGCAAGGTCGTCGTCAGAGCCTGTATCGTAAAGCGCGTGGCCGCCCTCGTGTATTACGCTGTACATTGAGCATACAAAATCGTCTGTGAAATAATGAGTTGTAATGCGCTCGTCAAGGTGAGAGCCGAGACTTGTTGTAAATGGGTGCTCTGTTGTTGAAAGACCGACGTGGCTGAGGTCAAGCCCCATTGTTTCCATAAGATAATAAGATAGCTCTTCCTGCTTATCCTCCGGGAAATTGCCGAAACGGATACTGTCGTCAACCTGTGGAACAGCGGAAATCTTTTTAAGAAGGGGAACTATTTCACTTCTCAGTTTTTCAAAGAAAACGTCAAGAGTTTTCTTTGTAAGCCCCTCCTCATAGTCTGAAAGACAGTGGTCGTAAGGGTCCTTGTCTGGCTCAATGTATAAAGCGAAGCGCTTTGTCGTTTCAAATATCTTTTCAAGATACGGACGAAACATCTCAAAGTCGGAGGCTTCCTTTGCCTTGTGCCATACGGCGTCAGCCTTTACAACAAGCTCCTCATAGGCGATGTATTCGTCAATCGGGATTTTCTTCATATTGCGTATATCCTTGAGCATAAGATATACAATTCTTTTTTCTTTTTCGCTGAGTGATTCCTTAACAGAGTCAAGATATTCAAGCAAATCAGCAGTTTCGTCTGATGTGCTCAGTCTGTAAATCTCGCCTGAAAGAACAGAAAGCGAAACTGCGCGGTTGTCTGCAGTTTCAGATGGTGCGGTTGTTGCACCGTCGTACTGAAGAAGTCCTGCAGCGTGCTCGTAAGCTGCAAGCTTTAACTGAAGCTCTTTTAATTCCTCAAGCGCTTTATCAAGTGTATATGTTTTTTCCATTTTTGTCTCCTTAAAAAAGTTTTCTTCGGATATCTTATCACAGCCTCAGTATAATTTCAATATTACAACTTTGAGCAAAAGTAAAAAGGCGTTGGAGCGATTTTACCTTTTTATCTGCAGGGGATAATCTGTGCCTTTGTTTTACCGTGAACGGTATAATCGGTGATTTTACCGTTTTGCCAGCAAATATCAACCGTAACGCCGCCGCGTGCGGCAAGCCCTTTTACGCTACCGTTTGCCCATTTGTCAGGCAGGGCGGGAAGAAGGTAGATTTTTTCGCTGTCTGACTGAAGAAGCATTTCGCAAATGCCGCTGACAACGCCGAAATTACCGTCAATCTGAAACGGCGGGTGGGCGTCAAATAAATTCGGATAAACGCCGCCCTTTCGGTAATTCGCTGATTTAGGGCTTACAAGCGTCAGCAGCTTATCAATCATTTTTAAGGCGTGGTTGCCGTCAAGCAGTCTTGCCCAGAAGTTTACTTTCCACGCAAGGCTCCAGCCCGTTCCGTCGTCGCCGCGGATTTCAAGCGTTTTTCTGCAGGCTTCAAAGAGTTCTTTATCATCCTTTGTTATTAATCCTGCGGGGTGAAGAGCATATAAATGCGACACATGGCGGTGATGAATATCCGTCTGGGTCAGCGGCTCGTTCCATTCAAGAATTGCACCGTCCTCGCCGATATCAAGCGGCTTGATTTTAGGAATAGTTTTACAGATATTATTATAAAATCCGTCATTAATACCGAGTACTTCACAGCTCTTTTTACAGTTGGTGAACAAATCAAGCACAATGCTGTTCATCATTGCCGTGCTTTTTGCAACTGCCGCCCTGTTGCCGTTATAAGTAAAGCTGTTTTCGGGCGAGGTTGCGGGGCAGATAATAAGTGATTTGTCACCGTCCTCAACTAAAATATCAAGATAGAATTGCGCCGCCTTTTTCATTATGGGATAAGCGGTGCTTTTTAAATACTGCGCGTCATTTGTATATTCGTAAAGCTCATACAAGCTTCGGCAAAGCCAGCCTGAAGCGCCCTGCCAGTAACCCCAGCTTGCGCTGCCCTGAACAGGGGCGCTGTAGCCCCAGATATCCGCGTTGTGATGAACGGTGAAGCCGCTTGCGTTATAGAATTCCTTTGCGGTTTCTTCGCCTGTTACGGAAAGCGTTTTAATAAGTTCGACGAGCGGTTTCATAAGCTCGGGAAGATTGCACGGAAGTGCGCACCAATAATTCATTTCGGTATTGATGTTTACCGTATAATTTGAATTCCACGGCGGCTTTATGCTGTTGTTCCATATGCCCTGAAGGTTAGTTGCAAGACTGCCCTCTCTTGATGAGGCGATAAGAAGATAACGTCCGAAATTGAACAACAGCTCGTACAGTCCGCTGTCGTCAGCCTTTTTAAAACGTTTTATTCTTTCATTTGTCGGGAGTGATTCAAAATTATCAGAAAGCCTCAGCGACACTCTGCCATACAGCTCAGAATAATCCTCAATATGCCTTTTCAGAAGTTTATCATAGCTTAATGCTTCCGCTTTTTTCAGCGTTTCAAGGCAGACGTTTTTATACTCTTTGCCTTCGGTTGCAGGGAATTTATCAAAACCGTTATAGCTTGTTTTAATTGTGAAAAGCACAACGGCGTATGTTGCGCTTTCTATTGAAAGTATTTCGCCGTTTCCACTCACTGCGCCGTCGGTTATTACCCTCAGAGCGCCACGAAACAAAACGCCCTTTTCTGTCGGCACATCGGAATAAATCAATTTGTTGCAGGGATAGGCAGTGCTTTCAGTGTCCGCGTCTGACGGGCATTCACCGTCAACTATGAGTACGCCGTTTGCAAAGGCAGTCTGTGATTTAAGCGGACAGGTAAGCTCTGCGCTGAAAGAAAACGGATTTTCGCTTTCAATTTTATAAACCAGCACATCGTCAGGGTAAGACACAAAGGCGGTCTTTTTAATTGTAGCCGAAGGTGTTTCAAAGCTGCTTGAAAGAACGGCGTTGCTCAGATTCAGTAAGCGCTGATAGTTTTCCGCCTTACGAAGCTTAAAGCGTAATATTAAATCGCCGAAAGGCATATACGCCTGAGACCAGCAGGTGAGAAAATTCTTTTCAAGCTCCTGCTGTGCTTCTTTATATTTACCGTTTAAAGCAAGT
This sequence comes from uncultured Clostridia bacterium, assembly GCA_946531445.1. Taxonomy (GTDB): domain Bacteria; phylum Bacillota; class Clostridia; order Oscillospirales; family Acutalibacteraceae; genus Eubacterium_R. Next base: position 19,561 of record CAMNAP010000003.1, read on the forward strand.
GCCTGCGCACACCTGTAAGAGTCATTTGCGCCTTCTTTTGTTACTTTTCGCGGATGTCCTGTCCATAGGGCGTCGTGATTAAGCGAAAGCCTGTCCTCTTTTATACCGCTGAAGCACATTGCGCCGAGCGAGCCGTTGCCGAGCGGAAGCGCCTCCACCCAGCTTTTAGCGGGCAACTGATAAAATAATAATTCGTTATTCATATTCTTCCTTTGCCGATATATCGGGAATCTAAATTTCTTAATATCTGTTTTTATCATTATATCATACAGTAGTCTGATTGACAAAATAATTTTAGGCTGTAACACAATAATAAAATGCCCTGTATACTTGCGTATTCAGGACATATTATTTATGACGTATATTGTTTTTTGATTTTAGTTTATATCCAATCCTTTAATACTGACGGATTAGCAAAGATTTCGTCAAGTTTTCTGAAAAACGGAATTATATCGGGGTAATCGTAAGCTCTGTGGTCAAACGCAAGCGTCATTGGTAAAATCTGACGTATTGCGATTGTGTCGTTTCCGTCCTCGTCTGTAACTACAACGGGCTCCTTGCGGATTGAAAGGAGGGCGATAACGCAGGTCTGAGGCGGAACAATCTGGAGCATATAGCAGCGCTGGCTACCCTCACGGTAAACAGAACCGAGGTTTGATACGGTAATAGTACCCTGTTCCAAATCCTTCTGGGAAAGCCTTTCACCCTCAGGAATAGCGTAGTACCTGTCTTTTTCTGTGCCCTTAAGAGTTTCAACCTTGTGCTTGCCCGGCATTTTTGAACCGTAAAGACGCCTTACTGCCTGAAGCACCTTGCCTTTTTTCAGCCCCTGAATAGTATCGTTGAACGAAACGTTGTAGAGCGCCTCGTTAATATCAGAGTTGTTTGCTTTTTTTACCATTTCTTTGACTGCTTCATCCATTTGGGAAATTGTTTTCTTTTCCATATCGCGAAGATTTACAGTCATCATTTCGCCTGTCGGAAGCACCATAGGTATGGAAATATTAATCGTATCGTAAACCTTAAGCGTTCCGCGTACAAGCTTTCTGTCAAATTCAAGGTGTGAGTTAATCAGGGGCATAGCCTTTATTCCCTCTGTAATAATTTTAAGCATAACTGAATTAACAGTTATCTTTTTTGTCTTGTCCACACCCTCGTTCATCTTTTTAATCAATGGCATTAGCTCGGTTACGTCAGCCTCGTAGGAAACTACGCTGTGTGTAATGGTCTCCCAGCTTTCGCCCGTCATATTTGCCTTAATTTTTCTTGCAATGCCAAAGTTCTGTTCTTCTCTAAGCTTCATTTGGTCCTCCTTGTGGTTGTGCTGTGCCGCAAATTGTTTTAACGTTTTAACGCGCTAAAAGGATATTATCACTATTAAACCCTTTTGTCAATAAAAATGTTTTCGGAATTATTAAAAAAAGTGTTGACAAATATTATACAAGGTTATATAATAAGTAAAAATTTCAAAAGCTATGACGAAGAGGGACGAAAACTTAGCTTCAAAGCGAATCGGGGACGGTGTAAGCCCGACAGGCGGCGTTTTCAAGCTCCTATCACTTCTGAGCCGGAAATCCGAAAGCAATTGCAAGTAGGCGTTTCCCGTCCTGCCGCGTTAAGGCATACGGCTTGATAGAGCCTGAGTGGCACGAAAGTGCAATTTGAGTGGTACCGCGGGTGCTGAAAATGTTTTCAACTCTCGTCTCAAAGGTTGCTTTGAGGCGAGTTTTTATTTGCCTCAGACTTCCCGAAATCTATCAATTCTAAATTGAAAAGGAGAAAAATCATGAGCGAAAACACTGCATTGAATCAGCTTTCCGAGGTTGCTGCAAGAATCAGGGGCACAAGGGAAATCATGGGCTGGTCAACAGCAAAAATGGCAAGAAAAACCGAGGTTGAAGAAGCAACCTACCGTGCGTACGAAAGCGGAGAGCTTGACCTTCCGTTTACATTTATTCACAAGTGCGCGCTTGCGTTTGGTATTGAGATTACAGAGCTTCTTGAAGGTCAGGGAGCGCACCTTTCCTCCTTCACCGTAACAAGAGCGGGCGCGGGAAGAGAAACCGCAAAAGAGGAAGGAATTTCTATTAAGAACCTTGCCCACGAATTTAAGCATAAAATTGCAGAGCCCTATTGGGTAAAATACGATTATTCGCCCGAGCTTCAGGACAAACCGATTCACCTTACCAAGCACAGCGGTCAGGAGTTTGACCTTGTTATCAGCGGCTCTCTTAAGGTGCAGGTCGGCTCAAATACAGCCGTTCTTCACGAGGGTGATTCAATTTACTATAACTCGTCTACGCCTCACGGTATGATTGCCGTTGACGGTAAGGACTGTACGTTTATCGCAGTTGTTCTTCCCGGCAAGGAAACCAAGGAAGAAAAAATCAGAGAAAGCATTGTTTCAACAAGACCTTCTGAAAAGCTTATCTGTGAGGAATTTATTGACACAACGGAAAATGAAAAGGGTAAGCTTACAGACATAAAATTCAAGAACACAGAACGCTTTAACTTTGGTTTTGACGTAGTTGATAAGATTGCGCTTAAATATCCCGATAAGCTTGCAATGCTTCACCTTGATAAAAACAAGGTTGAGAGACGTTTTACATTTAACGATATAAGACACGAGAGTAACAGAGCTGCAAACTACTTTACCTCGCTCGGAATCAAAAAGGGCGACAAGGTAATGCTTATCTTAAAGCGCCACTATCAGTTCTGGTTTGCTATGACGGCGCTTCATAAAATCGGTGCGGTTGCTATCCCTGCAACAAATCAGCTCAAGGCGCACGACCTTGTTTACAGATTTAACGCGGCGGGAGTAAAGGCGATTGTCTGCACTCAGGACGACGGAATCCCTGAAGCTGTTGAAGAGGCAATTAAGGATTCGCCGACTCTTGAAACTAAGGTAATCGTAGGCGAAGAGCGCGACGGTTGGCACAATTTTGACAAAGAGTATTCAATTTTTTCAACTCATTATGAAAGAACAGCCGATACCCCGGCAGGCGAGGACACAATGGTTATGTTCTTCACCTCGGGAACAACGGGCAATCCAAAGATGGCTGCACACTCCTATTTATATGCTCTCGGCCATTTTGTAACTGCTAAATACTGGCACTGTTGTGAACGCGACGGCCTTCACTTCACTATCTCAGATACAGGCTGGGGTAAGTCGCTGTGGGGTAAGTATTACGGACAGTGGCTCTGTGAGGGTGCAGTATTTGTATATGATTTTGACCGCTTCCACGCAGATGATTTACTGCCTATGTTCAAGCAATTTAATATTACGACCTTCTGCGCGCCGCCTACAATGCTCCGTATGTTTATCAAAGAGGATTTATCAAAATACGATTTAACCTCAATCAATCATATGACAACAGCGGGCGAGGCGCTTAACCCGGAAGTATTCAAGCGCTTTGAAGAGGCTACCGGACTATCTATTATGGAGGGCTTCGGTCAGACGGAAACAACTCTTATTATCGGTAATCTTTACGGCTCAAGAACAAAGGTCGGCTCAATGGGTAAGCCGAATCCGCAGTTTGACATTGACCTTGTTGACGACGACGGCAACAGCGTTGAAACCGGCGAGGTAGGCGAAATTGTTGTAAGAATAGACAAGGAGAAGCCCTGCGGCCTTTACAAGGGTTATTACCGCGACGAAGAGAAAACAAAGGAAGCTATGCACGACGGTCTTTACCATACGGGCGACACGGCGTGGCGCGATGAGGACGGATATTTCTGGTACGTCAGCCGTAAGGACGACGTAATCAAATCCTCGGGCTACCGTATCGGTCCGTTTGAAATTGAAAGCGTTATTATGGAGCTTCCGTACGTTCTTGAGTGCGGTGTTTCGGCAGCTCCTGACGATATCAGAGGTCAGGTAGTTAAGGCAAGCGTTGTTCTCGTTAAGGGAACGGAGCCTACCGAAGAGCTTAAAAAGGAAATTCAGAATTACGTTAAAAAGAATACCGCTCCTTACAAGTATCCGAGAATTGTAGTATTCAGAGACGAGCTTCCAAAGACTATCAGCGGTAAAATTATCAGAAATCAGTTGTAATAAAATGAAGAGAGTTACTTTATTTGCAGGCCATTACGGAAGCGGCAAAACGAATATAGCGGTAAACTATGCGCTTGATATGCACAAAAAGGGGCTTGAGGTTACGATAGCAGACCTTGACATAGTTAATCCGTATTTCAGAACTAAGGATTCAGCTGAGGAACTGAGCGAAGCAGGGATTGAATTAATCTCGCCCGAATACGCAAATTCCAACGTTGATTTACCCGCGCTTCCGCAGGAATTATATGGAATAGTGCAAAATCATAAAAAATATGCTATAATGGATATCGGCGGCGATGAAAGAGGAGCGCTTGCGCTCGGAAGATACCGCGATTATATCCTTGAGGAAAACGATTACGAAATGGTTTTCGTTGCAAATTTCTACCGTCCGCTCACAAGAACTGCCGAGGACGCAGTTGAAGTAATGCGTGAAATTGAAGCGGCGGGCGGAATACCGTTTACAGCGATTGTAAACAACTCAAACGTCGGGGACGAGACTACGGCAGAGGATGTAAAAGCAACCTTTGACGAGGCTGAGAGACTCAGCAAAATGACCTCGCTTGATATTCTGTTTACAAGCGTTAAGAATAGCATTGCAGACGAATTTGAAGGAGAGAATATCCTTCCTCTCACTCTGCAGAAAAAACTGTAAATTATTATGAAAAGGAGATAAATTATGCCGAAAGTAACTTTTGATGAAGATTTATGCAAGGGCTGCGGACTCTGTGTTAATGCCTGCCCGAAGCAGATAATCGAAATTAAAAAAGACATTATTAACAAGAAAGGACATTCTCCTGCAGGAATTACCGACCAGTCTAAGTGTATTGCCTGTGCATTCTGTGCAACAATGTGCCCTGACTGCGTAATTACCGTTGAGAAATGAGGTGGACAAAATGACAGAAAAAGTATTAATGAAGGGTAACGAGGCTATCGCTGAGGCCGCTATCAGAGCGGGCTGCCGCCATTACTTCGGTTATCCTATAACTCCTCAGACAGAGCTTGCCGCTTATATGGCTAAGCGTATGCCTAAAATCGGCGGCTGCTTCCTTCAGGCTGAAAGTGAAATCGCCGCAATCAATATGGTTTACGGTGTATCAAGCACGGGTAAAAGAGTTATGACCTCGTCATCAAGCCCCGGAGTTTCGCTTAAGCAGGAGGGTATCTCATATATCGCAGGCGCGGACCTTCCCGCCCTTATCGTAAACGTACAGAGAGGCGGCCCGGGACTCGGCGGTATTCAGCCCTCACAGTCTGACTATTTCCAGGCAACAAAGGGCGGCGGACACGGCGACTATCATCTTATCGTGCTTGCTCCCGCTTCAGTTCAGGAAATGGCAGACCTTACCGCTAAGTGTTTTGAGCTCGGCGATAAATACCGTATGCCCGCAATGCTTCTTGCTGACGGTACGATGGGTCAGATGATGGAGCCCGTTCTTCTTCCCGAGGAGAGCGACGTTACAGTCCCAAAGCCGTGGGCGCTTACAGGCACAAAGATGGAAAGAGAACACAATATTGTAAACTCTCTTTACCTCAAGCCCGAAGAGCTTGAAAAGACTAACTTTGAACGCTACGAGAGATATAAGGCTGTCGAAGAGAACGAAGTTATGTTTGAAGAATATATGATGGACGACGCCGAGGTTTGCGTTATGGCATTCGGTATCGCCGCAAGAGTATCCAAAAACGCAGTTGTTGAAGCAAGAAAGCAGGGAATCAAGGCAGGACTTTTAAGACCGATTACACTCTGGCCGTTCCCGAAAAAAGCAGTTGCAAAGGCAGCAGAGCACTGCAAGGCATTTGTTTCCGTTGAGCTTTCAATGGGCCAGATGATTGAAGATATTCAGCTTGCAAGCGAATGTAAGCGTCCCGTTCTTCTCTGCAACCGCGCAGGCGGTATGATTCCGTCTCCTGAGCAGGTACTTGATTCAATTAAAAAAGCAGCAGGAGGTAATGAATAATGGTAGTATTTGAAAAACCTAAATCACTTTTAAATGTACCTCTTCACTACTGCCCGGGTTGTACTCACGGCATAGTACACCGCCTTGTAGCCGAGGCTATTGACGAGCTTGGTATTGAGGGAAAGACAATCGGCGTTGCACCGGTTGGCTGCGCTGTTATGGCATATGATTATTTCAGCTGTGATATGATTGAGGCTGCTCACGGACGTGCTCCCGCAGTTGCAACAGGTATCAAGAGAGCTGACCCGAATAATATTGTATTTACTTATCAGGGCGACGGCGACCTCGCTTCTATCGGTATGGCTGAAACAGTTCACGCCGCAACAAGAAACGAAAATATTACAATCATCTTTATTAACAACGCAATTTACGGTATGACAGGCGGTCAGATGGCTCCGACTTCACTTCCCGGTCAGGTTACTCAGACCTCACCTTACGGACGCGATGTTGCAACAGCAGGCTTCCCGATTAAAATCAGCGAGCTTCTTTCAGCTCTTGACGGACCGACATATATTGAAAGAGTTGCAGTTAATAACGTTAAAAATGTAAGAAACGCCAAAAAGGCTATTAAGAAAGCTTTTGAAAATCAGGTTGAAAATAAGGGCTTCTCACTTATTGAGGTTGTATCCTCCTGCCCGACTAACTGGGGTATGACTCCTCAGCAGGCGCTTGACTGGGTTGAAAGCGATATGATTCCTTATTATCCGCTCGGCGTTTATAAAGATAAGACAGCGAAGGAGGGCGAATAAAATGACAAGCAGAATTTTAATCGCCGGCTTCGGCGGACAGGGTATACTTTTTGCAGGTAAGGTACTCGCATACAAGGGACTTGTTGAAAACAAGCAGCTCAGCTGGCTTCCTTCTTACGGTCCTGAGATGAGAGGCGGTACAGCAAACTGTAACGTTATCATTTCTGACGAGCCCGTTGGCTCGCCTATCGTTGATGAGCCCGACGTTCTTATCGTTATGAATCTTCCGTCGCTTGACAAGTATGAAAACGCGGCGGTAAAAGGCTCAAAGATTTTTGTTGATTCAACTCTTATCGCGCGTAAGGTTGAAAGAGAGGATGTAGAAGCCTTCTATATTCCTGCAACAAAAATGGCTCAGGAGCTCGGTGTTCCTACTCTTGCAAATATGATTATGCTCGGAAAGGTTATCAAGGAAACAGGCGTTGTTTCATTTGAAGGAATGGAGGACGCGCTTAAAAAGGTTGTTTCCGCAAGAAAGGCAAACCTTATTGATGTTAACCTTAAGGCAATCAAGGCAGGATACGATTATTAATACCATTAAAGCCCGGGGAATTACCTCGGGCTTATTTTTATGTCTTGACAAAACTCATAATGCTGTATATATTGAAACTAAGAAGTCTAATAAATGAAAGGAGTAAAATATATGAGGCTGAATAAAGACGAAATAATGAGATTTGTTAAGGACAACAACGTAAAAACTATTCATCTTTCCTTTTGCGATATATACGGAAACGAAAAGAATATTGAAATTATGCCCGAAGAGCTTCGCGGGGCTTTTGAGCTTGGAATACCTTTCAACGTTTCCGAGGTTAAGAACTTCGGCGAGGGAATTTACAGAAATCTTGTTTTGCACCCGGAATATGAAACATTTTCTGATATGCCGTGGAGAGAGACGGACGACCGTGCTGTAAGAATGTTTTGCAGTATGACGTATGCCGACGGAACACCGTTTGTCAGAAGGGGAACAAAAAGCCTGCTCAAGCAGGCGCTTGAGGAAGCGGATAAGTCAGGATTTGAATTTTTCTTTTCAACTGAAATAGAGTTTTATCTTTTCAAACTTGATGAAAACGGAAACCCGACCAAAGAGCCGTATGACAACGCAGGTCTTTATGATATTCCGCCTGAAGATAAGTGCGAGTCGCTGAGAAGAAGAATGTGTCTTGCGGTTGAAAAAATGGACGTTTTCCCGAACAATACATTCCACGAGGCAGGTCCCGGACAGAACAAAATTACCTTTAATTACAACGACCCTCTTACTGCGGGAAACAATGTTACAACACTTAAAGCAATTATAAAAAATGAGGCGGCTAACAGCGGGCTTTATGCAGATTTTTCACCGAAACCGCTTGCCGACCAGCCCGGTAACGGCTTCCATATAGGAGTGTCTGTAAGAGCTGACGACGGAACGGATACCAAGACCGCGTATGCGCTTTCGGGAATGCTCAGCCATATCCGTGAAATGACTGCATTTTTAAATCCGTTTGAAGAATCGTATAAACGTCTCGGAAAGCTCGGCGCGCCGCGTTACGTTTCGTGGACAAGCGAAAACCGTGAACAGCTTTTCTGCGTTCCCGAAACCGTAGGAAAATACAGACTTGCAGAGCTTCGTTCTTCCGATTCAACCGTAAACCCATATCTCGCTTTTGCGCTTCTCATTTTTGCGTCTCTTGACGGAATTAAAAATGAACTTGAGCTTCCGCCCGTTGCAAACTTCGATATGGATACTGCCGATGAGGCAACGCTTGCAGACTATGAGAAGCTTCCGAATTCGTTTGAAGAGGCGCGAAGTATAGCTATGAACAGTGAATTTATAAAGCAGTATGTACCTGAGGATATTATTAAAATGTATCTAAAACTCTGATAAAAAAGCTGTACCCTATATTTAAGGGTACAGCTTTTTTATTTATATTTATGTTTGTTATAGATTAAATACCTTGATTGCGTTTTCAGAGAGAATTTGCTTTTTTTCTTTTTCGGAATATCCGAGCGAAAGGAAGCGCTCAAGCTCAACGGAGGGAGACCACATCGGGTAGTCCGTTCCGAAGAGGATTCTGTTCGTTTTGTACCGCGCGAATATTTCCTTGATTTTTTCATCGCTGAGCCAGTGGAAGCTTGAGGAGCAGTCAACATAAAGGTTATCAATTCCGCAAAGCTTTTTTGATGCCTCCTCCCAGATTGACCAGCCTCCGAGATGTGCGCCGACTATAATTAAATCTGTATAAATTTCAAGAATCGGCAGGAGCCTGTTCGGGTTAGAGTTATCATATCTGCTGTCGCCCGTATGCATTAAAATCGGGAGCCTTGCCTTTTCGCAGAGCTCATAGATTTTAAGACATCTGTAATCGTCAATCTTAAAGCCCTGAATGTCAGGGTGGAGCTTGACTCCGTGAAGCCCGAGAGCAATTATCTCCTCAACATCCTTCTGAATATCCTTGCTGTCAGGATGAAGAGTTCCGAGCCCGATAAACTTTCCGCCGCTGTTTTCGGCGACTCCTGAAATATAATGATTAATGCTTGAAACCTGTTTGGGAGAGGTGGCAACGGACTGGACTATATACCTGTCAACGCCTGCCCTGTCGCCCTCTCTTTCAAGCATTCCGAGCGTACCGTCTCCAAAGCCGTGAACGTGATAAAAATTCTCAATCGCGCCCTCGGCCTTCTCAGCGATTTTATCGGGGTAAATGTGGCAGTGAGAGTCAATTACAAGAAGCTTGTTTTCAACCATTAAGCCGTTACAACTCCTGCTGCCTTTTGCAGTCCCAGTTTTTTAACAGCGTCTTCTCTCATCTGATATTTAAGAATTTTACCTGCGGCATTCATAGGGAACGCGTCAACAAAGTCAACGTAACGCGGAACCTTGTGCCTTGCCATACTTGCGCCGACAAAGTCCTTCATTTCCTGCTCTGTCATCTCCTCGCCCTCTTTGAGGATAACACACGCCATAATTTCTTCGCCGTACTGCTCGTCAGGAACGCCGATTACCTGAACGTCGCTTACCTTCGGGTTTGTGTAGATGAATTCTTCAATCTCTTTAGGATAAATGTTTTCGCCGCCGCGGATAATCATATCCTTAAGTCTGCCCGTAATTTTATAGTTTCCGTCAGGTGTGCGGCAAGCAAGGTCGCCCGTATGAAGCCAGCCGTCTTTGTCAATTGCAGAAGAGGTGGCCTTGGGCATTTTGTAATAGCCCTTCATAATGTTGTAGCCTCTTGCAACAAACTCGCCCGTTACATTGTCGGGGCAGTCCTCTCCCGTTTCGGGGTCAACAATTTTACATTCAATTTCGGGCATTGCGCGGCCTACCGTTGCAACGCGGACCTCGAGCGGGTCGTCGGTTGAGCTCATAGTACAGCCCGGAGAAGCCTCTGTCTGACCGTAAACGATTGTGATTTCCTTCATATTCATTTTGTTTACAACGTCTCTCATTGCCGAAATCGGGCAGGGGCTTCCTGCCATAATTCCCGTTCTCATATAAGAGAAATCGGTCTTTTCAAAATCAGGATGCTCGAGAAGCGCAATAAACATTGTAGGTACGCCGTGGAACGCCGTAATATGCTCGTTGTTAATGCAGGCGAGCGACGGCTTGGGAGAGAAGTACGGAATCGGAAGAAGCGTTCCGCCGTGAGTCATAGTTGACGTCATTGCGAGCACCATACCGAAGCAGTGGAACATAGGAACCTGAATCATCATTCTGTCCGCCGTTGATAAATCCATTCTGTCGCCTATACATTTTCCGTTGTTTACAATATTATAGTGAGTGAGCATAACGCCCTTGGGGAAGCCTGTTGTTCCCGAGGTGTACTGCATATTGCAGACATCGTCAGGCTTAACCTCGGCGGCCATTGAGTAAACCTTTTCCTTGTTAACCTGTGCGGCATACTCAAGCGCTTCGTTCCATTCAAGACAGCCTTTCTGTCTAAAGCCTACAGTAATAACGTTTCTCAAAAACGGAAGTCTCTTGCTGTGAAGCGGAGAGCCGGGCTTTGTGTTTTCAAGCTCGGGGCAGAGCTCTGCAACGATTTTACCGTAATGTGTATCCTTTGCGCCCTCTGTAATAACAAGCGTATGAGTGTCAGACTGTTTCAACAGGTATTCAAGCTCGTGAATTTTGTACGCAGTGTTAACCGTTACAAGAACAGCGCCGATTTTTACCGTAGCCCAGAAGGTGATAAACCACTGCGGCACGTTTGAAGCCCAGATAGCAACATGGCTACCCGCCTTAACGCCCATAGCGATGAGAACTCTTGCAAATTCGTCAACATCGTCTCTGAACTGTGAATACGTTCTTGTGTAGTCAAGAGTTGTGTATTTAAACGCATACTGGTCGGGAAATTCCTCAACCATTCTGTCAAGAACCTCTGAAAATGTCTTTTCAATAAGGAGGTCTTTTTTCCATACAAATCTTCCCGTATGCGCGTTGTTGTAGTAAAGAGTTTTCTCTTTTCCCGCGGTGTAGTTAAACTGCTTCATATAGTTGACGAAATGAGAGAAAATTATTTCCATATCGTCAATTTCAACACACCATTTCGGGTCCCATACAAGCGAGATGAAGCCGTCAAAGTTAACGCTTCTCAGCGAGAGCATAACGTCTTTAATAGGAAGCTCTCCCTCGCCGATAAGGCAGTATTCAAAGCCGCTTTCTGTTTTAACGCTGTCGCTGAGCTGAACGTGCTTAACGTATGCGCCGAGATTAGTAATAATCTCGTCAGGCTCCTCACCTACTGTCTGATATGCGGCGCTGACGTTCCACAAAGCAGCAAGGCTGTCGCTTGCGAAGTTTTCAAGAATGTCGCGAAGCGCAGCAGTGTCGGCAAACATACCCTTTGTTTCAATTAAAACAACAACGTTCTTTTTCTCTGCAAGAGGAACGATTTTTTCAAGCATATTTGTTACAAAGCTGAAGTTTTCATCAGTTTTTGTCTTCGCTTCAGCGCGAACGCGGATATAGGGAATGCTGAGATTTCCCGCAATTTCAAGACAGGCAGAAACCTCGTCCATAGTTGCCTGCTCGTTTTCTGCGTCTGAAATGTCACATATTGTGTCAATACACGCGAGCGAGAGCTTTCTTTCAAAAAGCTTGCGGCGCGTTGCCATAGCGGCATAGTCGTGAAATGCGCCGTCCTTATCAGTGAAAAGGGGATTGTGAATATTGTGAAGCTCAATTCCCTTAAAACCGAGGTCCTGAGCCGCGTCACAGAATTCCTCAAAGCTTATTCCGTACCAGCCCTTGGTTGAAAATGAGAGCTTCATACCTGTCCCTCCTCATAAACAATTTTGTTGATTGCGTTAAGATAGGCTCTTATGCTTGCGCCGATAATATCGGTTGAAATGCCGTTACCCGAATAGAGCTTTCCGCCCGAGCGGAGCTTAACTACAGCCGAGCCCATAGCCTCTTTACCCTCGGTAACAGCCTGAATCTGAAAATCGTCAAGCTCATAGTGAGCACCGATAATTTTGTCAATAGCTATAAATGAAGCGTCAATCGGACCGTCACCGAGCTCAATTCCCTCAACTATCTCACCGTCGTGCTCAAGTGCAATGTGAGCGCTTGCGGTAATGATGTTTCCGTTGTTGATAATATAGCTCTTGAGCTTGTATGCAGACGGAACCTGAAGCGCCGCCGAGGCTACGATTGCGTCAAGCTCCTTTGCGCCGACATTTTTCTTTGAGGCAACTCTTAAGAATTCCTCGTAAACCTTAACGCTGTCCTCCTGCGATAAATCGTATCCGAGCTGTGAAACAGCGGCAAGAACAGTCTCCTCGCTGTCACTCTTGTCAAGTCTGATTCCCTCAAATTCAGCGCTTACCGTAACGGTGCTTCTGTCGTTTTTAGCGTTATCAGTAATCCAGTTAATCTGGTTAACTATTCTGTGAAGCTCTGTGTATTTGATACCGGATGAAATACCGTAATCAATTCCGTATTCCTTAATGATTGAGCCCATTGTATCAAGGCTTACCGTGTCACCGCCTACTGCGCATTTAACACAAGAAGCGCCGCACCTTACAGCGAGAATTGCCTGAGCAGCGGCAAGACCTGTCTTGTCGTTGCATTTAATTCCGATTGGAACGCCGGTATTGTCAATAATGTCTTTAACGAATTTTGCAAAATCGTCGGGGAGCATTGAGCCTGCGCTGTCGCATACTGTAATTTTATCTGCTCCTGCCTGTGTAGCTCCCTTGATTGCTTCGTAGAGGAATTCCGTCTCTGCTCTTGTTGCGTCGGTAGCGCAGAATTCAACGTCTGAGACCTTTTCCTTTGCAAGCTTAACGGTTTCCTTAATCCACTCAAGCATTTTTGCGGGCTTCTTATGGCAGTTGTATTCCATACCTACAGGAGATACTGGAAGCTCAATTCTTATTGAAGCGTTGCTTGCTGCTGAAAGCGCTTCGGCAGCGTCGTCAATGCTCTTTTTGCTCGTTCCTGCGCCTACTGAAATAGTTCCGTTTTTAACGAATGCAGATATTGTACGAACAAGTAGGACGTCAGTTCTCGTATTCTCAATTTCAGGCAGTTCAATAATGTCAACACTCAGCTTTTCAAGCTGGCGTGCAATTTCAATTTTTTCCTTAAAGCTGAAAGAATTGTTTTCTCTGCACAAGGTTGTGTCAGCAATTTTGATGTTTTTCATAGTTTTTCGTCCTTTCTTATATCTGCAATAATAAAATCCCCGAGGCGTAGCCTCAGGGACGAATTTATTCGCGGTACCACCCTGGTTGACCTTAACAGGTCCACTCTGCGAGGTTCAGTCAAACCTCCTGCCATGATAACGGGGCAAGCCGTAGCCGCTTACTTAATTCTGCGACTCTGCTCAGGAACGAGGCTCGTTATCCGTTCGCGCTGTCTTACACCGACCGACAGCTCTCTTTGCCGAAGTGAAGATAACAATTAATTCCGTCACTGCATTTGAGTTTCTGTATAATTTTTAGATATTTTAGCATAAAGCTTTCAGTTTGTCAATATTTTTTGTGTTTGCTTTTGTATAGTTTATAAGTTCAGGTTGAAAAATCAGTTTAAATGGTTTAATATAGTACTAATATTATGAAAGGCTCAGTATTATGAAAAAGTTTTTAGTTGTTGTTGATATGCAAAACGATTTTATTGACGGCGCACTCGGGACTAAAGAAGCTGAGGCTATTGTGCCCGCCGCAATAAACGAAATAGAAAAATTTGATGGTGAAATTATTGCAACATATGATACTCATTTTGATGACTATCTTGATACGGCAGAGGGAAAAAAGCTTCCCGTTAAGCACTGCGTTAAGGACACTGAAGGCTGGCAGCTAAACAGCGGTATTAAGGCGGCGCTTGAGAAAAAGGGCTATACCGAGGTTATCAAGTACACCTTCGGAAGCAAGGATTTACCTGAAATTATAAAGAAAAAAGCAGGGAACGAGGATTTTGAAATTGAGCTTATCGGCCTTTGTACTGATATCTGCGTAGTTTCAAATACGCTTCTTTTAAAGGCTCATTTTCCTGAGAAGAAAATCAGCGTAAATGAAAGCTGCTGCGCAGGCGTAACGCCTGACACTCACCGTGCCGCAATCAGCACAATGGCTTGTTGCCAGATAGATATTATTTAAGGAGAAGAACAATGTTTGATGCACTTAAGGTAAAAAACGAATGCGTTGAATGGATACGCGACTTTTTTGAGAAAAACGGAAAGGGCTGTAACGCTGTGCTCGGTATTTCGGGAGGTAAGGACAGCTCAATTGTTGCGGCGCTCTGCGTTGAAGCGCTCGGCAGAGACAGAGTAATCGGCGTTCTTATGCCAAACGGTGAACAAAGCGATATTGATATGGCGAAGCTGCTTGTTGACCATCTCGGAATAAAGCACTATATCATCAATATAAAAGACGCTTTTGACGGCGCTGTTAACAGTATACCGTTTGAGCTGTCGGAGCAGAGCAGAACAAATCTTGCGCCGAGAATCCGTATGTCAGTTCTCTATGCTGTTTCTCAAAGCAATAACGGACGTGTAGCAAATACCTGCAATCTCTCAGAGGACTGGGTAGGCTATTCAACGCGTTACGGCGATTCCGTAGGCGATTTCAGCCCGTGCTCAAACATTACCGTTGCAGAGATGAAAGAAATCGGAACTCTTCTCGGGCTTCCCGACGTGCTTGTTCACAAGGTTCCGTCAGACGGACTCTGCGGCAAGACTGACGAGGATAACCTCGGATTTACATACGCTGAGCTTGACAGATATATCAGAACGGGTGAAATTGAAAACGAGGTGAGCAAAGAGCGCATTGACCGCCTTCACAGAATTAATAAGTTCAAGCTTGAGCTTATGCCGTCTTTTAAACCCGAATTAACTGTAAAGGGAGAATAAAATGAAATTAGAACCCATTGTTGTTTCGCTGCTTGATACAGATTTATATAAGTTCAATATGGACCAGGTCATTTTTCATAAGCATACTGACCTTAGCGGTGAATACTATTTTAAATGCAGAAATAACGACGTTGTTTTCACTGAGGAAATGGCAGAGGAAATTGAAGCTCAGGTTGACCACCTGTGTACTCTTTACTACACCAAGGAAGAGCTTGATTATCTGCGTTCAATCCGTTTTATAAAAGACGACTATGTTGAGTTTTTAAGACTCTATCACCCCATAAGAGAGTACGTTGAAATCAGCCTTAGCGACGAGGGAGAGCTTTCGGTTGTTGTAAGAGGTCCGCTGTTTTCGGCTATGCAGTTTGAAATCTATCTTCTTGAAATTATCAACGAGGTATATTTCAGAATGAAGTATGACTATAACGTTCTTCTTGAATCGGCTAAGGAGCGCCTTGACAAAAAGCTTGAAGCTTTCAATTCGGGCAAATACAACTTTAAGTTTGCCGAATTCGGCTGCAGAAGAAGGCTCTCAAGAGAATGGGAGGACGAGGTTGTAAAACGCCTTGCATTTGAAACCGAAAACTGTATCGGTACCTCTAACGTCTATCTTGCTATGAAATATAACCTTACTCCTATCGGTACCTACGCTCACGAGTATGTTCAGATGTATCAGGGAATTGACTCAATCCCTCTTGCATACACTAACCATTACGCAATGAAGGACTGGTACGATGAGTACGACGGCGATAACGGAACTGCCCTAACAGATACAATTACAACCGATTTGTTCCTTCTTGACTTCAACCGCTCAATGGTAAATAACTACAGCGGCGTGCGTCACGACAGCGGCGACCCGTACGAGTGGGGCGAAAAGATGATTGCACACTACAAAAAGTACGGCGTTGACCCGAAAAGCAAGCTGCTTCTGTTCAGCGACAGCCTTGATTTTGATAAGGCTCAAGCGCTTTATGACACCTTTAAAGACAGAACAAAGGTGTCCTTCGGAATAGGTACCTTCTGTTCTAACGATACCTGCGAAAAGGCGCTGAATATTGTAATTAAGCTTCAGTATGTAAACGGTCGTCCCGTTGCCAAGCTTTCGGATACACCGTCAAAGGCTATGTGCCGCGACGAGGGATATCTTGAATATCTCAAACGTTCTGTTGACTTCAGAATCGACAGAGAAAAATAGACAAATGTAGAATAACGTCTGTATTCTCTTTGAATACGGGCGTTTTTTAATAGACTATTTAATATATTGAGTTTTTAGACAAAAGTGGTATAATATATAGTGAACAAAAATATTATGAAAGGAAGATGCCATATGGCAAAAAAGATTATTGTAGCAGGCGGCGGACACGGCGGTATTGCCTGTGCGGCTAAGCTTGCTGAAAAGGGCTTTGACGTAACTGTTTATGAGAAGAATAAGCGCAAGGA
This sequence comes from uncultured Clostridia bacterium, assembly GCA_946531445.1. Classification (GTDB taxonomy): domain Bacteria; phylum Bacillota; class Clostridia; order Oscillospirales; family Acutalibacteraceae; genus Eubacterium_R. The sequence goes on from CAMNAP010000003.1 coordinate 36,092, forward strand.
TATGGGCTACGACTGGACTGATATTTTTGATGTTCGCGCCTTTGACGCTGTTGGAATCCCCGCGCCTGAAAAGGATAAACAGTTACCTATGCACAGTATGAGTTTTACTCCTCCCTCTGAAGAGACAATACTGCGTCATACAGACGATGATGAGCGCAACGAGTTCGACATTAAAATGGAGCGCCGCGAAATCTATAATATTCTTATTTCGTTCGCTGAGGAAAAGGGAGTAAAATTTGTTTATGAAACAGAGATTACAGCGCCTGTTATGGCAGGCGACAGAGTAATCGGAATAAAAACCTCAAAGGGCGAAATACTCGGCGACCTTGTAATTGACGCCTGCGGCGTAAATTCTCCTGTTAGGAAAAACCTGCCCGAGTGCTGTCTTGTTCAGGCTGAGCCAAAAAAATACGAAGTATTTTATACATACAGAGCTTTCTATAACCTCGGTTGCGATGTTAACAAGGTGTTTGACAGATATAAGGTTTATATGATTCCTAACGGTAAGCTCGGTATTGGCTGGGTTGCCGCAGAGGATGACTTTTCGGATTTACTTATCGGTGAATTTGAGCCGTTTACTGCCGAAGAGGCGGAAAAGAAAGCCGAATTTTTCAGAAACGGAAACCCTGTTCTCGGCGACGAGCTTAAGCGTGGCGGTCAGATGACTGTAATTCCCGTAAGGCAGACTATTGCCGTTATGGTGGCAGACGGTTATGCCGCAATCGGTGACAGCGCGTTTATGACAATTCCGATTATCGGCTCTGGTATAGCTAATTCAATCAAAGCGGCGGCTATTCTTGCAGACGTAGTCGCTTCGGATAAAACAGAAACCTACAGCGCTGAAATACTCTGGGATTATCAGCTGAGATACTACAATGAAATCGGCGCGGGGCTCGCTTCCCTTGCTCTTGTAAAGCTTCTTATGACAAAGCTTGAGCCCAGCCAGCTTGACTATATGTTTGACAGTAAGATTATCACCATCAATGAGCTGACGATTTCGGGCGAGCCGGGCGGCGGAATAATAGATATAAATCCCGACCTTATCAAAAAAGGCGCGGCAATGGTAAAGGATAAAAGGCTTGTTGCACTTTTTGCCTCTCTCGGAGCAAACATTGCAAGGCTTTCATCGGTTTGTAAACAGATACCAAAGCACTACAGCCGATATGAAATCGCCCAATGGGCTAAAAAATATGACGATATTTTCAAGGCTTAACTTAAAATGGACAACAGAGAAGAGTCGGTACGATAACGAAGGTTAGTCCAAAAATCGTATCTTTTACGCCATAACTTCATTAAAAAGTCCATTAGGGCGTCAGCCCAAATGGACTTTTATGCTTTGTTATGACAAAAAACCTACTGATTTTTGGATGCGTAGCAGTTTTGACTAAGTAGTTTTAGTTCATAAAGGTATTACAAAATCCCCTGCATACTCGCGTATACAGGGGATTTTTAATGCTTTTAGGGACAAAATGACAAAGTCAAAACCTATCCTTCGTTATCGCACCGACTCTGAGACTTACTCTTTTTTATCTTTCTTGCAATAGTATATATTAGGTAGCCGATTGCAACGCCGAGTGTGTTTAGTATCAAGTCATAAACATCGCTCTGCCTTTCCATAAACAGCTGTGAAAACTCTATAAAAAATGAAAGAAGAAATCCAAACAGTATTGTTTTAGCTTTCAGCTTCTTCCATATTATCGGAACCAAAAAGCCATAAGGAATAAACACTAAAATATTACCGGCAATATTTCTTACAATTTCCGCCCACTCGCCGAGGTTGATTTTCCATATTGTCCAGCCAATCGGATTTTCAAAGGTTACAGTATTTTTATCGCTGAAATCGGGAAGATGAAACAGCGGAGCGTTAAACGGCTCGTTATTGCTTCGCTCGGGTATAAACGTAACAGAAAGAAGCGCGGTGATATACATCCAGAAAAGAACTGTAAGAGCTTCTCTTTTAAGATTAAACTCTTTCGTTTTTCTGTATGTGAGATAACGTATAAAAATAATAATCGGCAAGCTTATAAGACACGGTAAAACCATGCTTTTAAGCTCATCTAAAATCATTCTTATAACATCCATAATATCACCAAAAAAGCAGGCAATACGCCTGCATTACCAATTTGGTGCCGGCGGCGGGGGTCGCTACGACGCTGCCGCGTCTACACGCCCACGTCGGCGAAAACAGTCCACCGAACTGTTTTCTTCCGAACCGCAAGCGGTTCTCCCTCCTTTTCGCCCCCTGAAAACGTACAGAAAAGCTGTAACGAATTCGGTGACCGCAGAGAGTTCTTACATTTGGTGCCGGCGGCGGGGGTCGAACCCGCACCCTGTTGCCAGGACCGGATTTTGAGTCCGGCACGTCTGCCAATTCCATCACGCCGGCAGATAAAAGTTATGGGAGGGATAAGCCCTCCCATATGGTGCTGGTGGCCGGACTTGAACCGGCACGGTATTGCTACCGAGGGATTTTAAGTCCCTTGCGTCTGCCTATTTCGCCACACCAGCATTACTTAAAATATAATAATAGATTTATCTTAAAAAGTCAATACTAAATTTGAGTTTAACATAATTCGGCGGACAGCTATCTGTCCGCCTTTGCTTTGAGATATTCATAGATTTCAACTGCCTTGAAACGGACGGCATATCCCCTGCTCTCAATCATTTTTCGTTCTTCGGGAGTCAGCGCCCTGTCAAGCTCGTCAGTGCTTGCGTTAATGCAAACGCTCGGAAACATTACGCACCACCAGTTTTTACCATTGCCGTTTCCTATAATAATCTTCAGACAGTCGTATTTTCCTGCAGGAAGAGTGAAACCTTCGTATTTTCGTGTATTAAAGTATTCGTTTGCAGTATAGGCGTAAACAGGATAAGAGTAGCCGTTAAATGCAACTGTGTTCTGTGCTAGTTTTTTTATACTCTGTATATTATTATTTGTGATTTCAGTCGCTTCCAAAGAGCTGTTACAGCTTTTATAAAGCTCTTTGGAATAATCGAGCACCTTGTCACGTACTCTAAGCTTTAGAGTCTGGTCAGCTTGTGAATTGCTGTTTGCAACAATATGGAGGCGAAACACCTTTTTACTTATGTCTTCACTTTTTGTAATTACAGGACTGACGGCGCATATAGTAATTACAAAAACTAAAAATATAGGGACGAATAAATGTAGCTTTTTCAAAATTAAAACCTGCCTTTCAGATTAATAATTGGCAGGTTTACTAATTTTTATTCATCAATTTCCGTGATTTTACAGCCATTGTTTACAGGTCGGCATACATAAATGTCATTAGCGTAATCCCTGAGTGCTTTGGCTGCTTTTTCAGCATTTTCTTTTTCGGTAAATATACCGAATACAGTCGGCCCTGAGCCGCTCATACAAGTGCCGAGAGCACCGTTATCACGCATTGTCTCTTTCATATAGATTCTGTTCGGCACCTCAATAAACTGCTCAAATACATTTTCTAGTCGCGATGAAATATCAGTCAAATCTCTTGACTGAATTGCCTTTAGCATACCGAGGCAATCGGGAGAATGTACCTTTCCGTTTTCGTCAAACTGTGAAAAAGCCTTTCCCGTATTAACGCCGAAGTCAGGCTTTGCAAGAACAATATAACACTGTCTGAGCGGCTTAACCTTGCTCAGTATTTCTCCAATGCCCTGGCTGAGAAGCGTACCGCCGGTAATACAAAACGGAACGTCTGCGCCGATAGTCGCGCCGATTTTACAAAGCTCGCTGTTGCTGAGCTCTTTTGAATAAAGTCTGTTAAGCGCAACTATTACAGCCGCGCCGTCAGCGCTTCCGCCTGCAAGACCTGCGGCGTGAGGAATACGCTTTTCAATTATAATTTTTATTCCCCTGCTCGGCTTTCTTATACGCTGTGCCTCAAAAAACGCCTGAGCGGCTTTATAAGCGATGTTTGTTTCGTCACACGGAATTTCACCATTGTCGCATTCAATAACGGTTTTAGCGCCTTTAATACGCTCTACGGTAACGGTGTCGTAAATTCCTATGCTCTGCATTATCATAAATAAATCATGATAGCCGTCAGTTCTTTTTGCACAGATGTCTAAAAGAAGATTTATCTTGGCGTATGCCTTAACCTTTATTTTCATTTTTCAGCTCCTCAACAAATTCACCGATAAGTCTTATAGCCTCTCTTATATTTTCAATTGAATAACAGTATGATACGCGTATGTATCCCTCGCCTGATTCACCGAAAGCGTCACCGGGTACAACTGCAACGCGTTTCGCCTTTATCAGCCTTTCACAGAATTCCTCAGAGCTGAGTCCGGTTGATTTAATGCACGGGAACACGTAAAATGCGCCTTTGGGTTCAAAACAATCAAGCCCGATTTTTCTGAAGCCGTCTACAGTGAAGCGACGCCTCATATCGTAATCTTCCTTCATCTTCTGTATGTCCTTGTCGCCGTTTCTCAGCGCGTCAATAGCGGCGTACTGAGAGTTAGTAGGCGCAGACATAATTGCAAATTGATGAAGCTTTGTCATCTCTTTGATAATGGGAGCGGGACCGAGTGCGTAGCCGAGTCTCCACCCTGTCATTGAGTAAGATTTTGAAAAGCCGTTTATAACAATTGTTCTGTCCTGCATACCGTCTATTGAAGCAATAGAGGTGTGTCCCTCCGGAGTGTATGTCAGCTCGCAGTAAATCTCATCTGATATAACAAGTAAATCGTGCTTAATTACAACCTCTGCAATTTTCTTAAGCTCATTTTCGGTAAGAATAGCGCCCGTCGGGTTGTTGGGATAAGGAAGTATAAGAAGCTTTGTTTTGTCGTTGATTGCATTTTCAAGCGACTGTGCAGTGAGTTTGAAGTTGTCCTCTTCCCTTGTCGTGAGTGCAACTGCCTTGCCGCCGCTTACTTCTGCTATAGGCTTATAGCACACAAACGAGGGCTCGCAGATAAGCACCTCGTCGCCGCTTTCAACAAGCGCTCTTATTGCCATATCAATGCCTTCGCTTCCGCCTACGGTAACAAGTATTTCATCTTCGGGCTTATACTTTATAAGGAATTTTCTTGCGTAATAGTTTGATATTTCACGCCTGAGCTCAATAAGTCCCGCGTTTGCAGTGTAGCGGGTTTTACCCATTTCAAGAAAGTCAATTCCGTACTGTCTTATATGCCACGGCGTTTTAAAGTCAGGCTCGCCTACGCCTAATGAAATAACATTGTCCATCTCTTCAGCAATTGAAAAGAATTTTCGTATTCCCGAGGGCTTGATGTTCAGCAATGATTTATTAAGATATTTTCCGTAATCCATCAAAGCGAAATAGTCCCCCTGTCGTCAGCGGGCTTTGAAGTGAAGAACACGCCCTGCTCCTTGTATTTTTTAAGAATAAAGTGCGTAGTTGTTGAAACAACGTCCTCAAGAGGAGAAAGCCTTTTTGCAACAAACATAGCTACCTCTTCAAATGATTTGTCTGACACCATACAGCAAAGGTCATAGCCGCCGCTCATTAGGTATATGCTTTCAACCTCGTCAAGCTGAGCAATTCGGTCTGCAATGTTTTCAAAGCCGTGGCCGAAGCGAGGCTGTACTTTAACCTCAATGAGCGCAGTAACCTTGTGTGCCTGCGCCTTGTCTTTATCTATAATGGCTCTGTAGCCCTTTATAATTCCCGTTTTTTCGTAAAGCTCTATCTGTTCCTTAACTTCTTCTTCACTTACGCCGAGCATAACTGCAAGCTCTGCGTCTGAAAGACGCGGGTTAGTTTCAAGTAAATAAAGTAATCTGTCCATATTAAATCCTTTCTATTCAATTGGAATTAAAGAGGGTTCTCTTTTTCTGAATACAGTAAATGAGTCAAAGCCGCATTCTTTAAGAATGTCATATCCCAAATCAATGTTCTCACACACTCTGTCATAAAAATGTGCGTCAGAGCCCACTGTAACATACTTACCGCCAAGCTCCTTAAAGCGCCTGATATACTTCTTATTCGGCATTGTGTCGCAGTGGTATTTGTTTATGCTTGAAACGTTCAGTTCAAGCGCCTTGTTATTTTTGATTATAGTTTCAAATATTGCGTCAGTTATTTCGTCAAACTGAGCCATATCAATATTCATTTTATACTTGCCGCAAATGTATCTGAGCGGATATGTGAGATGAGCTATACTGTCTGTTTTGTCCCACTCGGCAAGCTTAAGCACATCCTCAAAATATTTCATCAAAAGCTCGTCAACGGTTTCGTTGTCGTATTCAAGGAAATAGAAATCCTGCATATTCTCAAGGTTGTGCATAGCGCCGAGAACAAAGTCGTAATTCATTTCTTTTAGTATCTGTTCGGAAAGCTCTTTTCTGTAAATCCCCTGACCGAGCTCAATTCCCCGAAATACCTCAAGCTTATCCCTGAAAGCGCTTTTGACTCTCGTTGTGTGAACAAACTGATTTGTTACAAAGTGTCTTACGTTATAGCTTTTATCGTCTATGTCAAGGTGGTCTGTAATTGCAATGCCCTTTGCGCCTGCTCTTACAGCGCCCTCGCATATAAGCACGCACGAATGGTTACCGTCAAACGAGTTGTCCGAATGTGTGTGCATATCGTAAATATTACTGTACTTCATATATATCCCTCTCAGTTTAGTATATAATATCACAGTACTGAAAAAAATTAAATATAATTTTTAAATTTGTTGAAAAATAAACAATTCTTTGTTATAATTCATTATATTATTTATAAATAATTACTTTGGAGGTTTAATATGAGAGCTGTTATAACAGTAGTCGGAAAAGATATGGTCGGAATTCTCGCTAAGGTTTCGGGAATCTGCGCTGAAAATAACGTAAATATTCTTGAAGTTACACAGTCAATACTCCAGGATATGTTTTGTATGATTATGCTTGCGGATACGAGCGACAGTAGTGTGCCGTTTACAGAGCTTTCCGAAAAGCTTGAAAAGTTCGGCGAAAGCAATAACCTTGTGATTCATGCAATGCATGAGGATTTGTTTAATTCTATGCACAGAATATAGGAGGATTACCCTTTGATTAACACATACGATATTCTTGAAACGATAAGAATGATTCAGGACGAATGCCTTGACGTCAGAACAACAACTATGGGTATATCTCTTCTTGATTGCGGCGATTCTGACATTGACAAGTCCTGCAATAAGATATACGATAAAATCTGTACTAAAGCAGAAAAACTTGTTGAGGTTGGCGTAGGTATAGAAAAGGAATACGGAATTCCTATCATTAATAAGCGTGTAAGCGTTACGCCTGTTGCAATTATGCAAGGAATAAGCGGCGGAGATCCGATTAAGTATGCTCAGACGCTTGACAGAGCCGCTAAAACAATTGGCGTTAACTTTATAGGCGGCTACAGCGCGCTTGTACAAAAAGGTTTTGCTGCCGGTGATTTAGAGCTTATTAACTCAATCCCCGAAGCGCTGGCCACAACTGAGCGGCTTTGCTCGTCCGTTAATATTGGCTCAACAAAAGCGGGTATTAATATGGACGCTGTAAAGCTTATGGGACAGCAGATTAAAAAGAGCGCGGAGCTGACAGCCGATAATGAATGTATTGCGGCAGGAAAGCTTGTTGTTTTCTGTAACGCTCCTGAGGACAATCCGTTTATGGCAGGTGCATTTCACGGCGTAAGCGAAGCCGACTGCGTAATTAACGTCGGCGTATCGGGTCCCGGTGTTGTCCGTTCGGCTGTATCAAAGTATCCTGATTATTCAATAAACGAAATAGCAGAGCTTATTAAAAAGACTGCGTTTAAGGTAACAAGAATGGGACAGCTTGTCGGCAGACTTGCAAGCGAGCGACTCGGCGTTCCGTTCGGTATAGTTGATTTATCCCTCGCTCCGACTCCCGCGGTTGGCGACTCTGTTGCACACATCCTTGAGGAAATCGGGCTTGAAAAATGTGGCGGCGCAGGAACAACAGCCTGTCTTGCAATGCTCAATGACGCTGTTAAAAAAGGCGGCGTGATGGCTTCCTCAAGCGTTGGCGGTCTTTCGGGAGCGTTTATTCCCGTAAGTGAGGACGCAGGAATGATTGACGCAGCAAGAAGCGGAGCGCTCACCATTGAAAAACTTGAAGCTATGACGGCTGTATGCTCTGTAGGTCTTGATATGATTGTTGTGCCCGGCGACACTACCCCTGACGTAATAAGCGGTATAATTGCCGACGAAGCGGCTATTGGTATGGTTAACGGAAAAACAACTGCTGTTCGTATTATCCCTGCAATAGGCAAGGATGTAGGCGACGAGCTTGAATTCGGCGGATTGCTCGGTTCGGGACCCGTAATGAAGGTGAACACGAACTCGCCTGCCAAATTCATTAACAGAGGCGGAAAAATTCCCGCACCGCTTCATTCTCTAAAAAACTAAACAAAACAAAAAAAGATTCGGTAGAATTACCGAATCTTTTTCATTTCGTTACGTTAGTAAAGATATCCGTCTTCGTGGAATGTAAGAGGAGTATACTTTCCGTCCTTGCTTAAATAACAGGACTGAAGTTTTGTGGATACTGCAAACGTTTTGCTTCCTGCTGTGAATACATAACAGTCAGCGTTATTAACGTTTGTGATTGAGTTTGTATAATTGATTGAGCCGCCTGACGGGTCAGCGCTGTAGCCTAAATTCTTCCAGTTATCGTGAAGAACCTGCTTTAAATAAGCTTTTGCATCAGCTACGCTGTAGTCAGGTGTTGTTGTGATATCATGCGGATTCTCATATCTGTCATACTCAGCGGGTGTTCCATCGCCCTCTTCAGCAGAAGTTGTAGTCTCTGCGTTAGTATACGGCGGAGCAACATAGCTATAGAACATATAGCAGAAATAGCCGAGATAAACAATTAAGAGAATTAAGATTATCATCTCAATAATCTTCTTAGCCTTGGACTCCTCGCCTGTAGCAGCGAAAGCTTCTTCCTGAGTAGGAATGTCAATCGGAACAAAAGGCTTGTTCTTCTTGTTAGCCTTCTTTTCAAGCTTGGAATTTTTCTTTTCAATTTTCTTTACCAGCTTTTCGTAAGCGGCTGCCTGGCTCTTTTCTGCCTTAGCTGCTTTCTTAGCTGCTTTTTCTTCTTTTTTAGCAAGTTTAGTTTCTTTACTCAAAGCAGTCCCCTCCTTATAAGTACGAAATAAGTATACCATTAATATAAATAAATTTCAATAACAAATTTATATGTTTTTGGTTATTTTTGTTAACAAATTGTAAACATTTACACTTCTTCGCTTCTATATATAGCCGGATTTACAATTTTTTATTTTACCTCTTGAAAATAAATCTGTTTTAGTTTACGATATTTAAAACGTGTTTGTGAGGTGTACTATGAACGAGCTGATAAAAACACTCAAAGACTTTTATAAAGAAAACTCACATATGTTAAATGTAGCTTTCGGCGCGGTGATTTTTCTTGTTGTGCTATTAATAAGAAATAAGCTTTCAAAGGCTGTTCTCGGCGTTATAGCACGTATTTCTTATAAAGACGAGGCTAAGCGCAATCCCTTTGTTGAAGCGCTTAAAAAGCCGCTTTCAATGCTTTTTGTTCTATGCGGACTCTTCGGTGCGTTAATGCTTAACGTTCAGTCTGCGGCGATTGTAAAGGGCTTTAAGATACTTACAATTCTCATTATCTGCTGGGGTATTACAAATTTCGTTTCAAATATGTTTTCCTCTTCCCTAAGCGAGAATAAGGACTCTGACGACAGAATTAATCTTACGGCTGTAAACTTTATTTCAAAGCTGTTTAAAATTCTTATAATCGCTCTTGCCGTTATGATGGTGATTAGTGAGCTCGGCTATAACATAAACGGGCTAATTACGGGACTCGGAGTCGGCGGTCTTGCAATTTCACTTGCCGCGCAGGACGCTGTTTCAAACCTTATAAGCGGATTCATAATTGTTTTTGACAAGCCGTTCAAGGTAGGAGATTTTGTTCAGACGAAAGAAATTATGGGAACCGTTACAGAGGTTTCAATGCGTACAACAAAGATAAGAACGCTTGACGATTCCCTTGTTACCGTTCCCAATTCAAAGCTTACGCAGGACGCTATAGTAAATATCAGCAAAATTGAAAAACGCCTTATTGATACGGAAATCGGTCTTATTTATTCTACTGATAACGAGCTCATCAATAAGTGCAAAAACGATATTGTTGAATATCTTAAGAATAATGAGCTGATAGTTCCCGCTCCGATAAGAGTTGAGGTAACAAAGCTTGACGATTTTTCAATAAATCTCGGTGTTTTCTGTTACACCATCAAAACTGATATTCACGAATTTTACGCTGTTTTGTCAGATGTAAATCTGAATATTAAGGATATAGTTGAAAGAAACGGCGCTGAGTTCGCCTTCCCGACAAACAGCATTTACATAGAAAATCAGAAATAAATAAAGCCCCGACGGGCTTTATTTTTTTATACGTTTAAGTTGTAATCCTGAATAAAGAGCGGAGCGCCGATGTATTCATCTGCGTATGTTCTGACATAAGCCTGAAGTCGTTTTGCTTCAAGGGCTGTTACAGACATAGCAAAATCCGATGCGTCCTTCTGCTTGAATTTATCAGGCGCAAACTCCTTTGTTGAGCCGCCCTCTTTGTTGTAAAGCGGGATAAACAGCGTGTCAGTTTCATTTCTTGCGTAGCTGTTAACACCGAAAATTTTTGCATAAATGCAGAGCGCCAAGAGATAACCGCCTCTTCCTGACGGATGGTGGTCGCTGTCCATAAGCGTCAGCTCTGCACGCCATTTACTCTTTTCGCTTGCGTTGAAATATGTATTGTACTGATTGTAATAAGCAACAGAGTTAATAATTGAGCAGTTGCAGGCTGTAACTGCCTTCATATGCTCGTTGTAGCGCTTGTTTGAAATAGTTGTTGAATAGTACATTCCGTGTATCAAAAAGCGCTTGCTGTTAGGTATAGAGCCTTTTACCATATTGAAGAATTTAATGTCCCCCGCAGAAAGCTTTGTAGAATCGTCCTCGTTATTCTGACATATTATGTAGTCCCACTTGCCTGCTCTGTTAAGAGAGCCGAAGTCAATTTTCATAATGTCCTTAAGATAAGTGTTTGAGCCGCTTGCAATCTGTTTTCCGTCTTTCCACGCAACGTAGCTGAGCTGCTGTTCCATAAGCTGAGGAATTGAGCGGTCTCCCTTTGTGGCTCTTACAACTAAAGCGGATTTATTTGTTTTGGCAATAAGCTGGCTGAGCATCTGCGGATAGCCGTTATAGTATGTGTATGAATTGCCTACCATAAGAATTTTAAGCGGATGAGCAACCGTCGGGTCTGCAATTACGCCTTTAATGAAATAATACTTATATCCGCCTATTTTTTTGTAGCCGTTAATTTTTTTGTTTACGCGTCCGTTTTTATAGTAAGCCCTTCCGTGCAGTCCGTTTGCAAGCTTGCCTGCGTAAACGTAATACTGCTTTTTCTTATATTTGATAAAGCCCGAGAATTCCCTGTATCTTACGCCGTTTTTATAATAGATTTTTTTGTAAAGTCCGTTGTAAAGCTTACCCTTTTTTATATAGTACTTAACGCCCTTTATTTTGAAAATCCCTGTTTTCTTTTTGTCTACTCTGCCGTTAGCATAGTACCTGTTTTTTACTATTCCGTTTGCAATTTTGCCTTGATAAAAGTAATACTTCTTACCCTTTATTTTAAACTTACCTGTTTTTGTTTTATCACGAAGTCCTCTTGTATAATAACGCTTGTTTGCTATACCTGTAAACAGCTTACCCTTTTTGAAGTAATATTTAATTCCGCCGACTTTCACCTTACCGTTTGCCTTTGTGTTAACACGTCCGTTTTTGTAGAGCTTATTTGCGTGAAGTCCGCTGAAAGTAAAAGAGTTTTCAATATAATAAGTCTTTTTGTTTTTAGCTTTTACATAGCCGTATGTATTTCCGTTTATAAGAGTAAGATAACCGTTTTCAATAGTGTAAACATTTCCTTTGCGCGTAAGTGTAAGAGTTCCCGACCTCTTGTTGTTTGAGAGGCGGTATTCAATTCTTTTTCCGTCCTTTGACGGCTGAAAATAACCCGATTTAGCCTGAACTGCAAAAGGGATTGAAAGAATAATTATAAACGCGATTATGCTGACAGCTCTTTTAATTCTTTCTGTCGTTCTTTTCGTTATCATTACTTTCCTCCTTGATTAGCGGTTGGCCTAAATAATTATCTGCATATTTACTGACATATTGCTGAAGGCTCTGCGCCTCGCTTTTGGTAATTCTCATTGCGTAGTCTGTAGTGTGCTTTTTACGTTTGAATTTGTTAGGAGCAAATTCATCGCTGAATTTTGAGTCTGAGTTATAAACAGGAATATATGTGTTTTTGCCTCCGCCGTAAAGCATATCCTTTCCGTAGAGCTTAGTGTAAATGCAAAGCGCCATTAGGTAAGCTCCCTTGCTTGAGGGGTGTCGCGGTGAATCGCTGACAGTTAAATCCTTTTGCCAGTTTCGTGAGAAATATGAGTTATAAGACGAGTAGTATGACAGCGTGTCAATAACCGTTGCACCTGTCGTTTCGGCAACCTCATTAATTATTTTATGACGGCTGCGCGAAAGGCTTGAGCCGTAATAAACAGAGTTAAAAAGGATTTTTTCCTTTGAATTGACGGACTTCATATATTCGTTAAAAAACGCTATATCGCCGTCGTCAGTCTTTGAGAGTGTGTCGTTATTCTGAACAACAATAAAATCCCATCTTCCGGCTCTGTCAAGCTGCGCAAAATCAGTTGCGGCAACCTCGCTGAGCTTTTTGTCACCTGCGGCAATTTGCTTTCCGTCAAACCACGCAGCATAGGCAGGCGTTTTCGTCATAAGTGAGCGTAGCGAATAGCCGCCCTTTGTAACTCTTACAACAACTGCTGACTTCCCTGTTGCTTTTATAAACTTACAAAGCATCTGTCCCATGCCGTTGTAGTATGTATAAGAATTTCCAACAAGAAGAATTTTTACGGGTTCGCTGTCCGGTGCGGTAATGACTTTTCCTTTTTCAAAATAGTATTCTGTTTCGTCAATTATATAGTAGCCGTTATATTTTTTATCGGGACGTCCGTTTTTGTACATTACGTTGTCCTTGAAACCACTGTAAACAACGCCCTTTTCAACGTAATAGGTTTTGTCACTTGATTTAACTTTTCCCGTAGTTTCAGATGAAAACAGTCCGTTTAAGTAGTATTTCTTTTTAAATATACCCGTAAAGAGCTTTCCTTTTGTAAAGAGATACTCGGTGCCGTCAACTGTTACAAAGCCGTCCTTTGACGTGTCAAGCTCACCGTCGGTAAGGTATTCATTGCCTGAAAGGCCGCTGAAAAGTTCGCCGTTTTCGAAGTAGTACTCCTTGCCGTCAATAATTACTCTTCCGTTTATGGAAGTGTCTTTTACACCGTTTGTATAATAGACCTTTTCATAAATGCCTGTAAAAAGCTTACCGCCTGAAAAGCAGAGGCTTTTGCCGTCTGTATTTTTAAGACCATAGGCCTTGTAATCAATTCTTCCGTGTGCGTAAAGATAGCTGTCTTTAAGACCGCTGAACGTCTTTCCGTCTTTTACAAGATACTTCTTATTTTTTACTTTAAGTGTAAACTCGCTTTTATCTTGCTTTTTGATTACGTGTCCTTTTTCAATTTTGTAACTCGTCTTATCTTTAAAGATGTCGGCGGAGCCTGCTTTAACAATATCAAAATAGTAGTATTCAACGTAATTTTTATCTGCACTTATTCTGAAGGTGCCGTTTCTTACCGCAAAAAAGCAAAGGCACGTAAAAGCTGCCGTAAATATGCAAATACTAATAAGCAGCGCCTTGTATGCTTTTTTCAAGTTAACTCACCTCGGTCGATTTATTTTGATGATTTTCTCAGCGCAATGTTTTCAGTCGGCGTGAACAGATAGTAATACTCACCCTTTGAGCCTTTTTTCATAGTGGTAAAGGTGCAGGTAACCTCATTTGTCTTTTTGTCATACTTGAAGTATTTTCTTCTGTTAACGCCCTTACATCTGCTGTAGTATTTTTTAGGAGTCATATACGGGTCAAGAACTATAACTCGCCCTGATTTTGTGATTCCGGCGGCAACAACATAGTGACCGCCATATGCGAAGTATCCGTTATCGCCGACATTACATATTGCCATGTAGCCTTTTTTTAGGTGTGCCTTAAGCTTCTTGATTGACTTTGTTTTCTTATATTTGAAGCCGTAGGTTTTCTTCATAAGCTTTGCGGTTTTTCTAATATCAGTACCGCCTCTTACTCTGCAGCCGTTCTTTTCCATAAGCTGCTTCCATTCAACAAGCTCAGGATTATTGCTTGTTGTATTTTTGATTATCATAAGGCTTGTACAAACCCCGCAACCACCTGATGCAATTGTCGCTTTCGGCTTTTCGGATGAAGGATATGGAATGCTCTCGTTTTCCTTAGTGTTTTGCTGAATGTATACGAGAGGTGCGTTTGTTATTATTCCTTTTGAATCAGCAATATAGAGGTATTTCTTAATTTTAAATGTTTCGTTTTTTACAAGCTTGAAGTTACTCTTTGAATAATATCTGTCTTTACCGCTGACTGTGATTTTACCGCTTTGTGCAACACCTTTTATAAAGTAATAGCCGTCGCTGTTAATGTTTGCCATACCCGTAACAGCGCTGAAAACGCCGTTTTTATAGTAAACGGGCTTGCCTGCATTTTTGCCGTAAAGCTCCGTTACAACCGAGCTTGTAAGCTTACCATTTTCAAAATAGTAAACGTCGTTACCTACTTTTGTAATACCGTTTTTGCTTACGTCAATCTTGCCGTCAATGTAGTAATATGAATTTATTATACCGTTTGCAAGTCTGCCGTTTTTAATGAAGTAGTTATCGCCGTTGTAGCTTACAGTTCCGTCAAACTGAGAATCAAAAATGCCTCTGTCAAAATATGTTTTGAATACGATTCCGCTAAAGAGCTTGCCGTCTTTGAAGCAGAGCTCACGTGAGTTGAGCTCAATTAAAGCGGTGAGGTTCGGTTCAATAACACGTTCCTTTAAAAAAACGTATTCCTCACTCGTAAATGCTCTTGAGGAGTCTACGTAGTAGCTGTCTCCCTCAATTTCAATAATCCCCTGTTCGCTGCCGTCAATTATTGAGAGCGCACCGTCTTTAACTGTGTAGGTGTGGCTGTCGTCTGCTATATTTATGTTCTCTTCAATGTTTCCTTGAGCGTTAACGTAAACAATAACACGATTTTCTTCGTCATATCTGAAATGCCCTGTTTCGCTTTGTGAAGCAGAAACAGAAAGCGGAATAACTAATACAGAAATTATTGCAAGTATAAATGATATAAGCTTTTTCATATTTTCCTCTCAATAAACATAATATATTTATTTTACTACAAACAATAATACATTTCAATAGAAAAGTAACAATAATTGTAATATTTTTAAATATTTTGTAACCATATAGATAAATAGAAGTCCCGAAGCTGTTGCAACGGGACTTTTGGAGGCACCACCCAGATTTGAACTGGGGCATAAAGCTTTTGCAGAGCTCTGCCTTACCACTTGGCTATGGTGCCATATGCAGTAAATTAAATACTGCCATATATAAAAATGGAGCGGATTACGAGACTCGCTCGGCTCGCTTTTGCGCTCGCCGACACGCACGCGGGCACCGCAACAGTCCGCCGGACTGTTTCTATCACTTCGTGATTGCCCTTTTCTCGTCTTTCAGCTATATATAAAAATGGAGCGGATTACGAGACTCGAACTCGCTACCTTCACCTTGGCAAGGTGACGCTCTACCGGATGAGCTAAATCCGCATAAATTGGTGCTTCCGGACGGAATCGAACCATCGACACGAGGATTTTCAGTCCTCTGCTCTACCAACTGAGCTACAGAAGCACAAATGGCGACCCGGAACGGGCTCGAACCGTCGACCTCCAGCGTGACAGGCTGGCGTTCTAACCAACTGAACTACCGGGCCATTTGAACTTTTAAGCGCTCGGAGCAGTTTAACTGCTCCGAACAATGGTGGGAACAACAGGGCTCGAACCTGTGACCCCCTGCTTGTAAGGCAGGTGCTCTCCCAGCTGAGCTATGCTCCCATAGCGCCGACATCTCATCGGCGACGGCTTATATAATACTATATAATTATTTAAAAGTCAACACTTTTTTTCATTTTTTTGAAAAATCAGAGTGCACTTTTTAACAGCTTTTTAATATCGCCGGGCGTGAAAACATATTTTTTATCACAGAAGTGACATTCAACTGTCGTGCTCTCCTCTGACTCAGCCATTTCCTTCATATTTTCCTCGCCTGTACTTATGAGGGCGTTTTCAACTCTTTCCCTTGAACAGTTGCATTTATATGATACTGTGCTCTCATCAAGCTTGTCAAGCTCTATTCCCTTCATAGCTTCAATTGCTATGTCGTCAGCGTTCATACCGTCACTGAGCATTTCTGTTACTGATTTAAGGGTGGATACGTTCTTTTCAATTATATCAATTATTCCATCGTCGCAGCCGGGAAGGAGCTGAATTATATAACCGCCTGCGTGTTGTACGGTTAAATCAGGATTTACAAGAACGCCGAGAGCACACACAGACGGAGTTTGTTCTGACACAGCAAAATAGTTAGTTATATCCTCAGCAATTTCACCGCTCACAATCGGAGTCTGACCGATATATGGCTCTTTCATTCCGATATCCTTAATTACGTAAAGCGTGCCGTCTGTTCCTACTGCTCCTCTTACATCGAGCTTACCCTTGCTGTTAAGCGGAATTTCAACTATGGGATTAGTAACGCATACCCTTGCGTTTCCCATATAATCCGATACGGCGATAATCTCACCAGCAGGACCGTTTCCGTTAAGCCTTAGTGTTACAGAGTCGCTTTTGTTTTTTAGCATATCTCCCATCATAGAAGCGGCTGTAATTAGTCTGCCCACAGCGGCTGTAACCGTTGCAGAGGTTTTATGAATTCTTTCTGCCTCAGCTACAATATCCGTTGAATCACACGCAATAATAAACGCGCTTCCGTCTCTTGTTATATATCTTACAATCTTTCCCATACTATTTCCTTTTACATATAAAATAAATTCTTTCGCTTTTATCGTGAGGAGCGTTTTTGCTCATATCGTCGTAGATTCCGAGTATCTCAAAATTCTCAAGCATAGCCGTTATCTCTTCAATTTCAAACGCCTGCTCAATAAAGTCCTCGTTGAATCTTTGATAAGCGTTTCTGTCCTCATCTATCGGAATAAAAAAGTCAAGAATAATTCTGACCTTACCGCTTTCAATAAGCTCGTTGTCCCAGCACAAAAAGCATTCATCCGTATCAAATACAAAAGTATTGTCAGCAAGGATTTCGTTGTGCTTATAAACAGTATTAACGTCAAAAATAAAGAGCCCGTCTTTTTTCAGCGACTTATAAACGCTTTCAAAACATCTTTGCCAGTCCTCTGTGTTTTCAAGATGGTTGAGGCTGTCAAGCGTACAGATACAAGCGTCAAAGCTTTTGTTAAAGTCAAAGTCTCTCATATCGCTCTTATAAAGCGGCGCACGGAGCTTAGACGAGGCAACTGACAGCATTTCTTCACTTATATCAAGCCCTGATACGCTGTAGCCCATATCGCTTAAATATTTAGCTACAGTACCCGTCCCACACGCAATGTCAAGAATATGATAATCGCTTTTGTTTTCTGAGTTAAAAAAGCCAGAAATGAATTCACTTCTGACTTTGTATTCAGCGTTTTGAGTTAACGAGTCATAGTATTGTGCAAAAACACCGTAACTACTCATTTGCTTCCTTTTCCTTAATTCTTTCAAAAATAATGTCGTAACCGTCGCAGCCGTACTGAAGCGAGCGGTTTACTCTGCTTATAGTTGCGGTAGAAGCTCCCGTTTCGCGTACAATGTCTGTATAAACAGATTTTTCAGAAAGCATTTTTGCAACAACTATTCTCTGCGCAAGAGTCTTAAGCTCCTGAACAGTGCATAAATCCTCAAAGAAATTTGCGCACTCCTCTTCGCTTTCAAGAGAAAGAATAGCCTTGTATAAAAACTCAATATTCTTATCATTCGCAAGCTTATTGTTCATAATGCGAACCTCCGATAATTACTTTATGCTATTTTAACACATTAAAGTGTGATTGTAAATAGAAAATCTCCGAAAATTCGGAGATTTTCATAATTAACCTTCAATCAATTTGTCATAAATGTCAAAACAGTCAAAGGTTGCAAAGTAATCCTTCGGCGTTTCAGCACGTCTTATAAGCTGATAAGAGCCGTCCTCTTTAAGAAGAATTTCGGCGCTCTTAAGCTTACCGTTGTAGTTGTAGCCCATTGAGAAGCCGTGTGCGCCCGCGTCGTGAATAAAGAGTATGTCGCCCATATCAATCTTCGGCAATACTCGGTCAACGGCAAATTTATCGTTGTTCTCACAGAGTGAGCCTGTAATGTCGTACTTATGCACTGCGATGTCATCCTCTTTTCCGAGAACAGAAATGTGGTGATAAGCGCCGTAAATTGCAGGTCTCATAAGGTTAACTGCGCAAGCGTCAACGCCGATGTATTCTTTATGAGTATGCTTTTCATTAATGGCTGTTGTAACAAGTGCGCCGTATGGACCGAGCATATAACGTCCGAGCTCTGTACAGATAGCAACGTTATCAATTCCGTTTTCAACAAGAATGCTGTCATATGCTTTCTTAACTCCCTTTGATATTGCCTTTATATCATTGGGGTCCTGGTACGGATAATAAGGAATACCGATACCGCCCGAAAGGTTAACAAATGAAATCTGTACGCCTGTTCTCTCTTTAATCATAAGAATGAGCTTAAAGAGGATTTTTGCAAGCTTCGGATAATAGTCGTTAGTAACGGTGTTTGAAGCGAGAAAAGCGTGAATACCGAATTCCTCAACGCCCTGGGACTTGAGTATTCTGTAAGCTTCAATAATCTGCTCAGTAGTCATACCGTATTTAGCTTCTGCGGGCGTGTCCATAATTGTATTTGAAATATTGAATACGCCGCCGGGATTGTAACGGCAGGACATCTTTTTAGGGAGCTTACCGCCGCAGGCGTCTTTAACCTTCTGAATCTGTGTGATATCGTCAAGATTGATGATACCGCCGAGGTCGTTACAATATGTAAATTCGTCAACGGGAGTGTCGTTTGAAGAAAACATAATCTCGTCGCCCGTAATATCGAGAGCCTTCGCAATCATAAGCTCTGTTTTAGACGAGCAGTCACAGCCGCAGCCGTATTTGTGAAGAAGTTTAACAAGAAACGGATTCGGAGTAGCTTTTACCGCAAAATATTCTTTAAAGCCCTTGTTCCACGAAAACGCTCTTTTAAGCTTTTTAACGTTGTCAATAATTCCCTTTTCGTCATAAACATAAAACGGAGTAGGATATTCGTTTGCGATTTCCTTTGCCTTATCAAGAGTTATAAAAGGAATTTTTTCTAAGTATCTGTCTTCACTGTACATTTTTAACTGCCTCCTCAATTATTGCTTTAACGTCATCTGTTCCCTGTCCTGTTACGCTTGAAAACGGAATGATTTTTACATCGCCCGCGCATTCAAGCTCGCTCTGGGACGCTTCAAGACGTTTTTTGTATTCCTTAACCTTAAGTTTGTCTGACTTTGTCATTACTATTACAAACGGAATTCCTCTGTCTTTAAGAAATTCAATCATTGCATAGTCGTCTGCGCTTGGTTTGTGCCTCATATCAACAAGCTGAATTACAAGGCGAAGGTTTCTTTTCTGAGAGAAGTATCCCTCCATAAGCTCTGCAAAGCGCGCTTTTTCCTGTTTGCTGATTTTAGCGTATCCATAGCCCGGAAGGTCAACAAACTTTACCGAATCAACGTCATAAAAATTTATTGTTATCGTCTTACCGGGTACGGAGCTGACTCTTGCAAGCTGTTTTCGGTTAAACAGCTTATTCAAAAGCGAGCTTTTACCGACATTTGAGCGCCCTGCGAACGCTATTTCGGGCGCGTTGCTTGCAGGTAGCTGAGATGAAATGCCGTACGCCTTTTCAAATTCTGCGTTGTTGTAGTTCATAATTGTTCCTTACTGTGCTGTTGGCTGAGAAGAGCTTCTGCCATTTCTTACAGTCGTACTGTATGATGATATTTTGCTTTTTTCGGGCATATATTCAAGTGCGTAAGGCATAAGTTCTTCAAAGCTGCTTACCGTAACAAAGGTTACTGCGTCTGTAACTTCACTGCTTATTTCAGCCAAATCCTTTTTGTTGTCCTCGGGGATTAAAACTGTGTCGCAGCCTGCTTTATATGCCGCCATTGATTTTTCCTTGAGTCCGCCTATGGGAAGCGCTTTTCCTTTAAGCGAAATCTCGCCCGTCATAGCAACGTTTGATTTAATCGGTATTCCCGTAAGCTCGCTAACAAGCGCAGTTGTAATTGCGAGACCCGCAGACGGTCCGTCTTTAGGTATTGCCGCTTCGGGAGTGTGTATATGTATGTCTTTTGTTTTATAAAAATCGGATTCAATTCCGAAATCCTCGTGCTTTGAACGAACATAGCTTACGGCAGTTTTTGCGCTTTCTTTCATAATGTCGCCGAGGTTACCCGTAAGCTCAATCTTTCCTGTACCCTCAAGGGCTGATACTTCAATCGGAAGCATTGTTCCGCCAACCTGAGTCCATGCAAGACCGTTTACCGTTCCGACAAGATTTTCCTTTGAAATCTTGTCCTTTGAATACTTTTCAACGCCGAGGTAATCTGAAAGATTGCTTTCATTAACTCTGAAAGTCTTATTTCCCTTTCCGAGCTCAACCGCCGCTTTTCTGCAAAGCGTTGAGATTTCCTTTTCAAGCGCCCTTACGCCTGCTTCACGTGTGTAGCATTCAATTATTTTGTAAACAGCGCCGTCTGTTATTCTGAATTCCCTTGAGGTAATACAGTGCTTTTTAAGCGCCTTTTTTATTAAATGCTTCTTAGCTATATGAAACTTTTCCTCAACTGAATATGAATTAAGCTCAATTACTTCCATTCTGTCATAAAGCGGAGCGGCGATAGTTGAAACATCGTTTGCCGTAGTAATAAACAGAACCTTGCTCAAATCTACGGGAAAGTCTATATAGTGGTCGTTAAAGGAATTGTTCTGCTCGGGGTCTAACGCTTCAAGAAGTGCTGACGACGGGTCACCCTTGTAATCAGCGCCGACCTTGTCAATCTCATCAAGAAGGATAATCGGATTCATAACGCCGCTCTTGATTACCGCGTCTATAATTCTTCCGGGCATAGCACCAATGTATGTACGTCTGTGGCCTCTTATTTCAGCCTCGTCGTGAATACCGCCAAGCGCAACTCTTACATACTTTCTGTTCATAGAAGACGCGAGCGATTTAACAATACTCGTCTTGCCTACTCCCGGAGGGCCGAAAAGACAGATTATCTGTCCGCTGAAATCAGGATTTCGCTTTAAAACTGCAAGCGATTCAACAATTCTTGTCTTTACCTTGTCAAGTCCGTAGTGGTCTTTATCAAGAACCTTGCGTGATTTTTCAAGGTTAATGCTGTCTTTTGTGAATTTGCCGAACGGAATGTCAAGACATTTGTCAAGATAGTTTCTTACAACTGTTCCCTCGTGTGAGCCTGACGGCATTTTCATAAGCTTGTCTGCTTCCTTGAGAAGCTTATCCTTAATCTCATCTGAACATTCAAGCTTTGTAATTCTTTCCTTGTATCCGTCAGCTTCTGCAACAGGGTCGTCGGTTTCGCCGAGCTCGTCGGTTATAACTCTCAATTCCTCACGAAGATAGTATTCGCGCTGATTCTTATCTATTTCCTTTTGTACCTTCTCCTGAATTTCCGTTTCCATCTCTATGGCTACGTTTTCCTTTTTTAGCATAAGGAGGAGGAGTCTGAGGCGCTTGTGAACGTTGATTTCCTCAAGCACCTTCTGTTTTTGCGTGTAGTCAAAGAAGGTGTTTGCGCAAACGTAATCGCAAAGCTCAATTACGTCCTCAAGCGACATAACCTTTGATATAACCTCACTTGAAATTTTGCTTATCATAGAAGCATAGATTTCAAATTCCTTTTTAAGAACGCGTGCATAGGCAATATCATTTTCCGTAGTAACGAATTTTCCGCTGTCAATAATATCGGCAATGCCGATAAGATATGGGCGCTCTTTTACAATTGTGACAAGGTTAGCCCTCTCTATTCCCTCAACGATTACTCTGAGGTTACCCGTGTTTGAAATTTTAATCATCTGTTTTATTTTACAGATAACGCCGGTGTCAAATATATCCTCATGCTTCGGGTTATCAACCGATGAATCCTTCTGAGCAATAAGAAGAATTTTCTGGTCACGCTCCATAGCAGCATTGAGCGCAGCGAGACTCTTTTTTCTTCCTACGTCAAAATGAAGATTCATTCCCGGAAACACTACAAGCCCCCTGAGCGGAACCACAGGAAGCTGAATAAAATCAAGTGAATCTGTAATATAGTTTTCTTTTAATTCGTCCATTTTAATACATCCTTATACAGAATTGATAGTATTATATAATAAAATAATATAAAATGCAATAATTTTATCATATTAAAGAGTTAAAGCGCTGCATACAGCAACGCTTTAATTTATTATTGTGCATTTTTCAGGTCTTCAGCCTTGAGTTGTACAGGCTTACGCTTTTTGTTTGTACGAAGAAGCGGAGCTGAATCCCCTGTTACACATTCCTTTGTAATAACGATTTTTTCAATTGTGTAATCGCTCGGAACGGTAAACATAAGCTCGTTTAAGATTCCCTCAAATACTGTTCTGAGTCCTCTTGCTCCTGTCTTTCTCTCGAGCGTAACATCTGCCATTGCCTCAAGCGCGTCATCCTGGAACTGAAGCTCAACGCCGTCCATTTCAAAGAGCTTGACATACTGCTTTACAATTGAGTTTTTAGGCTCAGTCATAATTCTCACGAGTGCATCTTTATCTAAACTGTTAAGCGTTGCAATAACAGGAATACGCCCGATAAGCTCGGGGATAAGACCATATTTAACAAGGTCGTGATGGTTAACATTCTGAATAATATTCTCTTTTTCTGTTTCGTTCTTCTTAAGCTCAGAGCCGAAGCCGAGCGAGTTTCTGCCGAGTCTGCGTTCAACAATCTTTTCAATGCCGTCAAACGCGCCTCCGCAAATAAAGAGAATATTGGTTGTATCTATCTGAATAAATTCCTGCTGAGGATGTTTTCTTCCGCCTCCCGGAGGAACATTTGAAACTGTGCCTTCAAGGATTTTCAGAAGCGCCTGCTGAACGCCCTCGCCGCTTACGTCTCTTGTGATTGAACGGTTTTCACTCTTTCTTGAAATCTTGTCAATTTCGTCAACGTAAATGATTCCGCGTTCTGCTTTTTCAACGTCAAAGTCCGCAGCTTGAATCAGGCGAAGAAGAATGTTTTCAACGTCCTCGCCAACATAACCTGCCTCAGTAAGAGTGGTTGCGTCAGCAATTGCAAACGGTACGTCAAGTATTTTTGCGAGAGTCTGAGCAAGCATTGTTTTACCAACACCGGTAGGACCTAAAAGAAGAATGTTGCTCTTCTGAAGCTCAACATCGCTCTGTTCATTGTAAAAGATTCTTTTATAATGGTTGTAAACGGCAACGGAAAGTGATTTTTTCGCTTCCTCCTGACCGATAACATACTCGTCAAGCTTTTCCTTGATTTCCATCGGCTTGGGAAGCACCATATCGCTGTACTCAATATCCGATTTGTGTGCTTCCTCTTCGCTGCCTTTAATTATTTCATTGCAAAGTGAAATGCATTCGTCACAGATGAAAACCTCACCCGGGCCTTCAATGAGCTTATAGACCATTGATTCACTTTTGCCGCAGAATGAACATCTTGCGGGATGGTTAGAAATATTATCGTCTCTTGACATAAAAATCTCCTGATTTATCTTTTATCAATTACCTTGTCTACAAGGCCGTATTCCATAGCCTCGGTAGCAGACATCCAGTTGTCTCTGTCGGTGTCTTTAACAAGTGTTTCATAATCCTTGCCGCAGTTTTCAGCAAGAATTCTGTTGAGCTTTTCCTTAGTTTTTACAAGGTTTTTAGCGGCGATTTCAACGTCTGTTGCCTGACCTGTGATTCCGCTTCCGCCAACAAGAGGCTGATGAATAAGAATTTCACTGTTGGGAAGGGCTATTCTCTTTCCTTTAGCACCGCTTGAAAGAAGAAATGCACCCATGCTTGCAGCCATACCTACACAGATTGTAGATACGTCGCACTTGATATAATTCATTGTATCGTAGATAGCAAGTCCTGCGGTTACGGAACCGCCGGGAGAGTTGATATAAAGTGAGATGTCCTTATCGCTGTCCTGTGACTCAAGGAAAAGAAGCTGAGCTACTACAAGAGAAGCTGTATTGTCATCAACCTGGTCTGATAAAACGATAATTCTGTCAGAAAGAAGTCTTGAGAAAATGTCAACAGAACGTTCGCCTGCGCTTGACTGTTCAATAACATAAGGTACTAATGATGCCATAATATCAATCCTTTCAAATTATTATTTGTTCGTAATATTTTTTACTGTTTTGTAACTTTTATTCTTTAATTATCGGGAGGGTTTCCCCTCCCTGATATTGAATTAGTCTTTCTTTGCCTTAGCCTTTGATTTAACCTTAGCCTTTGTTCTCTTTGCCTTTTCAACTACAAAGTCTATTGCTTTTCTTGTAGCAATGTCCTTTGAGAGCTGTTCTGTTGGAACGGCAGCCTTAATCTGGTCTGCCTCCATACCGTACTGTTCAGCGAGCTTCTTGATTTCCTCTTCAATTTCTTCCTCAGTAGCTTTAATCTTTTCAGCGTCAGCGATAGCCTCAAGTGCGATACCAACGAGAACCTGCTTTTTAGCGCCCTCTCTGAACTGCTCCTTGAAGTCGTCCATTGTCTGACCGAGATACTGAAGATAAGTGTTAAGGTCAATTCCCTGCATCTGAAGTCTGTAGCCGTAATCCTGAATGAGCTCGTCAGTTTTCTGCTCGTTCATACACTCGGGAACCTCAACCTCCATATTGTCAACTACCTTGTCAATAAGAGCGTTTTCAAATTCGGTTTTTGCTGTCTGCTCCTTGCGCTCTGAAATCTGCTTTTTGAGTTTTTCCTTTAATTCGTCAAGCGTGTCGACCTCGTCATCAACATCTTTTGCAAATTCGTCATCAAGCTCGGGAAGCTCTTTTGTTTTGATTTCGTTAATCTTAACCTTGAATACAGCGTCCTTGCCTGCAAGCGAGGGCTCGTACTCCTCGGGGAATGTTACGTTAACGTCAAATTCCTCTTCTGTCTTGTGGCCTGCAACCTGCTCTTCAAAGCCTGGTATAAATTGACCTGAGCCAAGTTCAAGCGGGAAGTTTTCACCCTTGCCGCCTTCAAAAGCTTCGCCGTCAACAAAGCCTTCAAAGTCAATCTCTGCAGTGTCGCCCATCTCTGCGACTCTGTCTTCAATAGTTACGAGTCTGCTGTTTCTGTCAAGCATATTCTTAAGTTCGTTTTCAACGTCCTCATCAGTAGCTTCAGTCTCGCCGTATTCAGCTTCAAGTCCTGCGTATTCGCCGAGCTTTGCCTCAGGATACGTTGTCAGCTTCATCTTCATTTCAACGCCGTTTTCCTTGTCCATAGAAACAACGTCAAGGTCATACGGCTGGTCAACTATACGAAGCTCAGCCTCGTCAATAGCGCCCTGAACTGCCTCGGGATAAACAATCTCAAGCGCGTCCTCAAAGAATACGTTTTCGCCATAAGCTTTTTCAATCATCTTCTGGGGAGCCTTGCCCTTGCGGAAACCAGGAAGCTGGATAGATTTTCTCTGCTTCATATAAGCCTTAACTGTAGCGTCGGTAAAGGTTTTAGCGTCTACAGTTACTTCAATTTCATAAGTGTTTGTATCAGTTTTATTACATGATTTAAGTGCCATAACAATGACCTCCTTAATTATTTATAAATTACAATCAAGCATTATAACATAAGTTTTATAAAAATACAATAATTATTTTATTAATAAAGGCATAAATCTTAGTCTGTCGCAGGAAATCAGTCTGAAATTGATTTCTGAGTACTCGCCGTCAACGGCAAGCCTTGCCGCCGCGCCGTGAAGATGTCCGTAGTAACAGCGCTTGATATTGTAGTCAGTAAGCAGCTTAATTATACTTTCACAAACAGAGTTTTCGGTTACGGGCGGATAGTGGAGAAATACTATTTTTTCCTCACATTCGGCAGAGTCAAGCGACATTTTTAAGCGCCCTACTTCCCTGTTTAAAACCTTTTCGTCGTGTTCCTCCTCGCTTTCAATCATCCAGCCTCTGCTGCCGCAGATTGAAACGCCTTCAACCGTATAAGAGTTATTGTGAAGTATTTTAATTGAGTCAAATCCGTTTTCCTCAATGAATTTGTTAAGCTTAGAAGCGGTGTTCCACCAATAGTCGTGATTCCCTTTGAGTATGATTTTATTTCCCTTTAGATTGTTGATAAAATCAAAGTCGGCTTTAAGCTCATCAAAATTCATAGCCCAGCTTATGTCACCTGCAATTACAACGGTGTCGCTGTCGGTTATTAACTTGTTCCAGTTGTTTTCAATACGCGAAACATAGTCGTTCCATCCGGGAAAGGAATCCATCGGCTTATCTGTACCAAAGGAAAGGTGCGTATCTGCAATCGCAAAAATTGACATAATAATCTCCGTAATATGTGGAAAAATAAAGTTGAAAGGAGTGAATAAAATGAGCGATGAAATTAAGGGCATAACCTGCGAGGTTAAAAACTGTATTTATCAGGACAGCAACGGAAACTGTAATGCAGGTCACATCAAAGTGGGAAACCCGAAAGCAATGCACGAAAGCGAAACAAAGTGTGAAACCTTTGAGTGTACGCCTGCGTGTGAGTGCGAATAAGTCAAAGGGCGGTATAAACCGCCCGTTTTATTTTACAGCTTAAGAAGGCTGAATACCATTTCGCTCATATTCTCTCTGTCACACACATTGTTAAACCGTACTGCTTTATCCTTGAGAGATTTAAGCGGTGCAGGTACTTCGCAATTTGTAGCTTTGTTAAGCTCGTCTACCATTTCAAATTCGTCTGCGTCGGGAGTTTTTCCGAGTATAGCCGAAAGCACGCTCTTTGAGAACTTATAAGGCGAAGCAGTTGAGTCAATAACAGTCGGAATATCGTCGCCTGTTGCCTTTACATAATCGCAGTAAACACGAACCGCAACCGAGGTATGAGTGTCAATAAGATATGAGTAGCTTTCAAACTGCTCTTTGATAGTTTCGAATACTTCCTCCTCGCTGCAGCAACCTGCCGCGAAGTCCTTTTTAATATTGTTTAACAGTGTGTCTGAAACTGTGTATTTACCGCCGTCTGAGAGCGAATGCATAAGGTCGCTTACGAGCTTGTCGTCCTCACCGCTAAGGTGGTAAAGAAGTCTTTCAAGATTTGATGAAATAAGAATATCCATTGAGGGCGATGTTGTTGTGTAAAAATCGCGGTTTTTGTCATAATCTCCCGTTGTGAGAAAGTCGGTAAGAATGTTATTTGAATTAGATGCGCAAACAAGCTTCTTAATCGGAACGCCCATTTTCTTTGCGTAGTAGCCCGCAAGAATGTTTCCGAAATTACCTGTAGGAACAACAACGTTTATTTCTTCGCCAAGTTTTATTCTTCCCTGCTCTACCATATCTGCATATGCGCTGAAATAGTATACAATCTGAGGAACAAGTCGTCCCCAGTTAATTGAATTTGCAGAGGAGAACATCATATTCTTTTTAGCAAGCTCAGCTTTGATTTCGCTGTCTGTAAAGATAGCCTTAACAGCAGACTGCGCGTCGTCAAAATTTCCGTTGATAGCGCAAACGGCAACGTTGTCACCCTCCTGAGTGGTCATCTGAAGCTTCTGCATAGGCGATACTCCGTCTACGGGATAGAACACTAAAATTCTTGTATTTTCAACGTTTTTGAAGCCTTCAAGCGCCGCTTTACCTGTGTCGCCGGAGGTTGCTACAAGGATTACAATCTCTTTTCCTTTGGCTGTTTTCTTTGCTGAAACGGTCATAAGATAAGGCAGAAGCTGAAGCGCCATATCCTTGAAAGCGCAGGTCGGTCCGTGCCAAAGCTCAAGTATATTTTCATTTTTGTTTACGTTTACTGTTGGAGCAATTTTCTCTGATGAAAACTTTGATTTCTTATATGCTCCCTCAACGCAGTAATCAAGCTCCTCCTCACTGAAATCGGTAAGGAAGGTGCGTAGAATAGTCTTTGCTCTTTCAGTATACGGCATAGTCGTGAGCTTTCCTATATCGTCAATTGAAAACTGAGGGATTTCGCATGGCACAAAAAGTCCGCCTTCTTCACTTATTCCCTGTGCAATCGCCTGTGCTGAGCTTACTCTTATTTTATTATTTCTTGTTGATGTGTAAAGCATAGCTGTCTCTCCTAAGTAAAATTCAATTCACTATTTTAATCTAAAGTAAACGCATTTTCAAGATGTTTAGCGTATAAAATTTCATCATTTGAGCAAATAACCTCAATAATGTCAAATCTCGGCTGTAATTCAACCGAGTGAGTTGACATATAAAGCTGCGAGGTTGCAATAATTTTCTTTTGTTTTGATGAGTCAACAAACTCTTTAGGCTCGGCAATTGCGTTTTCATCGCGTGATTTTACCTCAACAAAAATAATGTACTTGCCTTTTGTAAAGATTAAATCTATTTCGCCAAAGCGAGTTGAGTAGTTGTATTCAATAAGTTGGTATTTCTTTCTTCTGAGAAAGTTTGCGGCGTATCTTTCCGCAATTGCGCCTGAAACACTCATTTTTTACTGTACCATGATTTTAAGAATGTCTGTCTGTGTATATCCGAAGGGCCGAATTTATCAAGCATTTCATAGTGAAGCTTTGTTCCGTAGCCCTTGTGCTTTTCAAACTGATATTGAGGATACTTCTTTGCAAGCTCAAGCATAAGCCTGTCCCTGGTAACCTTAGCGAGAATAGAAGCTGCTGCAATTGACTGACTTTTGGCGTCGCCCTTGATTACTGTCTCTCCTTCAATGTCAAGCGGCGGCATTCTGTTTCCGTCAATTAGAGCATAGTCGCACTCAAGAGAAAGTCCCTCAACTGCTCTTTTCATTGCAAGATAAGTCGCCTGAAGTATATTGTATTCATCAATTTCCTTTTCGGATGCAAAGGCAATTGAATAGTCAAGAGCCTCCTCTTTAATAATGTCATACAGCACTTCGCGCTTTTTTTCAGTAAGCTTCTTTGAATCGTTAACTCCCTCAATTATATGACCTTTCGGAAGAATTACTGCCGCGGCGCATACTGGCCCTGCAAGAGGTCCCCTTCCCGCCTCGTCTACTCCGCATACAAGCTTAAAGCCCTTTTCATAAGCGATGTCTTCATATTCAAACCAGTTAAAATTTTCCATAAATTTCCCTTACGGCAATTCAAGAGTAAGACGTCCGAGTCTGCCTGCTCTGAATTCGTCAGCAACTATAACTGCCGCTCTCTCATAGTCTATCTCGCCGCCCTTGATTAAAAAGCCGCGTTTTTTTCCGATTGCTTCAAGAATTTCCCAGCCCTGCTCTGAGCCGTCAACGCTAATCTTATAGCGCTCCTCAATAGCCTCGGGCTTTGTTTTTGCAAGCGTTTCAAGAAGCCTGCACGTCAGCGCCTCACGGTCGGTTATCTCATCCTTGATTGAACCGATAAACGCGAGTTTGTCGCCAACCTCGGGGTCGTCAAATTTTGGCCATAACACGCCCGGTGTGTCAAGAAGCTCAATCCCGTTTCCGACGTTAAACCACTGATTCTGTCTTGTAACGCCTGCCTTGTCGGCAACCTTTGCCTTTGCGTTTTTACCCATTCGGTTTATAAATGAGGATTTACCTGTATTCGGGATTCCTACAACCATAAGACGAAGCGGCTTGTTTGCCATACCTTTATCGGTATTTCTCTTTATAACATCCTTCAGTGCATCTTTAACAGTGTCCTCAAAGCGGTTTAAGCCCTTGCCCGTCTTACAGTCAACAGCTATTGCGAAGCAGCCCTCATCCTTAAAGTGCTTAAGCCAGATAGACGTTGCGGTTTTGTTTGCAACGTCGCATTTGTTAAGGAGAACGATTCTCGGTTTGTTGCTGATTATAGAGTCAAGCTCGGGATTTCTTGAGGAGTATGGAATACGTGCGTCAATTATTTCAACAACGCCGTCAACAAGCGAGAGTGACTCTTTAATAAGCCTTCTCGTCTTTGCCATATGTCCGGGAAACCACTGAACATTTTGTTTAATATATTCAGGCATAGTAATACCTCGCTGATAATTTACACATTATTATATAATAAATAACCTCTCTTGTCAAAAGAGAGGTTATCATTTGTGTTCTTACTTAAGAATTTCCTTAACCTTGGCAGCCTTACCAACTCTGTCACGAAGATAATAGAGCTTAGCTCTTCTTACCTTACCGCGGCGAACAACCTTAACGTCAACAACGTTAGGTGAATGAAGCGGGAATACACGCTCAACGCCAACACCGTATGACAAACGGCGAACTGTAAAGGTTTCAGAAACGCCTGAACCGCTCTTAGCGATTACAGTACCTTCAAACATCTGAATTCTTTCTCTTGAACCCTCTCGAATGTTAACAGATACCTTAACTGTATCACCGATGTTAAACTTCGGAGCGTTTTCTTTAATTGAATCCTGAGCAATAAGTTTAAGTGCGTCCATTTTAATTCCTCCTTATTATTTACGTGATGTTCGTATCTTAATAAGTTAATGATAAGACATAGGACCATCTTTTAATGCGAAACGCTGACATTATCTCGTTGCAAGGATGGAATTCAATATATGAATTCCCAACAACGGTAAATGCTGAAATATAATAACATAAAGTGTATGAAATTGCAAGAACTTTTTTAAATTTTATTTGTATTCCTTTAAATCGCCTGTTAAAAGCGATATTCTTGAAATTTCTTTATACTCAAAATCCATATCAATAAGACGGATTATCGTATCAAATAAAAGCGAGGGATTAAGGTTTTTTTCTGGACCTGCAAAGAGTCTTATATTCAGAACAATATATTCCCCTCTTATTGAAAGATTATATTTAACTATAAACTGCTTTATGTCGGTTTCTTTAAGAATTCTTTTCTTTCCTTTTTTTCCTTTTTTCAGAGCAAGTATCTCGTCTGCTTCAAGAACGTCTCTTATTCTTTCAAGCGCGGCGTCATTGTCTGAAAACTCAAATTTATAAACATAGTCGCTGTAGACAATTTCCTTTGAATCAAGAAAATCACTGTAAACGTCAACAACGCTGAGCCCTTCGGGTAAAACGCTGTTCATACGCTCTTTGATTTGAGCGTTTGACATTTCGTCTGTTATACGAATATCAACATTTTCGCAAAGGCTCTCAACGCCGAGAGAGAGCGGAAGCGAGAAGCTCATATATGGATGAGGGTTAAAACCCTCTGTGTACCACAGATTAAGATGAGCTCTTGTAAAAGCGCGCTGAAAGGCTCTGTTTATATCAAGGTGAGATATGTACTTCGCCTGACCAGTTTTTGAAAATCGTATTCTAACCTCTCGCATCACATTTACCTCCGTTAAGCCTGTCCGCGCCGCAGCCTGAGCAATGAATGCGGCAATGCGGCGTAACCTCGGCTTTGTGCGCCTTTTCATTTTCACGTTCAAGGAACTTGCGCGACACACCGAAATCTATGTGGTCCCATGGGAGAATCTCTTCAAAAGGCCTGCGTCTTAAGGTGTAGAAATACGGGTCGATGCCGTTCTCCTCAAAAGCCTCAAGCCACGCATCAAATTTGAAATGCTCATCCCAAGAATCAAACTTACAGCCTTTTTTGAATGCAGTGTATATTACTTTTGACAGACGTCTGTCTCCCCTTGCGAATACGCCCTCAAGAAGTGATGACGGAGTTTCGTGGTAAGAAACGCGCACCTTTCGGCTCGGTATTGATTCAAGCAGATGTTTTTGTTTTTCTTTTAAGGATTCCATTGAGTCCTCGGGCTCCCACTGAAACGGCGTAAAAGGTTTCGGTATAAATGAAGAGCACGAAACAGAAACCTGAACACCGCTTCCCTTTTGTCTGTTGGGATTTTTATAAAACGCGTGAATTACGTTCATTGCAAGGTTTGCTATACCCTCAATGTCCTCCATTGTCTCAGTAGGAAGTCCCATCATAAAGTAAAGCTTAACCGCATTCCATCCGTTGTCAAACGCCTTTGTGCAGGTGTCGAGTACCTCCTGCTCGGTTATGTTTTTATTTATAACGTCTCTCATCCGCTGTGTTCCCGCCTCAGGCGCAAAGGTAAGTCCGCTCCTGCGAACAAGCTTCAGTTTCTCAACAAGTTCGTCCGAGAAATTGTCAACTCTGAGAGACGGGAGCGACAGGTTGATTTTATCTTTTACTGTCCAGTCAATAAGCGTTGTGAGCATATCGTTGACATTGCTGTGGTCAGACGTAGACAGAGAGCATAACGAAAGCTCGTCGTAGCCTGTAGCTTCAACTACCGCCTTTGACTGACAGTTGATTGTATCCACGCTTTTTTCACGTATAGGTCTGTAAATGAAGCCTGCCTGACAGAAGCGGCAGCCGCGTATACAGCCTCTGAAAATTTCTGCAACAGCTCTGTCGTGAACAATTTGTATAAACGGAACAACAAATTTATCCGGATAGTATGATTTATTGAGATCGCTTACAACAGCCTTTTTAACAGGAAGAGGCGCGCCGCTTAAAGCTTTTACCTCTCTGAGCGTTCCGTCACTGTTATAATCAACGTCGTAAAACGAGGGAACGTACACGCCCTGTACATCCTTTACCCTCATAAGAAAATCGTTCTTTGAAAGTCCTGCGCTTTTGCACTCTTTAAGAATGTCAAGCGCCCTGTTAGTTGAGTCCTCGCCCTCACCGAGAAATACAATGTCAAAAAAGTCAGCAACGGGCTCAATGTTGCAGGCGCACGGACCTCCGCAGCATATAATAGGATAGCTCTCGTCCCTGTCCCTGCTGAAAAGCGGAATTTTTGCCAAATCAAGCATATTGAGTACGTTTGTATAACAAAGCTCATACTGAAGCGTAAAGCCGATAATATCGAATTCGGTAAGAGCGTCTCCCGACTCAAGCGCCCAAAGCGGTATTGAATTTTTCCTCATCTGCTCCTCCATATCGGTATCGGGAGCAAACACTCTTTCACACCAGGCGTCCTCGCGCTCGTTAATCATACCGTAAAGGATTTTCATACCGAGATGGCTCATACCAATTTCATATGTATCGGGAAAGCAGAATGCATACCTTATGTCAATCTTGTGTTTGTCCTTAACAACACTGTTAAGCTCGCCTCCTACGTAGCGTGCAGGCTTCTGAACATAAGGAAGTATTTTTTCAACATCTTTTTTTATCATCTGAATACCTCGTTAAGTGCGAATAACGCCAGATACACTGTAATCATAAGAAGATTTAAACTGTGTTTGAATACTGAGAATGCCGCAAGTCCTATTAAAAGTGTAAACGAAAAGTAAGTAAACAGCCTTTCGTTTTTTATGCCGAAAAGGAGCTTTGCAATTCGTCCGCCGTCAAGCGGATAAATAGGCAGAATGTTAATAATAAACAGCGCAAAATTTATTTCGGGATATATTCCTGAAAGAGCAAGAATCAGGTTTACCGCACAGCCGCCGATAAGGAATATTATTTCTCTTGCTTTGTTAAAACGTGCGCCGTGTTTTAAACCTATGCCGTAAAACGAAATGTTAATCTCCCCTGCACGTCCGCCAAGTATGTACAAGGCGGTAATATGCCCTAATTCGTGAAGAGAAGAAAACAGCAATACTAAAAGCAGACTCTGTATTTTAAGCAAAGCCGCAGCAGACAGCATAAGAAAAAATGAAGCGTCAATTCTTACTTTGACTTTTCCAACGAGAAATACCATATAAAATGGTACGTAAAATGCAGTTTATTTATTACTGTCAATATAGCTTTGAAGAATCATAACAGCTGAAACTGCGTCAACCGTTTCTTTTCTCTTTTTTGAAGATACGTTATTGCTGGAAAGAATGCCGTGGGAAATTACTGTAGTAAGTCGTTCGTCCTGATAGTCAACAGGAAGTGACATTGCATTACTAAGCGCGTCACCGAGGCTTTTACACTCATCACAGCGGTAACCGTAGCTACCATCCATATTGCGCGGAAGTCCGATAACAATCTTTTCCGCATTTTCTTTTTCAGCAATTTCAACAAGCTTTTTTACAAGCTTCGGCATATAGCTTTCGTTTATAACTGTGTATGGCGAAGCAAGTGTTTCGGTAATATCGCAAAATGCAACGCCCGTTCTTTTATCGCCATAATCAACAGACATTATTTTCATATAATCCCCTTAATTAATCCAAAATTGAGGAAACCGTAGCCGATTTCCTCAATTACGTTTATTAACCTTCGTCACCTTCGTCATCCTTTGGAGCTTCAGTTGCAGGCTCTTCTGCAGCTTTTGTGGTTTCCGGAGGCTCCTGAGAAGCGGTGGTTTTTTCGTCATCGTCCTTTTTACGCTTGCCGGACTTTGATTTGGTGGTTTTTTCGTCGTCGTCCTTCTTATCCTTAGATTCGTCGCTCTCGGTAGGTCTCACATAGTTTGTATAACCGGGAAGGTTGTTTTCATCAAACCAACCGTATTCGCCTGAGCCTGAGCAAAGCTTACCGTTTGCGGGTGAATACTGACGTCTTACAACTCCGTCGGGGATAACGAATTCGGTTTCGTTAATTCCCTTTTCGTCGTAAATATTGTGCATTACAAGATTCCAAAGCGTACCGCATGGGTTGTAGGAAAGGTTGTAATAAATTTCTTTAGGAGTATCGTAGCCGTACCATATGCCGCATACATATTCAGGCGTACCGCCTATAAACCATCTGTCCTTACTTTCGGTTGTGGTACCCGTTTTACCGAAGCATTCAATTCCGCTGAGCTTGTAGTAATGACCGGTACCCTCCGTCATAACTGTCTGAAGAAGCTTGTTCATAACGCCCGCAGTGTTAGTTGAAAGCGCAGCTTCTTTTGTGTCGTCAGGCTTCTTTTCAATAATGGTATTACCGAGCGAATCCTCAATTTTATAGTAACCGTAAGGCTCGTAGTAGTAGCCGCCGTTACCGAAAGCCTGATAAGCAGTTGTCATTTCAAGAACTGAAACGCCGTGTGTAAGCGAGCCTGTAGCCATAGGAGCATAGTCCTCATCGCGCACGTCAAGGCTTGTAATATGCCAGCGGTTTACCATAAAGTCATACGAATATGAAGGACCGATAGCTTCAAGTGTTCTTGCGGAAATTGTATTCTTTGAAAGCGCAAGACCTTTCTGTACTGTTATTGT
Organism: uncultured Clostridia bacterium; assembly: GCA_946531445.1. Classification (GTDB taxonomy): domain Bacteria; phylum Bacillota; class Clostridia; order Oscillospirales; family Acutalibacteraceae; genus Eubacterium_R. The sequence goes on from CAMNAP010000003.1 coordinate 71,427, forward strand.
ATCGTTTGAGTAGCCGCCACCCTCGTTAGTGGGCCACCACTTGCCGTTTTCAAGCTGCATAAGCGGTGCGTCCTTAGTGGGCGTTGACCAATAAATCTCGGTTTCAGGGTCATTAAGGCTTTTCTCAAGCGCAGGTCCGTAAACAGAAAGCGGTTTGATTGTTGAACCGGGCTGACGTTCAGACTGAGAAGCACGGTTGAGCTCTCGCCTTCCCGTTTTCTTGCCGCATCCGCCGACAATTCCGAGAACGCGTCCCTTGTAGTCCATAACTACGCAGGCGCCCTGTACGGTTTCGTCGGGCATACGTCTGTAGTTAACGTAAACATCATCCATAGCCGCCTGAATATCAAAGTCAATAGCGGTGTATATCTTGAGTCCTCCGCCGAAGAGAAGGTTTCTCGCCTTTTTTGAGCTGTAGCCCATTTTCTGAAGGTCTGAGAGTACCTCATCAATTACATAGTCGGTATAGTAAGAGTAAACCTCTTTTTCGTTCTTTGATTTCTTTGTACTCTTAATTTGTGAGCCCTTATAGTTCTTGGAGTTTGTATAAATCATCTTGTAGTTGAGGGCTTCGTTCTTTTCAGATTCGGTAATGTAACCGAGCGAGTACATCTTTTTAATAATCCACTCGCGGCGCGATACGTTGTTCTTCGGATTAATCTGTTCGGGATTGAGAAGCGGGTCGTAACGCGTAGGTGCCTTTGTAATTGCGGCAAGGCAAGCACACTCGGCAATGTTGAGGTTTTTTACCTCTTTACCGAAATATGTTTCAGCAGCCGTTCTTACACCGTAACAGCCGTGAGAAAGATAGATTGTGTTGAGATACGCTTCGAGTATCTGGTCTTTGGAGTAATGCTTTTCAAGGTTTAACGCTGACAGAATCTCGTTGAACTTACGAACAAAGGTAACGTCGTTCTGGTCAGTGAGGTTTTTAATGAGCTGCTGTGTAATTGTTGAGCCGCCCTGCCCCGTATTGTTGATGATTACGCCGCCGACACGTTTCCAGTCTACGCCGTGGTGAAGCTCAAAACGTTCATCCTCAATTGCAATAAACGCCTTTTGCAGATTCGGGTTCATCTCATCAAGAGAAAGCCAGATTCTGTTCTCTTCGCCGTGCAGACGCGTTATTTCAACAGGTCTGTCCTTCTTATCGTAGCCGT
>CAMNAP010000004.1 GCA_946531445.1 uncultured Clostridia bacterium
CCCCGGTGGGTCACCAGCGGAAAAGACGACCATCAGGTCGTTTTTTTTATTTATCAAAAAAACTTGCGACATATTTTCGGATTAGCGTTACTACTGTATGAAGGCATTATTAAAAATATTTGATATTACAATTATATGGAGGGTTTATTATGAAAAAGATATTATCGATTATTATGTCTCTTGTTATTGCGTCAAGCGCATTTCTTGTTCCTTTGTCGGCTATCGCAGAAGAAAGCTATATAAAAAACTGGAATTCAAAAGCGGCAACAGTTGAGCTGAACAAAACGTATTATGATATGAGCTGTGACTCAACAGATAATTACATTTGTGAACGGAATACTTTTGGTGGCGGAAGGTGCGACGTATTTAAAATCATTTTACCGGTTAAGAGCACGCTTGTTATAACAAGTACATCGCTTAGTTATGACTATTTTACAAACGACAGTTATATTGTTTTCAGTGCTGATAATCTTAACAAAGAGATTATTGAAATAAATTCAGGCTTATATGATTATACGAAGGCAAACGGCTTATACACACAAACAAAAACAGTCAATCTTAACGCTGGTACTTACTACATTGCAAAATACTATTTTTACGATATAAATGACTACAGCGAACCTTATGACATTTCGTTTTCATTTAAAGGCGCTGCCATAATCTCTGCGGTGAAAAAGAAAAAGGCTGTTGTTTTAAAATGGAGGAGACAGCAGTATGTAACAGGCTATCAGATTCAGTACAGCACCTCAAAGAAATTTGCGGCTAAAAAAACAAAGATTGTATCTGTTAAAAAGGCGACAACTACAAAGCGTACAATTAAAAAGCTGAAATCAAAAAAGAAATATTATATCCGTATCCGCTCTTACAAAGTGTTAAACGGTAAAACTTATTATTCCTCATGGAGTAAATCAAAAGCTGTTAAAACAAAATAATAAGCTTTCTTTTGACAGGGTGGTTTTAATATGTTATAATGATTTCGCCACACAAACTTAATATTACAATTTTCACGGGATGTATTTTTTATTATGTAAAAAATGCATACTCTTATTTTGCATTCCTGTGAGATTGTAAAAGTTTGTGTGGTAGCAACGGAGTAATGCGTTTTTTGCGCAGTGCTTCGCCGCTGCGTTTTTTTATTGCATAGCTCAGCGCAAATTCAACAATTTATATCTCGGGAGATTTCTATGTCAACACTAAAGCATAATAAAAAAATAGTATCATTGTTTATGGCGTTATTAATGGTAGTAATATCCTGTTCTTCGCCCATAAGCGTGTATGCAAAGCAGGTTGAAAGAACGAAGATTGTTTCTGCTATACCTAATGAGAATTCAGTTAAGCTTAAATGGAAAAAGAAGAAAACTGCAAAGTATTATCAGATAAAATATTCTGTTAATCCTTCGTTTTCATCTTCAAAAACCGTTAAGGTATCTAAAAAGAAAAAGAGCAGAATAATTAAAAAGCTTACTCCGGGTGAGAAATACTATTTTAAAATTCGCTATAAGACTAAAGGCGGATTTTCCAAATGGTCTAAAAAAGTAGTGTGTTGTGCTAAACCTTCCGCAGTGAAGGTTACAGATGTTGAAACCGTTTCAGACAGCGCTATTCTCATTAAATGGGAAAAGGTCGTAAAATCAAGCGGGTATATTATTGAATATTCAAAATCAGCTGCTTTTTCAGATAAAGACACTGTTAATATTAAGTCTAATTCTCAAACGCAGTATGTCATTAAAGGTCTTAATTCCGCAAGCTCGTATTTTATTAAAATCCGTTCTTATGTTACGTATGGAAAAAAGATTGCATATTCACCCTATAGCGTTACTTACTCTTTGCGTTCATTGCCCGAAAAACCTGTAGTTAATTCAATTTCGGTTAACTATAACAATGCATTTATAAATATTGCTACTTTAAATAACGTTAGCGGTTATGAGCTTAACTATTCAAAAGATGAGAGCTTTTCAGATTATAAAGGCGTTAATATTGATAATACTTCAAACGCTCAGTTTCTTTTAAAAGAGCTTGATACGGACTGTAAGTATTTTATCAGAGTCAGAAGTTATGTCAGGAGAGGGAATGTTCTTGAATATTCAGACTTTACGTATGACAGCTTTGTTAACTATTCAAAAAGCGTAGAAATCCTTGGCATTGAAGCAGATTACAAAAGCGCAATAATAAGCTATACGCCGCTCAAGAACTGCAGCGGATATGAGCTTGATTACTCTGTTTCTTCTGATTTTAATGAATATAAGAGTGTTAATATTACTGATTCTAGCTCTGCCTCATACAAGCTTGATGAGCTGAAAAGCGATAAGACCTTTTATGTAAGGCTTCGCGCTTACAATGATGAAAATGATTTAACTGTTTATTCAGAATACGCGTATTCAAGCTTTAAAACCGATATAAATAAGCATTCGTATATAGATATAAAGCCAAATGTTGCTTATAACGGATTGCAGGAAAATCCTGATAATATAACCCAGCAGGAATATACTTCAGAGCCTGATTACTACACATTTGAAAAGAACGGGTATACATTCAGAATTCCGTCAAAGTTATATTTTAACGACGCTCCTGACGGTGACGGCTATTACCGTACGCAGTACAGTATTACAATTGAAAAAACTGATTCTGACTTAGCAAAAAGCGTTGACGAAGTATTCATTTACCCAAGCACTGAAAAGGTAAAAATGACGCTTGATGAAAAGCCGTACGCAAAAGCTGAATTTAATCAGAGCTTATACAAGTTATCAGCGAATGAACTGAACAATAAAGCCGTTATCAGTGGTGAGATTATGTCAAACCAGATTGAAGCTCTCGGCTGGAGCGGCGAGGCTGTATTCAATATTGCTTTTAAGTCAAACGATATAATTTACAGTATTCCTGAAAACGCAAATTACATATATGTAAGTCCCGACGGTGACGACGTAAACGGAGACGGCAGTAAGGACAAGCCGTATAAATCAATTTATTATGCTAACTCGGTAATAACTGACAGTTCTAAGGATAAACCGTATGTAATTAAAGTTTTGGACGGTGTTTATGAAGACCTTAACGAACTTTACTGGGGAACGGTTTCAAATTCGCAGTATCGCGGTTACATTTGTAAAGACTATGTTTATTATATCGGCAATGTTGAACACCCTGAAAACGTAATTATTAATTATGACGCGTTTGCAGGAGTTGAGGACACTTCATTATATACTAATGCAAACAGCTCAACGTGTGATGTTTTCCATATTTTTTCAGGCCGTCATACCTCAATTCAGGGCTTTACTGTTAACTGCCAAAATGTTAATTATGCAGTACATATTGAAACAACGGGAACTTCACTTACTTCATACTCTTTGGCAAACTGTATAATTCATTACAACGGACATCCCGGTATAAGTAGCGGCGGTTATTACAATGCCGCTATAGGCTGCGGCTCTACGTACGGCGAAAAAGGATACTTCAAAGACTGTGTTATTATAAATGATGATAAAGTATTGAAAAACAACACTATTTGTTATACAGTTCATTCAAATTCAACTAATCCGTCGGTAAATTGCGGCGCTGACATTATGTTTGAAAACTGTGAGTTCTGTTCTATGAATTCAGCAAATGTTGAATATGCAACCGTTACCTTCGGAACATCAAGTTATTCCGCTTCATATAAAACAAATAATGTGTATCTTATTAACTGCAAGGGCACTAATTCCGATAGTGAGACGAGAATTAAAGGCACTTATAAAAACGATAACTATTCATGCCTGTGCTTTAAAACCGACTATATTAATCAAAGCGAAGTTCACTATAACGAGTTTGAAAAGGCAAAATTTGAAATGGGTTCCTTCGGCTACAGTGGCTATTCTAACAGCACAAAAAGAATGCGCTCTTGCCTTATCCCCATAAAGACTTCAACCTCTTACAGCATTAAAGTTGACGAACAGTATAAAATTGCGTTTGTGGTTTCAATAGCCGATGAAACATTAGGAAATATTATGAAGGTCGGAACGCCGAGTAACTCAACGGCAACAATTTCAACAGGTGTCGGAACAAGCTTGTTGATTGTTTTGGAAAGAGTTGACGGCGGAGTTATATCCGAAAGCGAGCTAACTAATACAGGGCTTGAAATCACTGAAAGTTAAAGAAACAAGGATAGAATTTTCTATCCTTGTTTTTTTGCAAAGTTTTATGCCGCTAAGTCGTAGTATTCTTTTTGAGCTCTTTCAAACTTTTCGCGTCTTGCAACCCGTCTTTCCTCGTTTTTTTCTTTTTCTGTTTCTTTTTTGTCGCGAAAAATAAGGTAAGTCATACTCATAATGAAGTAAACAACTATTTCCGCAAGAAAGAGTACCTGCATATCGTGCCTGCTTAAATTAGCAAACATTTTAAACGGAAGCGCAAGAGCGAGAAAGCCCGCAGCAAGCGTTGAGACTGAGATGATAAGGCCTTTAAGTATTGTTCTGATTTTTTTCATAATTTTTTCCTCCTGAATGAAATTTGAAACATCTGTTTGTTTACAAATTCATTTTACAATGAAGGAAACAGCTTTTCAATACCTCAAAGGTTCACTGTCCAAAAGTTGGGACAGTATGCTTTAAATATTTTTACATTATGCATTCTTTAAGCTTTAAAACAGCGTTGTGTATTTCATCCGTCGGAATGCTTGAGGGGGAGAGAACGAGCTTTATTTCTTCGCCGTCGTAATCCTCAATGTAGACGTCTGTGCCGTTTTTTCTGAAAACGTCTGTACTTTTATTAAACGGAGCTTTAAGCTTAACAACAACTGAATTGTCGCTGATTACCGCCTCGGCGGTTTCTATTTCGTATTTGAGCTCATTTAAAAGAAGCTTTGTTTTTGCCGTGTAGTGACGTCTGAGCTTTCTTGTCTGCGACATTATGTGGCCGTCTCTGATATAGTTGCAAAGGGCAATTTGTTCCGTCTTGCTCGCCGTTTGTGCAAACTTGTATTTGTTTTTTTTGAAAAGCTCGGCAAGCTCGTTAGTAAGCACCATAAAGCTCAGACGTATCCCCGGGATAAGCACGTTTGAAAAAGAGCCCATATAAACAACGTTGCCGCCGCCAGAAAGAGCAAAAAGTGAAGGGGTAGGCTTTTTGCTGTATGCAAAGTCGCTGTCAAAATCATCCTCAATAATAATGCTGTTAATGCTTTTGCTGTGAGCAATTAACTCAATTCGTCTTTTAATCGGCATAACGTCGCCGTAGGAAGTCATATGCGACGGACAGACGTAAACTATGTCGGCGTTTTTATCTTTTATGTGAACGTCAAAGCCGTAGTCACTAAAAAGCGCAATTCCCTGACTGAAGCTTTTACCCGGGAAAGACACCGTCTTTTTGTCTTTAATCAGAGCGCAAAGAATTGAAAGAAGCGGCTGTACGCCTGCGCCGACAACAATTCTGTCAGGCGAGGAAATAACATTTCGTTTTTCTCTTATATAATCTGACAGTGCTTCACGCAAATCATATTCACCCTGTACGTCGCCGTATGAAAGAAGCCTTTCTTTTTGACGAAAGGCGCTTTTTATATACCGTCTCCATAAAAGCAGGTCAAAAGATTCCTCATCAGCCTCGCCGCTTCGGAAGTTATAGACTATTTTTTCTTCTTCGCCGCTTTGCTCAGTCTTTTCCTTTTCGCTGATATTAATGTCCGTAACGTAATACCCGCTTTTTGGAGAGGAAATTATGTAGCCGTCTGCCTGTAGGTCAAAATACGCGTTTTGTACCGTCGTTTTGCTTATACCGTGAAGCTCTGCCGCATTTCTTACTGAAGGAAGCTTCTCGCCGCTTTTTAGCTGACGCGTGATAATTAGCTCTTTATAATAGTTGTAAAGCTCTGTGTACTTTTTCATAACTGTACCCTAAAAAAACATTATAACTGTGTATTTTATTAATGACAGAAATATTATATACTATCGTTAACATAAATGCAAGAGCTCTGCGTGATGTAATTCTTACAGGAGGAAAAAAGATGAATAAAAGCGTAAAGAAACTTGCTTTTTCCGGAATGTTTGCGGCGTTCATATTCGTTTTGACAATGTTTATTAAGTTTCCCGTTGCAAGCGGTTACGTTCATTTCGGCGACGCACTTTTGTATATCGCCTCGCTTATTCTCGGTCCCTGGGGAATTCTTGCAGGCGCTATTGGAGAGGGACTTGCTGATATAGCGGGCTCATATGTAATATACGCTCCCGCAACGGTGATAATCAAAGCGGCTGTTGCAGTACCGTTTATTCTTGCAGAAAGAAAAAACGAAAAGAAAAATATCAAACGACTTCTTACGCCTTTAACGGCGTCGATGACTGCAGTATCGGGAGTTATAACAGTAGCGGGTTATTTTTTTGCGGACTTGATTATTGACAAAAGCTATGCTATAGTTGATATTCCCGGCAACGTAATTCAGGCTGTCGGCTCTGCAGTTATTTTCTGCATAATTGCGGCGGCATTTGATAAAGCAGATATAAAAAATAGAATTAGCATACGGAGTTAAAAATGACAGAAATTATTTATACCCTTGATGGCGGAACATATTTTAATATTACGAATAAATGCCCTTGTAACTGCGCCTTTTGTATTCGCACAAAGGGCGACGCGGTTGGAAGCGCAAAACGGCTATGGTTTGACAAGGAGCCTGATTTTGAAGAGATTAAAAGTGCAATTGACGCCTACGATTTTTCAGAAGTTGAAAGCGCCGTTTTCTGCGGCTACGGCGAGCCAACCTGCGCGCTTGACAATCTTATTAAATCAGCGAAATATGTTAAAGCGCTCAAGCCCGGTATAAAGCTGAGACTTAATACTAACGGACTTTCTGATTTGATTAACTCACGCCCAACGGCAAAGGAAATCTGCGCGGTTATAGACATTATTTCAGTATCGCTAAATGAAACGGATTCGGATAAATATGATAAAATTACGCGAAATATATATCCGGGAAGAGCTTTTGACGCAATGCTCAAATTCACCGCTGACTGCGTTAAAGAGGGCAATGAGGTGAGAATGACGGTTGTTGATGTAATCTCAAAAGAAGAAATAGAAAAGTCGCGCAAAATCTGCGAAGACTTAGGCGCAAAATTCATAGTCCGCTCATTTGAGCGGGGAAGATAAAACGCTTCATTATGAAGCGTTTTTTTTATTGCGTGATTTAGACATTTGTGATATAATGAATCTACTAAATTCTTTAAGGAGTGGTAAAATGAAAAAATTAATCAGTTTATTCTTATCGGCGGTAATGGTAATTACAATGCTTTCGGCTTTCAGCATTTCTGCGTTTGCCAAGGATATTGACGGCGGAGAAATCAAGCTTGACGAAACAAAGGTTATAACCGTTAATCAGTCAGATATTGAACACTATATTGATGAAGACGGTGAAGAAAGAGCGATATATCCTTCTTATACGTATTCTTTTACACCGCAGGAGGACGGCTACTATCAAATCGTGTCTGAATCCAATGTTGACCCATTTGTGACTCTTTTGGCTTACAATGATGAAGAGGATGACTATTATGAACTGTCTTCAAATGATGATTCTGATGAATTAAATTTCAATTTAGGAGCATATCTTGAGGAAGGTATTACGTACTATTACAGAGTGGGTTTCTATTCTTTTGACGATGGTGAAAAGTGTTCGGTTACTTTATCAAAAATTGACACAAGCAACATTAAGTCTTTTAATGTTATAGCTGTAGAGCCGTTAGTTTATTATCAGGGCGTTGACAGCTATGTTGAATTTGATAATGAAGACAATGAATTTGATTACTACAATGAGCCTGAACACGTTGATATTGCGTATGAATTAGAATATACAGACGGAACAAAAGATGTTTATAATTACAATATAGAAGATGATGACGATATGGGCTACGGTCCGTCAAATTATTACAATGAAGACGGTGAAGTATTTCCTTTCAATGTACAGTTGCTCACAAATCAGTATGAAACACCTTTCAGCATTGGAACAAATTATTTTGAATATCAATGCTTAGGCTTTACTTCTATGCTTCCTGTTGAGGTTAAAGAGAACCCTGTAACTGCCATCAGCTTTGAGCCTGCTCAGCCGTATATTTACAGCGAGGATTATATCTGGATTTGCCCGAGCGTGACTGAGGAAGGCAACGAGCTTACAGTTACTGCAAACGGCGAAACAAAAACTTATACCTACAGTAGTGATGAGTATGGATTTATTGACGAAGACGGAAATGAGCTTGAGTACGGTAATCCTGGCTCGTACAGAGATTGGGACGAAGAAGAATGGACAATAGGTACTAATTACTTTTATGTTGAACTTGCAGGAAAGACCTGTAAGGTACCTGTAGAAATAATTAAAAGCAAGAAAATCTCTACATTCACCTATGAGCCCGCAGAGGGAAGATACCTTGATAACAGTTACATCTACGATTACGAGGATGAAGACGGAAGAACGTGGTACACTTTTGATTACAGTATTGAAATCGGTGAAATAATTACGCTTAATTATGCCGACGGTACGTCTAAAGCTTTCATATGCAATGGTTATACAGAGGATTATGATGAAAGTTATATGGCATATGTTTTCAAAGCTGAAGACGGCGAAGCAATCATAGCAGATGTTGAAACAACACATTATGAAAAGCCGTTTATTGACGGAGATGTTCTCAACTTTGGTATATCTCTCGGCTCTGGCAATGTAGGAATGATTTCCTGTGATATTACATATTACGATACAGAAGGCGACCATTTCCATACACATGGCGAGCCCGTTAAGGAGAACGAAAAGCCTGCAACATGCACACAAAAGGGCTCATATGACATGGTAGTACGCTGTACGGAATGTCACAGAATCATCAAGTCTGAAACAGTAGTTACGCCTGCACTCGGACATAAGCTTGTAACAGACGCGGCAGTTCCCGCAACATTTACCGCAGTAGGTAAAACACAGGGACAGCACTGCTCGGTTTGTAACGAGGTAATCGTTCCTCAGAATGCAGTTGCAATGCTTGCATCACCTTCACTCTCAAAGGTTAAGAAGGCAAATAAGAGCTTTAAGGCTAACTGGAAAGCGTGCGAAGGCGTAGACGGATATGAAATTCAGTATTCACTTAAAAAGAATTTCAAAAAGGCAAAGAAAAAGGCTGTAAAGGGCGCTGCAAAGAAGAGCCTTAAGGTTAAGAAGCTTAAGAGCGGTAAGAAGTACTATGTACGTATCCGCGCTTATAAGGTTATTAACGGTAAAAAGGTTTACAGTAAGTGGTCTGCTAAAAAGACAGTTAAGGTAAAATAATTCAATTTAAAGAGGTGAGAAGGGGCATCCTAAACAAATATGGTCAGCTCAAAAATCGCCTCTTTTTTTGCTATAATTTCATTAAAATACGGGTTAAGGCGGCAAGCCTTTACCCGTATTTATGCTTTATTCTAACAAAAAATAGGCTGATTTTTGAGTGCTTCGCAGTTTTGGCAAAGTAATTTTAGACTATAAAGCAATAATAAAATTCCCTGTATACTTGCGTATTCAGGGCATTTTTTGTTGTTTTAGAGGCAAAAGGACAAAGCCAAAACCTAACCCTATTTATTTAGGATGCCCCAAATCGCCTCTTTTTATTTTGTTTTAATTGCCTATTGACAAGGTAGGAATTATGGTGTATATTATACAGGAAATAACCACCTACTAAATAGGTGGGAATTGAGAAAGGAAAACATTAATGACTATTTATGCTGACAACGCTGCAACGACGCAGCTTTCGGATAAAGCTTTCAGCGCTATGCTTCCTCTGATGAAAGAGCATTACGGAAATCCCTCCTCGCTGCACCATATCGGACAAAAGGCAAAGGAATATGTTGAGGATTGCAGAGAGCGTTGCGCAAGGGCTATCGGAGCACAGCCGAGCGAAATCTTCTTTACATCGGGCGGCTCTGAAGCAGACAATCAGGCTATTCTTTCAGCCGCATATTTCGGCGCGTCAAAAGGAAAGAAGCATATTATTTCTTCAAAGTTTGAGCACCATGCTGTTCTTCACACTCTTGACAAGCTTAAAAGTGAGGGCTTTGAAATAACTTTGCTTGATGTTTACAAAGAGGGAATTGTAAGAGCCGACGACGTTGAAAAGGCTATAAGGGATGACACAGCGCTTGTAACAATAATGACCGCAAACAACGAAGTCGGAACGCTTCAGCCCGTTGAGGAAATCGGAAAAATATGTAAGGAGAAGGGCGTGCCGTTTCACACAGACGCCGTTCAGGCAGTAGGTCATATTCCCGTTGACGTAAATAAGATAAACTGCGATTTGCTTTCTGTTTCAGCGCATAAGTTTCACGGACCAAAGGGCGTAGGACTTTTATACTGCAGAAAGGGTACTGTGCTTAAAAGCCTTATAAACGGCGGCGCGCAGGAGAGAAACAAAAGAGCGGGAACGGAGTATACTTACGGAATTGCGGGTATGACCGCGGCGCTTGAGGAGGCTATTAATAATATTGACAAAAACTCCTCAAAGGTATCTGCTCTTCGCGACAAGATTATTAACGGCGTTTCAGACATAGAAAAAAGCTTTGTAAACGGCGATTTAAAAAGACGTCTGCCCGGTACGGTAAATATGTGCTTTGAGGGAATTGAGGGCGAAAGCCTCCTGCTTCTTCTTGACCAATACGGCATCTGCGCTTCGTCGGGCTCGGCGTGTACAAGCGGTTCGCTTGACCCGTCGCACGTGCTTCTTGCTATGGGCGTTCCCGTTGCGGTTGCCCACGGCTCGCTTAGAATTTCGCTGAGCGAATATAACACTGAGGAAGAGGCTGACATTATAATTGAATCAATCCACAAGGTAGTAACATACCTTCGTTCAATATCTCCCGTTTGGGAAAAAATACAGAAAGGCGAGGTAGTAGAATAATGGCTTTATATTCAGAAAAGGTTATGGACCATTTTATCAATCCGAGAAATGTAGGTAAAATTGACGACGCAGACGGCGTTGGCGAGGTAGGAAACGCCAAGTGCGGCGATATTATGAAAATATATCTTAAGGTAAATGACGACGGAATAATTGAGGACGTCAAGTTTAACACCTTCGGCTGCGCTTCTGCTATTGCTTCAAGCTCAATGGCAACCTGTCTTATCAAGGGCAAGCATATAAGCGAAGCTGTGGAGCTTTCCAACAAGGCTGTTGTTGAAGCGCTTGACGGACTTCCGCCTGTTAAGATTCACTGTTCAGTTCTTGCCGAGGAGTCAATCAAGGAGGCTGTAAAGGATTACTATGACCGTAAGGGAATTAAATATAACCCCGAAACGCTTGAGGTAATTGACAGTTGATTTAAATCTCAAAATAATATATAATAGGCATTACGAAAAGTAATGCCTGTTTTTATGAGGAAAAAGCTATGACGATTAAAGATATTCAGGACGAGATTTTAAGACTGAAAAAAGAGAATGACATCTGTATTCTGGCACACTGTTATCAGTCGCCCGAAATACTTGAGGTTGCCGATTACACGGGCGACAGCTTCGGTCTTTCCGTTTCTGCATCAAAGGTTGAAAACAAAACCGTTCTTATGTGCGGTGTAAGATTTATGGCTGAAACGTGTAAAATACTTTCACCCGATAAGAAGGTTATCCTCTCTAACGCAAGCGCAGGCTGTCCTATGGCTGAAATGATGGACAAGGACGTTATCAGCGAGGTCAAAAAGCAGTTTCCGGATTATACCGTTGTTGCGTATATTAACACAACGAGCGAGCTTAAAACTGTATGCGACGTGTGCGTAACCTCATCGTCCGCGCTTAAAATCTGCAGCAGGCTTGACGCAGATAAAATACTTTTCATCCCTGACTGTAATCTCGGCGCGTGGATTGCAAAACAGCTTCCCGAAAAGGAGTTTAAGCTTTTAAACGGCGGCTGTCCGACTCACGCAAGAATGAGCGCCGACGATGTTAAAAAGGCAAAAGAGGCTCATCCTGAAGCGCTGTTTCTCGTTCATCCCGAGTGCAGGCAGGAGGTCGTTGAGCTTGCCGATTATGTCGGCTCAACTACGGGCATTATGAAATTTGCCGGGGAAAGCAATGCAAGGGAGTTTATTATCGGTACAGAAAACTCAATTGTAACTCATCTTCAGCTTGAATACCCTGACAAATGCTTCTATCCGCTTTCAAAGGACTGTATCTGCCACAATATGAAAGCGACTACGCTTGTTGACGTGCTCAACTGCTGTAAGGGCGTCGGCGGCGAAGTAATTGAACTTGAAAGCGACGTTATGCAGGGTGCAAAGCGTTGTATTGACAAAATGATTGAACTGGGATAATTATATGAAAAAAGCAATTATTGCTATGAGCGGTGGCGTTGATTCCAGCGTTGCCGCCTGTTTTATGGTTAAAAAGGGATATGAGTGCATAGGCGCAACAATGAAGCTCTACGATAACGAGGATATCGGTATAAGCAGGGAAAAGACATGCTGTTCGCTTGACGATATTGAGGACGCGGGGAATATTGCGCGAAAACTCGGTATGCCGTATTATGTTTTCAACTTCAAGGATGAGTTCGAAAAAAAGGTAATTGATAAATTTGTAACGACCTATGAGCAGGGCGGAACGCCGAATCCCTGTATAGACTGTAACCGCTTCCTTAAGTTTGAAAAGCTGATGCAGAGAATGTATGAGCTGAAATACGACTATGTTGTAACAGGCCACTATGCAAGAATTGAAGAAAGAGACGGTAGATTTTATCTTAAAAAAGGACTTGATTTATCAAAGGACCAGAGCTATGTTTTGTATTCTCTGACTCAGGAGCAGCTCAGCCACACTCTCTTTCCGCTCGGTGAATTCTCAAAGGAAGAAATAAGAAGAATTGCTGAGCAGGAGGGCTTTATCAACGCTAAAAAGCGCGACTCTCAGGATATATGCTTTGTGCCGGACGGCGACTATGCCGCTTTTATAGAGCGATATACGGGAAAGACTTATCCCGAGGGAAAATTTGTAGATATAAACGGAAATGAGCTCGGAAAACACAGCGGTATTATTAAGTATACAATTGGACAGAGGAAAGGTCTCGGCCTTGCAGCGGGACATCCGGTTTATGTAATTAGTAAAAATCTTGAAGAGAATACGGTTACCGTTGGCTCTAATGAGGATTTGATGACCGATACGCTTGAAGCTGATTCTTTTAACTGGATATACGAAAAGCCCGACGGCAAAATCAAATGTGCCGCAAAGACTCGCTATAATATGAAAGAGCAGCCCTGTATTGCGCATATTGAGGGAGACAGGGTAGTGGTTAAGTTTGACTCACCCGTAAGGGCTGTAACAAGCGGTCAGGCTGTTGTTTTGTATGACAGCGAGTATGTTATCGGCGGCGGTACAATAATATAGATTTTATTCATTTTGTGAGTAAATGCGAACGTTTGTTAATTTTTGATGTATATACAGCGTTTTGTTAGTAAGTGCCTTGTGCAAACTGAATAAAAAATTAACAAAATGTGTATCGTAATGAGAAAATATGAATATTTTTTAAATTTTAGTTTATTTACTCTTGATTTTATTGTTGAAGAGTGATATATTGTTTATGTATTAAAAAGGGAGGTATGGGCTATGAGAAAATTATATGCCGAACCTGAAATGGAAATTCGCAAATATAATATGGCTCAATCAGTATGGACATCAGGTCCGACTGACCTTCATGACGGTGAAGATTTTGACCCGGACGGAGATTCAAGCGGAAGTGCTAAGGGTTATTTTGCCGGATGATTAATATGTGAATTTTCAAAACCTGCTTTAAGCAGGTTTTATTTTTATGTAATTTTATGAGTAAATGAATATATTTTAAAAAATTTTTGTAATATTTGTTATTTTTTTGATATTTTCTATTTATTTTATTTTTGTTTTCTGTTATAATAAATTACAATTACGTTATTGTATGTAATTTTTACATCAATTCTTCATAGGGGGAAATCTTGAAGTATCTGAAAATATTAATTTGCTTACTGCTTGTATGCCTTATGTTTTCCGGATGTAATTTCAGAATCTCCTCTTCAATAGACGATTTAATATCGCCTGTGTCACCGTTCGGTGATAACGCCGATATCAAAAAAGCACTTGACAACTATGCAAAGGGCGGCTATTCGCTTAAAATTCCGCGCTCGGGTAAATACATAACGTCTTACACCTTCTTTGATATTGACGGCGATAAAGAGGAGGAGGCTATTGCCTTTTATGAGCCCTCGGATAATCTCGGTACTACGAATATGTCCGTAATTAAAAAGACTGACGATACGTGGAAGGTTATTCAGAATATTGACGGCGACGGGCGCGACATCTACTCGCTTGATTTTGAGGATATTAGCGGCGACGGGGTGAGCGAGCTGTTCGTATGCTGGGATGTTATCAGCAACTCGTCAAACCATATTCTTTCGGTTTATAAAAGCGGTAAGGAAAGCAAGCTCGGCAAAATCGGAGAAAGTATTACAATTAACAATTTCATAATTGCCGATATGGTTAATGATAAAACGAAGGAGCTGCTTTTGTTTGAGCTTGGCTCGGCGTCAGCTTCAAGCGCAAAGGCTGAGCTTTATTCGCTTGATAAAAACAAGCTTGAACTTCTCGGTGAAACAAGGCTTGATTCACACGTTACAAGCTACAGTGTGCTTAAGGCTGAGAATACGGACGGCACAACAAGAGTATATGCTGACGCGCTCGGCTCAGACGGTGAATCAATGCTTACAGAAATAGTCTACTGGTGGGATAAGTACGATACAATTGCTTCCCCGTATTACGACTACTCAACGGGACTAACTAAAGAAACAGCAAGAAGCGCTATGGTTTCGTGTCTTGACATTGATTCTGACGGAAAAATTGACGTCCCTACCGATTATGACGCGGGAAAGCTTCCCGAACAGGTCAGGGCAGTTGACTGGAAGGTAAATAAGAATATGCTTCTCGTTCATACGGCGTATTCGCTGCTTGTACAAAAGGATATGTACGTTGCGTTAATACCCGATGAAATGATAGATAAAATATCAGTGAGCTACAACCTCGGCACGCATGAGATGAGCGTAATAAATAAATCAACAAAAAAGCTTATTTATTCTGTAATGCCTGTTCTCAAGGCAACGTACACTGCGGATAAATATCCGGGCTACAGAAACGTTGAGGAGGCTTCGGGCTACTGCTATCTTGTTAAGCAGGGGAACGACAGCGAAATTAAGCTCAAAGACAAAGAACTCAGTAAAACAGTAAAATCAATAAATAATTAATTCCGTTAAGGAGGATATATTATGAAAAAGGTATTAGTAGCAGAAGACGAAGATTCAATCCGCGAATTTATAGTTATCAATCTTACAAGAAGCGGTTATTCTGTTGAGCAGGCTGAAAACGGAGCTGTTGCGCTTCAGAAATTCAAAGAGGACGAGGAGGGCTTTGACGTAGCAATCCTTGATATTATGATGCCCGAACTTGACGGACTTTCGGTTTGTAAGGAGCTCAGAAAAGTATCGTCTGACCTCGGAATTATTATGCTCAGCGCCAAAACTCAGGAAATGGACAAGGTGACAGGACTTCTCTTCGGAGCAGACGATTACGTTACAAAGCCGTTTTCTCCCAGCGAGCTTATGGCGAGAGTTGACGCTGTATACAGAAGAGTTGAGATGACAAGAGGAATCCGCCGTACAGACGGAGCTTCTGACAGCATTATTCTTGACGAATTTGACCTTAATTTAAGAAACAGAACGCTCACAAAGGCCGGAAGCCCGATTGAGCTTACTCAGGTTGAATTCCAGATTATTGAATACTTCTTCAAAAATCCCAACGCCGCGCTTTCAAGAAATGACATTCTTAAGCAGGTCTGGGGCGAGAACTATTTCGGCGACGAGAAGATTGTTGACGTTAACATAAGACGTCTGAGAATGAAGATAGAGGACAACCCGTCAAGTCCTACAAGACTTGTTACTATCTGGGGACTCGGCTATAAGTGGATTACTAACGCATAAAGGATAAGAGTATGTTAAATCGCTTTAAGGATTTTATTAAATCAAAGCTTAAAAGCGTTAAAAGCTCTAACCTTAAGGACGTTAAAATTGAGGGTATAACAAAGCGCTGGCTGATTAATATCATCGGCGTAATCGCTGTAATACTTGTAATTGCATTTATTACGGCAACCGTCGGAATTAAAGGGTATTACTATAATACCGCTGAAAGCATAGTAAAATCAGGCGCCTCTGAATCGGCTGTAAAATACTTTAAAAACAACCTTGACGCAGGGTATTCGCTTGAGGCTTCAGCGGCTGATTATATAGACTCCTATCCCTATAAAACCAGAACTACACTCTGGATAATTGACAGCGACGGAAACGTTATTCTCTCATCAAGCGGATTTAAAATTGAAAAGCAGGATATGCCCGATTATAACGACGCTATGACAAAGGCAGGCGGTATTTCAAAGTTTATCGGCAAGGCTGAAAACGGAGAAAAAATTATGGCTGTAAGCCGAGCTATAACAGATTCGGGCGGAATAGAAATCGGCGCAATAAGAGTAATGACGGTTATTGACGAAATTGATAACCAGATTAGAACGCTCAGCTTTTTAATGGCTCTTGCTTTTATATTTGTAATGGGAATTATTTTCTATTCAAACAGATTCTTTATCCGTTCAATTATAACGCCCGTAAAAGAGATTAATGAGGCGACAAAGCTGATTGCTTCGGGCAATCTTGATGTGCGAATTGAAAAGCAGTATAACGATGAAATCGGCGATTTGTCTGACAGTATCAACACTATGGCAACAGAAATCGCCGCTGCCGATAAAATGAAAAATGATTTCATCTCAACAATTTCGCACGAGCTGAGAACGCCGCTTACTTCAATTAAAGGCTGGGGCGAAACGCTTACGCTCGGCAATTCAGACGATGTTGACGAGCTTACAAGAAAAGGACTTCAGGTTATTGTAAAGGAAGCCTCAAGGCTTGAGGGCTTTGTTGAGGAGCTTCTTGACTTCTCAAGGCTTCAGAGCGGCAGAATGACTCTCCGCCTTACAAAAACAGACGTTCTCGCTGAGCTTATGGAAACTCTATTCACCTTTACCGAAAGGGCGATGAGAGAGGGCTACAGCGTTAAATATAATATTCCCGACAATCCGTCTGTAACAAATGCGGACCCTAACAGACTTAAGCAGGTATTTATGAATATACTTGACAATGCGCTTAAGTATTCAAGACCCGGCTCGTCAATTTTTGTTAAAGCGGAGTTCATAAAAAAGGACGAAAAGAATTTTGTTAAAATTCTGATTGTAGACCAGGGCTGCGGAATTTCAGCCGAGGATTTACCGCACGTTAAGGAGAAATTCTATAAGGCTAATATGAGCGTAAGAGGCTCGGGAATAGGTCTTGCGGTAACTAATGAAATTGTAAACCTTCACGGCGGCTCGCTTGATATAGACAGCGTTGAGGGTAAGGGAACTATGGTTTCAATTACTCTTCCCGTTGAGGAAATCTTTGAGCAGGGTGAGGGAGAGAAAGGTAAATAAACAGTATGCCTAAAAAAACGCATAAAACCTCCGTTGGCGGTCAGGCGCTTATTGAAGGAATAATGATGCGCGGACCTAAGGGAATGGCAACAGCCGTTCGCAAGCCCGACGGTGAAATCTTAACTGAATATCACGACGTTATAAGCCTCGGAGCAAAGTATAAATTCTTCCGCCTTCCGCTTATAAGAGGGATTGTCGGATTTATTGAGTCTATGATTATGGGCTACCGATGTCTTTCATATTCAGCTGAGGTTTCGGGTATGGAGGAAATTGAAGAGGCAGAGATGTCAAAATTTGAAAAATGGCTTGACGAGAAGCTCGGCGATAAGCTGATGAACGTTATTATGGTAATCGCCTCAATTCTCGGCTTTGCGCTTGCCGCTTTCATCTTTCTGTTTCTTCCCAATCTAATTTTTAAAGGGCTTAACGACCTTACAAACAAGGCGCTTGAGCCTTTCAGAGGCGCTATAGAGGGTACGCTTAAGATAATTATTTTTGTTGTCTATATGGTGCTCATATCCCAGATGAAGGATATTAAAAGAGTGTTTATGTATCACGGTGCAGAGCATAAAACTATCTGCTGTTATGAAAGCGGCAGGGAGCTGACGGTTGCAAATGTTAACCAGTGCTCACGCTTTCACCCGAGATGCGGAACCTCGTTTATGTTTGTTATGCTTATTCTGAGCATATTTGTAGTAACAATACTTTCAATTTTTACTCCGAAGGAGTTAAAGGACAATCCCGTTTTGTGGACATTTATCAAGCTTCCGCTTATACCGATTATTATGGCGCTCGGCTATGAGTTTATAAGATACGCAGGACGCCACGATAATATCCTTGTGAAAATTCTTTCAGCTCCGGGACTCTGGATGCAGAGAATTACAACGAGAGAGCCGACTGACGATATTATTGAATGCGGAATTGCGGCGTTTGAGGCTGTTATAACAGATAACCCCGAGGATGACGAGATTAAGTGATGACTCTTAAGCAGGCGTACAGCTACAGCGTTCAGTTTCTCGAGGGTAATAAGGTAGACGAGGCTGACTTTAAAGCGCTTTGCGTTTCCTGCAGAGTTGCGGGAATAAAAAACAGCGAGTATCTCAGCCATGTCAACGACGATATTATTATCTCGCGGCTTGCAAAAATGCTGTGGCGCTTAAAAGACGGCGAGCCGCTTCAGTATGTTCTCGGCAAATGGGATTTTTTTGAGAGTGAATTCTATGTTGGCGAGGGTGTGCTTATTCCGCGCCCCGAAACAGAGGAACTTGTTGATTTATGTCTGAAATATGCAGACAAAGATAAGAAGCTTGTAATTTACGATTTGTGCGCAGGGACAGGCTGTATAGGAATAAGCCTTGCAAAAAAGCTTAAAAACGCCGATGTCTACTGCGTTGAAAAAAGCGAAGCGGCGTTTGAGTATCTTAAAAAGAATTCAAAACAGGCTAAAAACGTAATTCCCGTATGCGCAGATATTTCAAAGGATATTGAGCTCCCGACGGCAGATATTATCGTTTCAAACCCGCCGTATATAAAGTCTGACGAGCTTGAGGCACTTCAGAGCGAAGTAAAAAAAGAGCCGTCTCTCGCGCTTGACGGAGGCAAAGACGGACTTGATTTTTACCGTGTTATAAACAGTAAGTGGGCTGACAAGCTCACAGACGGCGGAATGCTTTTCCTTGAAATCGGAAATGAACAGGGAAACGAAATCAAATCAATACTCACACATTTTAAAAATATAGAAATCCATAAGGATTTATATAAAAATGACAGAATGGTTACAGCTGTCAGAGCATAGTTGTTTTTACTTGACTGTATATTAATAAAAATATAAAATATCAGGTGATAAAATGTTTTCAGTATTCAGCTTAATAAGAAGCGGCGACACTATGGGTGCTATAATGTTTGTCCTTTCGGGATGCTTCGTAGTATTCATTTGTACACCGCTTCATGAGCTTTCACACGCCTGGGCGGCATATAAGCTCGGTGATACAACCGCTAAAAACGATGGTAGGCTTACGTTTAACCCGATAAAGCATATTGACCCTATCGGTATGATAATGATACTGCTTTTCGGGTTTGGTTATGCAAAGCCTGTTCCCGTTAATATCGCGAGACTTAAAAATCCTAAAAGAGATATGGCGCTTGTTAGTATTGCCGGTCCTGCATCTAATCTTGTTCTTGCTTTTATTTTTAACTTTTTGGCATATACAGTGGCATATTTTAGCGGAGATTCCGGTATTGTTGAATTAATATACAGTTTCTTTTTCTATGCTGCATATATAAATATTGTACTCGCTGCGTTCAATATTCTTCCCATACCGCCGCTTGACGGCTCTAAGGTACTCGCGGCAGTGCTTCCCAAAAATGCGTACTATAAATATATGAGGTACGAAAGGTATGCAATGATAATACTTCTCGTTATACTCGTTACGGGAATTCTCGACAGTATTCTCGGAGTTGTTGCAGACGCACTTATGAGTTTCATTTCAATTATACCAAAACTTATTTTCGGATTCAGTATTTATTAATGGAAAATTTAACGTATAAGATTGAGGTGTTTGAGGGGCCAATGGATTTGCTCCTTCACCTCATAAGTAAGCATAAACTGAATATTAACGACATTCCGATTGTTGAGCTTGTCAATCAGTATCTTGACTATGTAAAGCAGATGGAGGAAGAGGATTTCGACATCGCAGGCGATTTTCTTGAAATGGCAGCAAGGCTGATTTACATAAAAACCGTGTCGCTTCTTCCTAAACACGAAGAGGCTGAGCAGCTGAAAAAAGAGCTTACGGGCGAGCTTATTGAATATCGTGACTGTAAGCTTATGGCTGAGAAGCTTTCACATCAGACAGACGGCTTCGGCAGGTTTGTAAGAGAGCCTGAGGAGGGCTGGGTTAATTACGATTATGAGCGCTTCCACGAGGGAACAGAGCTTCTTGACGCGTATGTAAACGCAGCGGGCAAGGCTATGAGAAAGCTCCCGCCGCCGATAGATTCCTTTAAGGTTATCGTTGCAAAGAAATTTGTAAACGTAGCCTCAAAGGTAAGAACGGTAATGAGGAAGCTCTGGAGCGGAAAAAAGGTTAACTTTTTAAATCTTTTTGAAGGAGCTCAGTCTAAAAGCGAGCTTGTTGCAACATTCCTTGCAGTGCTTGAGCTTGCAAAGTCTAAGCGAATTACCGTTGAGGGCGATATGCATAACCCCAAGGTACAGATAGTTAATGATGCAAATGTTATAGAAGAGGTAGAGCCTATTGAATAAAACAGATAATTTACTGTCGGCACTTGAAGCGCTTCTCTTTGCGGCGGGAGACCCCGTTGAAGCTGCAAAGCTTGCAGAGGTGCTTGACGTTGATATAGAAAGCGTAACTAAAATGCTCAGTCACCTCAGCGCTATGTATGACGAGCGCGAGTCGGGACTTATGCTCATTAAAGTTGATAACAAATATCAGCTTTGCACACGCGAGGAGCACAGCGATTACGTTAGAAAGCTTCTTGAAATTAAAAAGAATACTCCTCTTTCAAATGCGGCACTTGAAGTTCTTGCAATAATAGCTTATAATAGAACTGTAACACGTTCGTTTATTGAGAGAATAAGAGGCGTTGACTGTTCAGGCTCAATAGCTTCTCTCGTACAAAAGGGGCTCATTGAGGAAAAGGGAAGGCTTGATTTACCGGGAAGACCGCTTATTTACGGAACTACCGACAGATTTTTAAGATGCTTCTCCCTCAACTCGCTGGAGGATTTACCCGATTTGCCTAAAACAGAGGATGTTGAAAAGCTTAATGAAAATGAGTCGCAGACCTCTCTGTTTGACGATGAGGAAAAGGCGAACGCTGTTTTAACTCCTATAACCGACGACGAAAGCGAGGAGGGTTAAATGAAAGTATTTTTAATTGTTCTTGCAGTTATAATACTTCTGTTGATTCTTATCCTTTCAATCAGCGCTGAATTTACCGTAATTTTTGATAACGGCTGGACTACAAAAATCAGGATTCTTTTTATTGAAAAAGATATTAAGCTCAGCCAGCTGCTTTCATTTTTAGTTGCACCCGATAAGGCGGGGCAGGAAGCGGCGGAAAAATCAAAAGAGAAAAAGCGTAAAGGAAAGAGCAAGGATGAACAAGGACAAGATGATTCTTCTTCTGATAAAGGGGACGTTCAAAGCGCTCAAAGCGTTAATGAACAAGAAAAAACAGAAGAAAAACAAATAGAAGTTGAAGAAGCCACGGCGGTGACCGGGGGCGAAGAAAATAAGAAAGACGAGAAGCCGAAAAAGAAGAATCCTATTGAGAAAATCATTGACGAGGACGGCGTAGTCGGAATACTTCTTTTAGTATCAAATCTTATTCAGACAGTAAATACTGCGGCAACAACTTTAATTAAAGGTTTGCATATTTACTCGCTTTATGTTAAAATGATTATCGGTGGCGGTGACGCGGCTTCAATAGCTGAAAAGTTTGGAGCAATCTGCGGCTGGTACTATCCGCTTAAGGGAATAATTCTCAACCAGATGAAGGTTGACCAGTACGACGATTTGCTTGTTCCTGACTTTATTGCTCCGAGAAGTGAATATGAATTTCAGTTCATCGGCTCAATAAGCGTAGGACTTCTTGCAAAGGTCGGACTTAAGGCTGTAAAAACTTTTTTAGTAAATTATATTAAGAATAAATAACTATAAGGAGAGGTTGACATGAAAGAAACTCCGGTAAACACCATAATGGAAAGCACACTTCAGAAGATGAAAGAAATGGTAGACGTATCTACTATTATCGGCGAGCCCTTTGTTTCGGGTAAGACTACTCTTATCCCCGTTTCAAAGGTACAGTACGGCTTTACTTCAGGCGGTACGGATCTTCCGTCAAAGCAGGGCTCAGAGCTCTTCGGCGGCGCTGGTGGCGGCGGTGTTTCAATAACACCCGTAGCTTTCATCGTAATTGAAGACGGTAAGTGCAGAATGATGCAGATTAATAACTACACCTCATCTGCTGACAGAGCCATCGCTATGATTCCCGAGCTTGTTGACAAGCTTACAGAGCTTATCACTGCAAAGGGAAGCGACGACGCAGAGGATGTTGTTGAAGAAGCTGAATAATTAAATATGTTTTAATCACCCGCATATAATTGTGTGGGTGATTATTTTGTTTAAAAAAGCGGTAGTAACTTTTTTGTGCTTTATTATCCTTTTTACGAGTAACGCTTTTGCAAAGGATAAAGAGGGTATAAGCGCCAAGTCGGCTGTGTGTATTGATTTTCAAAGCGGCGAGGTGCTCTTTGAAAAGAATATTTATATGAGAATGCCGATGGCGTCAACTACAAAGATTATGACATGCCTTTTAGCTTGCGAAAAGGGGAACGTAAATAAGACAGTAACAGTTACTAAGGAAATGCTACGCGGCTGTGAGGGAACGCTTCTTTATCTTAAAGAGGGCGACAGGATTTTGTTTTCTGATTTAATTAAAGGCGCGCTGATAGCCTCGGGTAATGACGCCGCAAACGCAATTGCCTTTGCCGTGGCGGGAAGTATTGACTCCTTTGTTTTACTTATGAACGAAAAAGCGGAAACGCTTAATATGACTAATACCTCGTTTAAAACGCCGTCAGGACTTGACAGTGACGGTCATTATTCCTGTGCTTACGATATGGCTGTACTGACGCGATGTGCTATGAAAAACAGTCTGTTCAGAAGTATTGTAAGTATGAAGAGCGCTGAAATTACAATAAACGGAAAAAAGCAGAGAATAAATAACCACAATAAACTGCTTCAAAGGGATTCCTCTTTTATAGGCGTAAAGACGGGCTATACCAGAAAAGCGGGAAGATGTTTAGTTAGCGACTACGCCTTTGACAGCGCGGAGATTATTACAGTTACGCTTAATGCAAGCGACGACTGGGATGACCATTTAATGCTTGTAAATGAGGCTAAAAAGAAGTATAATATTAAAACAGTCGTGGGCGAGGTAATAATTCCTGCCGCTGACGGAAGGAATGTCGACTGCCATTATTCGTGCGACGTTAATTCTGTATCAGACGTTTACGTCAGGCTTTATTACTATCCGTTTATCTATTCGCCTTATAAAAGCGGCGATGCAGCGGGCTACGCCCTTGTTTATACAAATAATGCTTTACTGAAAAAGACAGATATTATAATAACGTGAGGAATAATTATGGCAAATAAAAGCGAGGTGCGCCTGCAGAAATTTATGGCTGAGCAGGGAATTGCCTCAAGAAGAAAAAGTGAAGAACTTATTGCGGCAGGCAAGGTAAAGGTTAACGGTCACGTAGCCGAAATAGGAATGAAAATTAATCCGTACAAAGACCTTGTTACAGTCAAAGGTGAAAAAATTACTTTTGTCAGAAAGCGTAAAATGGTCTATATTATGCTTCATAAACCGAGAGGATATGTAACCACCGTATCTGACGAAAAGGGCCGTAAAACGGTTATGGACTTAATTCCCGATATTAAGGAAAGAGTGTATCCCGTAGGCAGGCTTGATAAGGACAGCGAGGGACTTCTACTCCTTACAAACGACGGCGTTTTTACAAACTGTATGACTCATCCCTCATACGAATACGCAAAGAAATACCGCGTTACCGTAAGACCTAAAATTACAGACGCCGCGCTTTACAATCTCCGCCACGGAATTGAAATTGACGGAAAGATGACTGCTCCTGCCGAGGTGAGTATTCTTACCGAGGAGGAGGGAAGAGTAGTTCTCGAATTTGTAATTCACGAGGGCAGAAACAGAGAAATCCGTAAAATGTGTGAAAGTCAGGGACTTGAGGTCGCAAGGCTTAAGAGAACGGCAATAGGCTCGCTTAAGCTCGGTATGCTCCCGCAGGGGCAGTACAGAGAGCTGTCAGAGCAGGAGGTAAAAAAGCTTCTCCGTTCAGCAGGCCACGCCGACAAATAATAAAAAGCAGGCATTGCCCTGCTTTATTTATTATATAAAAAATTGTTGATATTGACAAAGAATAGTATTATAATCATAATAGCGTAATTTGGAGGATTTCATATGACGGGTAATAAATCTTATGATGTACTGAAAATTTTGTTTGACGGTGAGAGCTTCAGCGAGCTTGATTCTTTAGTTGAAAGCGCAACAAGTATCGGCTTCGGTACTGTTGGCGGAGTAAGCGTTTATGCTTTCTGTCTTGACAACGCAATTGATTCGGCTACCTGCAATAAACTGCTTAAGGTTTATTCGCTTGCTGAAAAGACGGGCTGTCCGATTGTAGGCGTTTTCAACAGCGACGGCTTACAGCTTGAAGGCGGCTTTGAGCTTTTGTCAAAATACGGCGAGCTTGTTAAAAGTGCTTCACGTCTTTCGGGCGTGGTGCCTCAGATTTCTGTTATCAACGGAGCATGTCTCGGCGTTGCTGCCGTTGCGGCAAATATGGCTGACGCTGTAATTGCGTGTGAAAGCAGCGATTTTTATGTTAACGCGCCGAGCGATATTGATATTAATAAAAACGCGAGCCTCGGTACCGTAGACGTTGTGTGCGGCGATATTGAAGAAGCATTGTCTGTGGCGTCTGACATTATATCGCTTCTTCCGCTGAACAACCTTTCACCGCTCCCTGCATTTGAAACAGAGGAAGCACAGCAGAGTTCTGACGGTATTATCGGTGAGCTTTCAGATAATATTATTACAGTTGAATTTAAAAAGCAGTACGCTACGAAGATTAAAACAGCTCTTACAACTGTAGGCGGTACTACTGCGGGAATTATAGATTTTAACAACAGCGAGCTTTCATCACAAAGCGCGTACAAGGCTGAAGCTTTTATTAAGCTTTGCGACGCGTACAATATTCCGATTATAACAATTGCCGACAGTGCTAAAACGGAAAAAGGAAGCGAGCCTCAGCTTCTTACTGCGCTTACAAAGCTTGTTTCATCTTATGCTTCGGCAACGTGCCCGAAAATCAGCCTAATAACGTCCGAGTCAGCTGGAAGCCCATACATCGTACTCGCAGGTAAAGGCGCTTCGGCAGATGTTACTATTGCGTGGGACAGCGCAACTGCGTCACCGCTTAGTATTGAAAGCGCCGTCGCGTTTATGTGGAACGACAGACTTGCAAACGGCGAGGACAGAAAGGTGCTTGAACAGGAATATAAAAACACAGCGGCATCTGTAAAAGAGGCGGCAAAGAGCGGCGCAATTGACTGCGTAATTGCTAAAGAGGATACAAGAAACAAAATTATTGAATCGCTTGAAATGTTAAGCTCTAAGCGTGAAACAACAATCGCGAGAAAACACAGCGTTAAATAATCGGAGGACAAGATTATGAAGAATTACACAATTACCGTAAACGGCGTTGCATATAACGTTACAGTTGAAGAAAACGGCTCAGCGCCCGCAGCTTCTGCTGCTTCAGCTCCTGCTGCTCAGCCTGCTCCTGCTCCGTCAGCGCCTAAAGCGCCTGCACAGCAAGGAAGCATAACTGTTGAAGCGCCTATGCCGGGCAATATTCTTGACGTTAAGGTTAAGGCAGGAGACAGTGTTACAAAAGGCGCAACGCTCGTTATACTTGAAGCTATGAAAATGGAAAATGAAATTGTATCTCCGAGTGACGGAACTATTGCGTCGGTTAACGTTTCAAAAGGTGAAAGCGTAGACGCAGGTAAGATTCTCATTACACTTGATTAGGAGCTTAATATATGTCAAAGGTAAAAATTACTGAAACAGTTTTAAGAGACGCTCATCAATCGCTAATTGCAACAAGAATGAAAACTGAGGAGTTTGTTGATATTCTTCCTGCTCTTGATAAAATCGGATTTCATTCTCTTGAATGCTGGGGCGGTGCAACGTTTGATTCGTGCCTCCGTTTTCTTGACGAGGACCCGTGGGAGCGCCTCAGAACAATTAGAAAAAGCTGTCCGAACACAAAGCTGCAAATGCTTTTCAGAGGGCAGAATATGCTCGGCTACCGTCACTACAGCGACGAGGTGGTTGACTACTTTGTAAAAAAGAGCATTGATAACGGTATTGATATACTTAGAATATTTGACGCGCTCAACGACGTCAGAAATCTTGAAACTGCTATAAACGCCGCTAACAAATACGGAGGTCACGTTCAGGCGGCAATCTCTTACACAACAGGAGATATGTTTACTAACGAGTATTTCTGCAACTACGCAAAGCAACTTGAAAGCGCCGGCGCTTCATCAATCTGTGTAAAGGATATGGCGGGGCTTCTTACTCCGTACGCCGCCTATGATTTAATAAGTGCGCTTAAGAATACTGTATCTGTACCGATTCAGCTTCACTCTCATTACACTTCGGGACTTGCTTCTATGGTTCTTCTCAAGGGTATTGAAGCGGGCGCAGACATTGTTGATACGGCAATGTCACCTCTTGCAATGGGCACCTCGCATCCCGCAACGGAATCTATGGTTGCCGCGCTTAAGGGAACGGAATACGATACTGAGCTTGATTTAAAGGCGCTCAGTGAAATCCGCGATTTCTTTGATGTTTTAAGAAGGAAGTATATTGAAAGCGGACTCCTTGATACAAAGATGCTCGGCGTTAATGCCAAAACTCTTTTATACCAGGTGCCGGGCGGAATGCTCTCAAACCTCAATAGCCAGCTTAAGCAGGCAGGAAAAGAGGATATGCTTGAAGAGGTACTCAATGAGGTTCCTAAAGTAAGAGCAGACGCAGGTTATCCGCCGCTTGTTACTCCGTCGTCACAGATTGTAGGCACTCAGGCAGTGTTTAACGTTATTATGGGCGAAAGATACAAGATGGTAACAAAGGAATTCAGAGATTTGGTAGCGGGTAAATACGGAAAAACCCCGAGCACCATTGATTCTGAATTTCAGAAGAAGATTGTAGGCGACGGGGAAATTATTACCTGCAGACCTGCCGACCTTCTTACTGACACACTTGACGGCTTTAAAAAGGAAATTCTTGAGTTTGACCCTAGTGATGAGGATGTTCTTTCCTATGCACAGTTCGGCGACGTTGCAAGAAGCTTCTTTGAAAAGAGAAGGGATAGAAAGTATAACCTTGATACTAAACACAGCGATATAGTTAACAAGGTGCATCCTGTTTAACAATCTGCTTAATAAAATTAAAACTCCGAGGCTCTGTGCAGAGCCTCGGAGTTTTCAGTTGTGATTTATTTTGCTTTAGCTTTTTTAGCCTTTGACCATTTGCCGTAAGAAGTTGTTCCGTTTACAGCCTTAAAGGTTCTTACTCTTACAAAGTACTTGCCCTTTGCAAGACCTTTAATCTTTTTAGATGACTTCTTGGCGTTCTTAACAGTAACAGTCTTTACTACATTTGTGAATTTCTTATCTTTAGCAATCTGGATTTCATAGCCGTTATTCTGCTTAGCCTTCTTCTTCCAGCTAACCTTTAACGCTTTCTTTGCAGATTTAACCTTAACAATCTTTGTCTTGGCAGGACGGATTCTGTACGAAGCAGAAGCGTTGCCTGAATATGTTCCAATAAAGAGAATGTTAACCTTGTAGTTGCCTACATTCTTACAGCCGTCCTGATAAACAACCTTGTAGTCAATACCCTTAGTGAGCTGCATATCGCCAAGATAAACAGTAACAACGGGCTTCTTATATTTTCCGTTGTAGTTGAAGGTCTTTCTTGAAAGCTTGATTGTAGCGTCAGAAGCGTCAATCTTGCCAAACTGAAGAACTTCGCTTACGTTGCCGAGTGTATCGCCGATTGACTTACCTGCGTCAGCAGTAGCGTCTGTGCCGTCAAAGAAATCGAGAAGCTTCTTGTATGTAGGAACCTTACCTGCGGCGTTAAGTCTGTCTGTATAGCCGGTTACAAGGCCTGAAAGTGTATCGCCGAGGAGCTGCTGGATAACGCCCTTAACGATAGGATACTTTGCATCAAGGAAGTTGTCATAAAGGTAATAGAACAGGAGAGTGAATACAACAGCCTTGTCGCCTGTTCTGAGCTCATACTTTCCGCCGAGAGCGCTTGCAACGTTCTCTGAATCAGAAGCATTAGCAAGCTTAGTCCAGTCAGGAGCAGAAAGAGTGAGCTTAACCTCGCCGCTTTCCTTTGTGATTAATTCAATAAGGTCAATGTCAGCAATTGACTTATTAATTTTGTCTTTTCCAAGATTGATTGTTGAAGGGTCAACAAATGACATAGCAATCGGGATGCTCTGAACAATCTTTTGCGCCATAGTTGTGAGCATATCCTTATCAACAACCGCGCCGATTCTCGGTAAAAGTTTGAGAATGCTGTTAAGCGGGTCAGCAAGTGCCTGAGAAGAAAGCACATCATTCATAATAGAATCAAAAATAGGAGCTAAAAGCTTATCACCGCTTGAAACAGGGTTAACCGCTTCAGCTTTGTTGAACTCGTTCATAAATGCATCGGGAGTCGGAAGCTTGCAGCCGAGTTCTTCAAGTACGGGAACAACAGCTTCATATACAGACTTTGTATCAACTTCTAAGCCTGACTGATGATTTCCGAGAACGTAAGTTAACGGACGCAGTACAGCCTCAAGCGCTGTAACAAAGCCCTGCTTGTCATAATCGTTAAAACCGAAGTCGCCGTTTTCAAATGCGATAAGCGCAACGCCGTCAATAATGTTTGCGCTTTCCGTTGTTTCATAATCGTTGCCGTCTTTGTCAGTTCTTGTAACAGGAACCTGAATAGTTTTGCCTTCCTCGTCTACAGGTACAGTAGCTGCAGCAATTTTTGCAGCGGCGCCGCTGAACTTACTTTCAAAAAGCATTCCTGACATAGATTCTTTAGTAAAGATACCGGGTACAAGAAATCTTGCAGCGGTACTGTTTGCGTGTGAAAGATTAGCGATAAGTCCGTAAACCTTACCGATTGTTTCGTTTTTGAAACACAAACCTGTAAGAAGCGGCTCTGCGCCGTACCTTAAGTCAACCTGGTCTGTGAGTGCAGGCGCTACGTCTGAAGCGATAAACTTCCAGAGCTCATCAACCGTTTTCTCAACATCTGCGCTCGTTTTTCCCTCGGGAAGAGTTACAGTTGTCTTTTTATAGCTTGCAGCAAAAACAGTCATAGAGCCTGAAAGCATCATAATAACTGCAAGAAGCACTGCAGCAATTCTTTTAACCTTTGTCATTAAAAATCTCTCCTTTTTATTATGCATAATATGCAAAAATTATAAGACATAGTCTATAAATAATATATATTATTAAAAACATTTTGTCAATATGATTTTCCTACGGAAATTATAAGTTCTAAGAGTCTTGCTTGTTTTTTTAGGTTGACGATTTATAACGGCGGTGCTATAATGAAAAAGCAGAATATAATTTACAGTTTTGGAGGTAGATTTATGAACGTACTGATTTTCGGCGGCACAGGTCTTTTAGGCTCTGCAGCAGCTCAGCTCTTTATTGACAGAGGTCATAAGGTTAAGACTATTGCACTTCCGCCGCTTCCCGAGGGAGCACCGATTCCCGAAGAGATGGAAATTTCTTTCGGTAACTTCCTTGAGCTCAGCGATGAAGAGCTTGAGGCAGCTATGAAGGGAATGGACGCATTTGTTTACGCTGCAGGCGTAGACGAGAGAGTTGAATTTCCCGCTCCCGTTTATGACGCATACAAAAAATATAATATTGACCCCGTAGACAGATGTCTTGCTATGGCAAAAAAATGCGGAGTTAAGCGTTGCGTAGTTCTCGGCTCATATTTTGCATGGCTTGCTAAAGAACGTCCGGAAATGGACCTTTGCGCCAAGCATCCTTACATCCGTTCAAGAATTGACCAGGAAGAAGTTGCCTTTAAATATGCAGATGACGATATGGGCGTTGCTGTTCTTGAGCTTCCTTACATCTTCGGTACTCAGCCGGGACGTAAGCCTGTTTGGGTAATTCTTATTGAACAGCTTCAGAGATTTGAAAAAATGCCCGCAACCTTCTATCCTGCAGGCGGTACTGCTATGCTTACAGTACGTCAGGTAGGCGAGGCTATTGTTGGCGCTGCTGAACAGGTTAAGGGCGCAAGAGCGTACGGTATTTCCTGCTACAACCTCACATGGCGTCAGTTCCTTAAAATCGTTTACAGAGCTATGGACGGCATCGAGGACAGAAAGATTGTCGATATTCCGAAGTGGATGTTCAAGTCCTTCGGCCTCCTTCTCAGAAAGGATTATGCCGACAGAGGTATTGAAAGCGGTATTGACCCCGTAGGTCTTGCCGACATTATGGGAATGAACCTCTTTATCCCAACAGATGACACTAAAGAGCTCGGCTGTACCCCCGATGATATTGAAGCTGCAATCTTTGATTCAATTGCACTTTCAAAGGCTTCGTTTGACGGAACTCAGCAGCTTCTTGAAATGAAGGGCGAATAATTTTAAATATAATGTAAAAAAGCAACTCGCTGAGAGTTGCTTTTTTACTGTAAATCCGCACATCCGCCGCGGCTGAAGATAACCTGCTGTTAAACGCAGGTGGGCTTCATCCCGCGTACTTTGTGCTCCCAACGTCCTGAGAATGGCATATAGCCAAGGGCAGGGAGGTCTGCATTCCCGTAAACGGAGCCTGAATCCCTCAATAGTATTTGTTCGGGTTATTTAAGCCTGCGGTTACCGAGATGCGCAGAAATAGTATCATATTATATTATTGCAAGTCGGGGTCAAAATATTCAACGTCGTATTTTTCCTCAACCTTTGCCATAAGTATATCAGAAACCTGCTCGTATTCAATGTCGTCGCTGATTTCTTCAAGGAATTCGTCGCCGTTTTCATTTTCAACAACCTTAAGAATTATAACCTCAAAATTGCCTTCAACAATTTCCTCGTCATCGTCTCTGTATTCAGTAATCGCAACGTAAACACAGTCGTCTGTTTCGTACCTTTCAAGGAGTTCAAATTCTATTTCATTTCCGTCCTCGTCGGTTACAGAGATAATATCGGGAGTGTAGAGTTCTTCGTTTTCCATAAGCTTCTCCTTAAATAAAATATAGAGTTGCGACGAATAGCCCCAACAAATCTATTATATTCTATTTTTTGCAATTAGTCAATAGATTTAATGAATTGTTTATTATGCATAAAAAATTTAAAAAAAGTGGAAAAAACCTATTGACAATTAACAAGAAATATGCTAATATGTAGTTGAACTTAAGAGAGAGGCTCAGGCGTTAACGCGAAATCTACATTAGGAGCCAAAGTTCAAATAATTGAATAGGAGGGCTAAACCAATGGACAGTAAACCAAAGACTTTAGCCACCTGTAAAGTATCCCGATAAAATAACGAATATTTTAATCGACAGAATCAGACGAAAAGAAGTAGTTTGATAACGGGTTATGGCTTTATGAAGTTTCTGAATGTTATTGGCATGATCGGAAAATACTTTCAGGTGAAGAAAACTTAATATTAAAGCTATATATGATTATTATCATGCCGGTAATCAGAGCAGAAAAGCTCTTAGAAAAATCAACAAAACGAAATGTTATGTTTCATATCTATAATTTAATTAATGAGGTATAGACCAATGTACTAATTAGAGTTTAAAAGCCTATGTAATTAATACAGCGAGGTATACTCCAATGGGATAGTTAATTAAAAAGTAGATGTAATTGTACCTTAAAAATAACAATAATGAGGACAGACCAATGAGATAAGTACTCGGCTCCCGAACTCCATGGTGTTCGGGAGCTTTTTCTTATTGTAAAGTATTTATTAATATTGTAAATAAACCGTTAACAAAATGTTGACCTTTATATCTGCAGTGTCTATAATATATTTAATATATTAAGGAGGTGCGATATGGTCAGGTCAATGACAGGCTTCGGTAGAGCCGTTAAAGAGCTTGACGGGTATGTTATTACCGTAGAGCTTAAATCCGTTAATCACAGATACTTTGAGTTTTCTTCCAGAATTCCGAGACAGTACGGATTTCTTGACGATAAAATTAAAAGCTATATTAACTCTAAGGTTTCAAGAGGTAAGGTTGAATGCTTTGTCGGAATTGAGGCGCTCAACACAGATGCGGCAGAGGTAGTTGTTAATAACACTCTTGCTTCCGCTTATGTAAAAGCGCTTAAGGAAATTGAAGAAACATATGACCTTAAATGTGATTACGGCGCTTCAACCGTAAGCCGCTATCCCGATGTTCTCGTAGTTAAAAAAGCTGAAGAGGACGAGGAAAAAATCTGGTCTTACGTTAAAGAAACTGCCGACGAGGCTATTGACAAGTTCATTGAAATGCGTAAAGCCGAGGGCGAAAAGATGTTTTGCGACATTGATTCCCGTGCAGATATTATTCTCAGTAACGTTGAATATGTTGAAAAGCGCTCGCCTGAAACCGTTAAGGAGTATAATGACAAGCTCGTTGAAAGAGTACATGAGCTAATCGGCGACGTAACTCTTGATGAGGCGAGAATTATCCAGGAGGTTGCCGTTTTTGCCGATAAGGTTGCCGTTGCTGAGGAAACTGTAAGACTCCGCTCTCACATCTCCCAGCTTAAGGAATTTATTAAAAGCGATGAGCCTGTAGGACGTAAGATGGACTTTCTTGTTCAGGAAATCAACCGCGAGGCTAATACAATAGGCTCAAAGGCAAACGATGTTGACATAGCGAGAAAGGTTGTTGACATCAAAGCAGAGGTTGAAAAAATCAGAGAACAGATTCAGAACATTGAATAGGTAAACAGTATGAAGTTAGTTAATATCGGTTTCGGAAATCTAATAAATGCCGACAGAGTTATTTCAATAGTTTCGCCCGAATCCGCTCCCGTTAAGCGTATTGTTCAGACGGGAAAGGAAAACGGAACGCTTATTGACGCAACTCACGGCAGAAAAACAAAAAGCGTAATAATTACCGACAGCGATAATGTTATTTTAAGCTATCTTGAGCTTGATAACATTGCAAAGAGATTTGAGGAGGAGCAGAGCTGATGAATAAAAAAGGAATGCTTGTTGTTCTCTCGGCTCCGAGCGGCTGCGGTAAAGACACGGTTTTTAAAGAGCTGTGTAAAAGAAGAGGGGATATAGTCAAGTCGGTTTCGGCTACAACCCGTCTCCCGCGAGAAAATGAAGTAAACGGAGTAGATTATTATTTTAAAACAGAGGAAGAATTCAAACGTCTTTTAAATTCAAAGGGACTTCTTGAATATACTGTTTATAACGGCTGTTATTACGGAACTCCGGTTGAGGGCGTAAACAAAGCCATTAACGACGGAAAAATCTGTTTTCTTATAATTGAGGTTGAGGGCGGACAGAATATTATGAGACTCCGTCCCGACTGTGTTCCGATTTTTCTTCTTCCGCCGGACTTTGAGGTGCTCAGGGAGCGCCTTGAAAAACGAGACACAAACGATGAAGAGGATATAAACAGAAGGCTTGAGCTTGCTGAATTTGAGCTTGAGTTTGCAAATTTATATAAATACAACGTAGTTAACGACGACCTCGGAAAGTGCGTTGATAAAATTAACAACATATTAGAAAACGAGCTTATAGCTCATAACAGATAAGGAGATATTATTATGTTCAATCCCGATTTAAAGAAAATGCTTGGAAACGTAAACAGCCGTTATTCTCTTGTAGTAGGAACAGCTAAAAGAGCAAGAGAAATCAGAGACGAGGCTATTGAAAAGAACGAGCCCATTGAGGAAAAGACAGTTTCAAAGGCAATCGTTGAAATCTGCGACGGCAAGTACGTTATTACAGAGCCCGACGAACTCAAATAAGTTAGGAGAAGATGAAAATGACCGTTGCAGCAGTTGCGGTTGATAACACCTTTTTCAGCTTTGATACGGAATACAGCTATACAGTACCGGATAGTCTTAAAGAAAAAGCTCAGATTGGCTGCCGCGTTGACGTGCCTTTCGGACGGGGAGACAAGGTAAGAAGCGGAATTATTGTAGAACTCAGCGAGGAAGAGAACGTTTCTTCACTCAAGGAAATAACTTCCGTTTACGAAAAAGCCCTGAGCGACGAAATGGTAAAGCTTGCAATGTGGCTTAAGGAACGCTGCTTCTGCACAGCGTACGACTGTCTTAAGCAGATGTTACCGAGGGGCTACGGACGTCTTAAGGACAAAAGTGAAAGAATGGTCCGCCTTGTTGACGACAGCGAGGACGTGCTTTTATCTGTAACAAAAAAGCAGAGACTTGTTGTTGAGCTGCTTCTTGACGTCGGCTGCGCAGGATTTAACGAGATTTGCGAATTCTGCAGCGTCGGTGCTACAGTTGTTAAAAACCTTGAAAAAAGCGGCGTTGTTGAAATCTTTCAGCGAGAGGTTTACAGAAAGCCGTTCAACGTTGAAAACAGCGCAGGTGTTCAGGAGGAAATTGAGCTTTCCGACGAACAAAAAAGCGCGTACGCACGCTTGAAGGGTATTATGGAAAACGGCGGCGGTACAGGGCTTCTTTACGGAGTTACGGGAAGCGGCAAAACTCAGGTTTATCTTAAGCTTATTGACGACGCTGTTAATAACGGTAAGGACGTTATCGTTATGGTGCCTGAAATATCGCTCACTCCTCAGACGCTTTCAATTTTTCACAGGCGCTACGGGGACAGAGTTGCGGTTTTCCACAGCGGGCTTTCGCTCGGCGAGAGAAACGACGAGTATAAGCGCGCCGACAGGGGAGAAGCTAAGATAGTTATCGGTACACGCTCGGCTGTTTTTGCTCCGCTTCACAATCTCGGACTCATTGTTATGGACGAGGAGCAGGAGCACACATATAAAAGCGAGCGTACGCCGCGATATAACGCAAAGGACGTGTCCCGTTTCAGAGCAAAATATAATAACGCGTTGTTTCTTATGAGCTCGGCAACTCCGAGCGTTGAAACATATTCTGCCGCAGTAAGCGGAAAAATTGCGCTTTGTGAGCTTAACGAGAGATACGGCGACGCCGTGCTTCCCGAGGTTATTACGGTTGATATGAAAAGTGAGATGAAAAACGGAAACAAATCTCCGATTTCATCTGTGCTGAGCAGACTTATTACAGAAAACCTTGAAAAAAAGAAGCAAACGATTCTTCTTATAAACAGAAGAGGGTATAATACCTTTATAGCGTGTAACGAGTGCGGACATATTATAACCTGTCCGAACTGCTCAATTTCTCTGACATACCACAGCTACAATAACCGCCTTCAGTGTCATTACTGCGGTTACAGCAAGCCGCTTGATAATATCTGCCCTGAATGTAAAAGCGATTCGGTAAGATACAGCGGCTACGGTACTCAGCGAATTGAGGACGAGCTTTCAAGACTGTTCCCGTCTGCGCGTATTTTAAGAATGGACGCGGATACTACAACTGCAAAATTCTCTCATCAGAAGCTGCTTGATTCGTTTGCGTCAGGCGAGTACGATATTTTAATCGGAACTCAGATGGTTGCAAAGGGACTTGATTTTGATAACGTTACGCTTGTAGGAGTTGTAAACGCAGATAATTCGCTTTATAACGAAAGCTATACAGCTAACGAGAATTCGTTTGATTTGATTACTCAGGTTGTAGGAAGAGCGGGCAGACGAAAGGAAAAGGGCTACGCGGTTGTTCAGACAATTAACCCGTTTAACGAAACTGTTGAATTCGCATCGCAGCAGGATTATAAGGGCTTTTATGAAAATGAAATCATGATGAGAAAAATTATGATATACCCGCCGTACTGCGATTTGTTTTCTGTTATGTTTACGGGTGAAAACGAAAACGAGTGCGCTCTGTGCGCAAAAAAGTTTTTTGATATTATGGTTGAGCTAAATAAGAATGAGTATAAAGAGGTAAAGCTTGTTGCGCTCGGTCCTACTCAGGCAAAAATTTCAAAAATCAACAATAATTTCAGATACAGAATTTTACTTAAAACCAAAAACAATAAAAATGTCAGAATGCTCATAACGGAAATTCTCAAACAGATTAAAAAGCTTAAAGAGTTTAAGAACGTTTCGCTGAGCGTAGATTTAAATCCTGACGATTTATCATAAGACTGGAGATACTATGGCACTCAGAAATGTAGTAAAAGAGGGAGACCCTATACTTAATAAAAAAAGCAGAGTAGTTGAGAAATTTGATGAAAAACTCGCTATTCTTATTGACGATATGTTTGAAACAATGTATCAGGCAAACGGCGTCGGACTTGCCGCAGTTCAGGTGGGTATGCTTAAAAGAGTTGTCGTGCTTGATGTTGGCGACGGACCGATTGAGCTTGTTAACCCGGAAATTGTTAAAACAGAGGGCGAACAGCGTGAAAGCGAGGGCTGTCTTTCAGTTCCGGGAAAATACGGCGTTTGTATCCGCCCTGCAAAGGTTCAGATTAAGGCGCAGGACAGAACGGGCAAATGGCACGTTTATACAGGCGAAGGACTTAAAGCGAGATGCTTCTGTCACGAGCTTGACCACCTTGAAGGAATTCTCTTTACATCTAAAGTAATCGGAGGCTTACAGGGATAATGCGTATTGTTTTTATGGGTACGCCCGATTTTGCCGTACCGTGCCTTGAAAACCTTTGTGACACGGGACACGAGGTAGCAGCTGTTTTTACTCAGCCTGACAAACCTGTCGGTAGAAAACAGCTTCTTACACCGCCGCCAGTTAAGGAGTTTGCGCTCAGCAGAGGGATAGAGGTTTATCAGCCCGCAAGGATTAAAAATTCAGATGTCCCCGAAATAATCAAGGGGCTTAAGCCCGACGTTATTGTTGTTGTAGCCTACGGTAAGATTTTACCAAAAGAGGTGCTTGAAGCCGCGCCGTATGGCTGTATTAACGTACACGCATCACTTCTTCCTAAGTACAGAGGAGCCGCTCCTATTCAGTGGGCTGTTCTTGACGGAGAAAAGGAAACGGGCGTTTGTATAATGCAGATGGACGAGGGGCTTGATACGGGCGATATAATCCTTTGTGAAAAAACGCACATCGGCGAAAACGAAACCTCCGAAGAGCTGTTTGACAGGCTTTCGGCAATCGGCGCAGAGGCGCTCATTGAGGCGCTTGAGCTTATTGAAAAAGGCGAAGCAGTAAAAACGCCGCAGCCTCAGGGCGATTTCGGCTATGCAAAAATGATTACAAAGGAGCTTTGCCCGATTGACTGGAGCAGGTCTGCTTGTGAAATTCATAATCAGGTAAGGGGGCTTCAGACGTGGCCCGTTGCCCAGACCGTTATTAACGGCAAGGTTGTTAAAATTCATAAAACCGTTCACTGTGACTGTGCAGTTGACGGTACTGTTGCAGGTCGCGTAATTGAAAGCGGAAAAAGACTTATTGTTCAGTGCGGCGACTCAAGGTGTCTTGAGATACTTGAATTACAGCCGCAGGGGAAGAAGCGTATGATTGCAAGCGCTTTTCTGCAGGGAAATAAGATTGATAAAGATACAGTGATAGGAGACTGATATGGGAACTTATTTTTTGTACTCAATGACAGGGTTCATTATGATACCCGTATTTATCTTTGCGCTTATATGTCAGGCAAAGGTGAAATCAAATTATAAAAAGTATTCTAAAGTTATGAACAGCCGCGGTATGACAGGAGCACAGGCGGCTTATCAGCTTTTAATGCTCAACGGAGTTACCGATGTTACAATTCAGAAAATAAGCGGAAATCTTACAGACCACTATGACCCTACTAATAAGGTTATTAATCTTTCGGAGGGCGTGTTTGACTCAAGAAGCGTTGCGGCTGTAGGTATTGCCTGCCACGAAGCGGGACACGCCTGCCAGCACGCGCAGGAATATTCCTTCCTTAAAATCAGAAATGCAGTTATTCCCGCAACAAGAATCGGCTCTTCGCTCGGTATAATTCTTTGTATCGGCGGTATTTACCTTACAACACTCGCTTCACTTTCAACCTTCGGAACGTTCATTGCGTATGTAGGAATTATTCTCTATTCCTTCGTTGTATTCTTCCAGCTTGTTACGCTTCCCGTTGAATTTGACGCAAGTAAACGCGCTCTTGCAACGATAAAGGGCAGTAATTTCCTTGACCAAAGCGAATATAAGGGCGCTAAAAAGGTGCTTACAGCGGCGGCTCTGACATACGTTGCAGCGCTTGCCTCTGCTCTTGCTACGCTGTTAAGACTCGTTTTGCTTGTCAGCGGGGGAAGAAGACGATGAAATCACCGCGGCTTTGCGCTTTTGAAATACTTGACGGAATTATAAGAAATAACGCCTATTCAAATATTGAAACAGATAAAAAAACGGCGGATATGTCTGCCGTTGACAGAGCTTTCGTTTCGCAGCTTGTGCTCGGCGTAGTTGAAAGACGGCTCACACTTGAGTATATAGTTTCGTTAAAGCTGACGGGAAGAACAAAACCAAAGGTTAAAATTCTTCTTTATCTCGGCGCTTATCAGCTTTATTTTATGGATAAGGTGCCGAGCTCTGCAGCAGTTAACGAAACGGTTAAGCTGTGCGATGAGACAGGGCTTTCATATTATAAAGGTCTTGTTAATGCTGTTTTACATAAAATTGACAGCGATAGAATTGATACAGACTCTCTTGACGATGAGATAAAATACTCCTGTCCGAAGGAGCTTATCGGGCTTTGGAAAAAGCATTATTCCGAGGAAACGGCACTTGAAATACTAAAGAATCTCAACAGTTCCGCGCCTGTATTTGCTGTTGCAAATTCGCTTTATCTTGACAGCGACGAGCTTGTATATGAGCTTGCTCTTGAAAATGTTGAAAGCTCAAGCGAGGGCGGTGTAGTAAGAATCCTTTCTCATTATAATCCGACGTCGTCAGAGGCATTTAAAAGGGGACTTCTTCACATTGAGGATTTAAGCTCCTACGAATGTGCTATGGCGCTCGGCGCAAAGGAAAATGAAACAGTAATTGACGTGTGCTCAGCACCCGGAGGAAAAGCGTTTACCGTTGCCGAATGTATGAAAAATACGGGAGCGCTTTATGCGCTTGATTTACACAGTCACAGAGTAGAGCTTATTAAAGACGGCGCTGAAAGACTCGGGCTTACTAATATAGTCTCGTTTGTAAACGACGCAACAGAATTTAACGACAGTTTACCAAAGGCTGACAGAGTTCTTTGCGACGTACCTTGCTCGGGCTTCGGCGTTATAAGGCGTAAGCCTGAAATAAGATATAAAAGCCTTGATTCACTTAAAGAGCTGTACCCGATTCAGTACAAAATCCTTTCTGTGTCGTCAGGCTATGTTAAAAAAGGCGGCACGCTGATTTACTCTACGTGTACGCTTAATAAAAAAGAAAACGAAGCGGTTGTTGAACGTTTTATCGCCGAAAACAAAAGCTTTGAAATAAAGAAGATGAAAACTGTATTTCCGTCGACAGACGGCGGAGACGGCTTCTTCTTTGCAGTAATGGAAAAAACAGATGACTGATATAAAATCGCTAAGCTTCGACGAGCTTAAAAGCGCACTTGAGGGATATGAGCTTAAACGCTTCAGAATAGCTCAGATTTATAAATGGCTTCACGTTTTCGGCGTTTCGTCATTTGATGAGATGACCGATTTGCCGAAGAATTTAAGAAACAGGCTTTCCGAAGAGTTCTGCATTCCCTCGTGCAGAATTGAAAATAAATACACTTCGGCGCTCGACGGCACCGTAAAATATCTTTTCAGACTTGCGGACGGTGAATTTGTTGAAAGCGTTATTATGAAATACAAATACGGTTATACTATTTGTATATCCTCACAGGTCGGCTGTAAAATGGGCTGCAGCTTCTGCGCTTCAACGCTTGCGGGCTTTAAAAGAAATCTTCTTCCCGCAGAGCTTGAAAGCCAGATTCACGCTGCACAGCGTGATTTGGACGTCCGCATTTCCCACGTTGTTTTAATGGGAATCGGCGAGCCGCTTGATAATTATGATAACGTCATTAAATTTTTAAGAACGCTCAACAGTCCGGACGGACTTCATCTCTCACTACGAGACGTTACGCTCTCAACCTGCGGCATAGTTCCTATGATTTATAAGCTTGCTGAAGAGGATATGCCGATAACGCTTACAGTTTCGCTCCATGCACCTAACGACAAGCTTCGTTCGTCAATGATGCCCGTTAACGAAAGGTGGGGCGTGAATGAAGTTATAAGCGCTTGCAAAGCTTATGCAAAAAGAACTTCAAGGCGTGTTTCGTTTGAATATACGCTTATAAAAGGTGTTAACGACAGCGAGGAATGCGCAATGCAGCTTGCGTCTTTACTTAAAGGATTTATTTCTCACGTCAACCTTATTCCTGTCAACAATGTTGTTGAAAGGGAAAATAAAAAACCTTCTGATAAAGCAGTAATAAATTTCCAAATCGCCTTGAAAAAGTTTGGTATTAATGCTACAATAAGAAGAACGCTTGGAAGTGACATAAATGCTTCCTGCGGTCAGCTAAGAAGAAAGAAACAGGAAACCCTGACAGAAAACGGTGGTGAAAGCAGTGAAAATAGTTGCAAAAACCGATAAAGGTATAGTCAGAGAACAGAATCAGGACGCCTACGCGGTAGGCGAGCTTCCCGGTGAGGTTGCCTGGGCTGTCGTGTGCGACGGTATGGGCGGAGCAGCAGGAGGCAATATTGCTTCTGCGCTTGCGGTTAAGGTTATCTCTGATAAAATTACTGCCTGCTTCAATGAAAAGATGCGCGGCGCATCAATAATTAACCTTCTTGATTCTGCCATTACGGCGGCAAATATTGAGGTTTACGATATGGCGTATTCTCATCCCGAATTAAACGGAATGGGAACTACTGTTGTTTGTGCAATTGCCCGAGGCGACGAGGTTTACATTGCCCACGCAGGCGACAGCAGAGCGTACCTTGCGGACAAAGACGGTATAACACAGATTACTACAGACCACAGCTATGTTCAGGACCTTGTTGATAAAGGTGAAATTACAGCCGACCAGGCTGAGAAGCACCCCAATAAAAACTATATTACACGAGCAGTCGGCGTAGACAAAACAATTAAGGTTGATTTTGATGAGATTGAGTTTAACGACAATGAAATTCTCATTCTCTGTACTGACGGACTTTCAAATTATATCACGTCTGAAGAATTCTTCGGTGAATTAAGCGACGGTCAGTATTACGCCTTTGCGGACAGGCTTGTTAAAAAAGCAAATGAAAACGGCGGCGGCGATAATATTACAGTCGTTGCGCTTGCAAAATAAAATCTGTTAATAATAATTTACGGGGATAAATATGGATAATTATGTAGGAAAAAGACTCGACGGCAGGTACGAGGTACAGGAGATTATCGGCGTTGGCGGTATGTCGGTAGTGTATAAGGCATACGACAACGTTGGCGACAGAATTGTTGCGGTTAAGGTACTTAAGGATGAATTTGCAAATAACGAGGAGTTCAAGCGCAGATTCAAAAACGAATCAAAGGCGATTGCTCTTTTATCTCATCCCAATATTGTAAAGGTATACGACGTTAATTTCGGCGAAAAAATTCAGTACATTGTTATGGAATATATCGACGGAATTACGCTTAAGGAATATATAAATAAGCAGGGAGCTATTACGTGGAATGACGCGCTGTTTTTTATGACGCAGATTTTACATGCAATTCAGCACGCTCACGATAAGGGAATTGTTCACCGCGACATAAAGCCGCAGAACATTATTCTTCTTTCAAACGGTGATATTAAGGTTACGGATTTCGGTATTGCGCGTTTTTCAAGAAGCGATACGAAAACGCTTACCGAGCAGGCTATCGGCTCTGTTCACTATATCGCTCCTGAGCAGGCAAAGGGCGAATTTACAGACGAGAAAGCAGATATCTATTCTCTTGGCGTAGTTCTTTACGAAATGCTTGCGGGAGACGTTCCGTTTGAAGCTGACAGCGCCGTTTCGGTTGCTCTTATGCAGCTTCAGGCAGACGCTAAAAAGCTTACTGATATAAATCCCGATATTCCGCTCG
The DNA here is from genome assembly GCA_946531445.1 of uncultured Clostridia bacterium. Classification (GTDB taxonomy): domain Bacteria; phylum Bacillota; class Clostridia; order Oscillospirales; family Acutalibacteraceae; genus Eubacterium_R. Next base: position 42,247 of record CAMNAP010000004.1, read on the forward strand.
GACTTGAGCAGATTTGTATCAGAGCAATGCAGAAGGACCCTGCAGACCGCTATCAGACTGCTACGGAAATGCTTTTTGATATTGAAGAAATTGTAAATAATCCCAAAAAAGTATTCAACTACACTTATAAAGAGAATAAGACTGATTCTAATCCGACAAAGGTTATCGGCAAGGGCGGACTTACATCGTCAACCGTTACACCTCAGCCGACGCCTCCCATTGAGGATGAGGATGAATACGATGACCCTGACCGCAGAAAGAAGAACATCACAGCTATCATTATCGGCTTAATAGTTCTTGCGGCTGCCGCTGTTCTTATCGTTCTCGGCGTTATGAAGAATATCAACACAACCTCGTATATTGTTGAAAACTTTGTAGGTAAATCGTGGGACGAGGTTTACACACTTAGCAAACAGCCCGACTACAAATATCAGTTTGAAGCGATTTATGAAAAAACTGACGAGGCTGAACCCGGTATCATAATCAAGCAGACTCCCGAAGAGGGTGAAAAAATCCTCAAGGGTACTAAGATTACGCTTACAGTTGCTCAGGCGGAGGACGGTATTCCTATTCCTAATGTTTTCGGCTACAACGAGCAGCAGGCTAAGGCAATGCTTGAAAAGGCGGGTATTATAAACATTAAGACGCTTACTGTTTCAAGTGAAAATGTTGAAGAGGGTAAGGTTATTTATACAGACCCGAAGGCTAATACGCCGATTAATGCTGATGAAGAGGTTACAATTTATCTCTCGTCAGGTCCGTCAACAACTGTTGTTGAAACTATCACAGTTCCCGACGTTTACGGACTTAAGCAGGACGGCGCCCGTTCTTTCCTTGAAAAGTACGGCTTTACAAATATTTCGTTTATCACTCAGGACAGTCCGATGCCTAAGGACGTTGTAATTTCTCAGTCTCCTGCTGCAGGCGAAGAGGCTCAGTCGGGCGACTCAATCAAGCTTATTATCTCATCGGGTGAAACTACAACTACAACAGAAGCTCAGGTACAGTCCTCGCTTTCAATCTTACTCCCCGAGGTAAGAGATAAAAACGGTAAGATTGTTTACAGTACTATCACAATTACAGTTGACGGCTCAACGCTTATTAAAAAGACCGTTCCGCTTGACGGCTCGTCATATAAGACAACTGTTGCAGGCGAAAACGGAAAGAGCAAGAACGTATCTGTTTCGCTTTCAAAGACAGGCGACAAGGATACAAAGCAGACGTCAGGTAAGGGCGGCGACAGTATCAGAATGGACTTCAGCGGCTCTTCAAGAGATGATTCCAAAACGACTACTACTCAAAAGCCAACGAAGCCTACGGAAGCTACAAGCGAGGATACGTCTGAGGTAACACCGTAAATTATATTAACAACAGGGCGGAGCAATCCGCCCTATATTTAAAGGTGAAGTATGGTAAAAGGAAAAATTGTAAAGGGTATCGGCGGCTTTTATTACGTTGATACGGGAAGCGAAGTTTATGAATGCAGGGCGAGGGGCAATTTCAGAAAGCAGAAGATTACTCCGCTTGTAGGCGATAACGTTGAAATTACCGTAAACGACGGAGACCACGAAAATACTATAGATAAAATCTTCGAAAGAAAGAATTCACTTGTACGCCCGCCGCTTGCCAATATTGACAGACTGTTTGTAATTGCCTCGGTTGTTGACCCTAAGATAAATACAACAGTAATAGACAAGCTTATTGCAATTGCAGAGTATAAAAAGATTGAGCCGATAATTGTTATAACAAAAACCGACCTTGATTCTTCATATTCGCAGTATGTTGAAATTTATAAAAACGCAGGCTTTAAAACCGTTGTGTGCAACAATACAACGGGAAGCGGAGCAGATGAGATTAAGGCGCTCCTTACAGACTGCGTATGCGCTTTTACAGGTAATACGGGTGTTGGAAAGTCAACGCTTCTCAATAATATTTTTCCCGAGCTTGAGCTTGAAACAGGTGAAACGAGTAAAAAGCTCGGCAGGGGAAAGCATACAACAAGACACTGCGAGCTGTTTAAAACTAACGGCGGCTATATAGCAGACACACCCGGTTTTTCTTCGCTTGATTTCGAGAGGTGTGAGAAGATTCTCAAAGAGGATTTACCTTACTGTTTCAGAGAGTTTGAGCCGTATCTTGATTTGTGCAGGTTCAACACAAACTGCTCGCACGTTAACGATAAGGGCTGTGCCGTTGTTGAGGCGCTGCACGAGGGAAAAATTTCAAAGTCCCGTCACGAGAGTTATGTAATGATGTATAACGAGGTAAAGGATATTAAAGAATGGCAGACAAAGTAAAATGCACCATTGTTTCGGGTGCGCCGAACGATTGCGCAGATTTTCTCAAAGAGAATATAGACAGGGAAAGCTTTATTATCGCCGCTGATTCAGGCTATAAAAAGCTCCTTGCAGCAGGGATAATGCCCGATCTCATCATCGCCGACTTTGATTCAAGTGAAAAGCCTGAAAACCTCGGCTGTGAGATTATTACGTTCCCGAGCGAAAAAAGCTATACAGACACTTTTAACTGCGTTATTTACGCTGTTCAAAACGGATTTATAGAAATAGAAATCTTTAACGCTGTCGGCTCGCGCTTTGACCATACCTACGGAAATGTTCTCTGCCTTGAATACTGCAGGCAAAACGGCGTTAAATGTACAGTTGTTGACGAACATAACAGGCTGAGGCTGATTGAAAAGGAATACACATTTAAAGCAGATTACAAATACTTTTCGCTTTTCGCTTTTCTCAGCGACTGCAAGGGCGTGAGAATTAAAGGCGCAAAGTACGGCGCCGACTGGTATAACAAAGAATCGCTCAGTATTAAAATGGGCGAACAGACAGCACTTTGTAACTGCGTTTCAGACGGTGAATGTACCGTTACGCTTGAAAGCGGCGTTCTTCTTCTCTGCGAGAGTAACGATTAGTAACATTCAGCCGAATAATTCATATAATGCATTAAAGACAAAAATAATGCAGGTGATTGTATGAACAGATTCGGTAAGAAAAACTATATGTGGGTTGCGTTCGGGCTCGGCTGTATTATTGCGCTTTGCCTTCCCGCCGTATGGGTAACACGAATTCTCGCTGTTGTTGTAATAATCCTCGGCGTTATGGTTGTCAAAGCATGTTAGGAGTGATTCTGTGAAGGTTGTTCTCATTAAAAGCCCGAAGCTGCTCGCACCCCTCCTCAGAGCAGTATTTAAAGTAAAGAAGATAAATTATGATTAAGCGGACTCATTGAGCCCGTTTTTATTTTACCGAAAATTATAATGTAACTCTGTTTTGTCTTGACAATATTTAATTAATTTGTTATTATATTTCCAATATTGAAAGGCGAGGAATAAGAGGAGTAGCTCCGATTAGCTTTAAGAGAGCTGACGGTTGGTGTAAGTCAGCAGCGAGGCGGGGTGAAGGTAGCTTATGAGTCGGGCGGGTGAGAAATTAAAAATAGCCTGCTTCGTATGCCTGCGTTAAAGGCTTTGAGTGACGCATTTTATGCGTAATTTGAGTGGTACCACGGAATTATTCCGCCTCATTGTGAGGCGGTTTTATTTTTTAGGAGATGAAACTATGAGCAAAGAACTTGAAAAACAGTATAATCCTGCTTCGTTTGAGGACAGGACTTATAAATTCTGGCTTGACGGAAAGTATTTCCACGCTGATGTTAAAAGTGAAAAAAAGCCGTATACAATCGTAATCCCGCCCCCGAATATTACGGGACAGCTTCATATGGGACACGCGCTTGACAACACGCTTCAGGATATACTTATCCGTTACCACAGAATGAACGGATATAATACTCTCTGGCTTCCCGGTACTGACCACGCTTCTATCGCAACTGAGGCAAAGATTGTTGAGGCTATGCGTAAAGAGGGAATCAGCAAAGAGGACTTAGGCCGCGAGGGCTTCCTTGAAAGAGCCTGGGAGTGGAAGAAGCAGTACGGCGGAAGAATTATTGAACAGCTCAAAAAGATGGGCTCCTCGTGTGACTGGGACAGAGAACGTTTTACTCTTGACGAGGGCTGTAACAAAGCCGTTGTAGAAGTGTTCAATAACCTTTACGAAAAGGGACTTATCTACAGAGGTGAAAGAATCGTTAACTGGTGTCCTCACTGTCTTACTTCTATCTCTGACGCAGAGGTTGAATACGAGGACCAGGCAGGTCACTTCTGGCACCTTAAATATCCCTTCACAGACGGAAGCGGATACCTTGAGCTTGCTACAACACGTCCCGAAACTATGCTCGGCGATACTGCTGTTGCAGTTAACCCTAACGATGAGAGATATAAGGACTTCGTTGGTAAAACACTTGATTTACCGCTCGTTCACCGCGAAATCCCTGTAATTGCCGACGACTATGTTGACATTGAATTCGGTACAGGCGTAGTTAAAATTACCCCTGCTCACGACCCCAACGACTTTGAGGTTGGACTTCGTCATAACCTTGAGGTTATTGATGTGCTTACAGACGACGCTCACATTAAAGAGGGCTGGGGACGTTACAGCGGTATGGACAGATACGAAGCACGCAAGGCTATTGTTGAGGACCTTGAAAAAGAGGGCGCGCTCCTTGAAACAGAGGATTATTCTCATAACGTTGGCACCTGTTACCGTTGCGGTACAACTATTGAGCCTAAGGTTTCAAAGCAGTGGTTCGTTTCAATGAAGCCTCTTGCAGGCCCTGCTATTGACGCCGTTAAGAATGACGAAACAAAGTTTGTTCCAAAGAGATATGAAAAGACTTATTTCCACTGGCTTGAAAATATCCGCGACTGGTGTATTTCCCGTCAGCTTTGGTGGGGACACAGAATTCCCGCGTGGTATTGCGACGATTGCGGCGAAATTACTGTAAGCCGTGAAACACCTACAAAGTGTGCTCACTGCGGAAGCGAGCATATTCATCAGGACCCTGACACGCTTGACACCTGGTTCTCATCTGCGCTCTGGCCGTTTTCAACTATGGGCTGGCCCGATGAAACAGAGGACTTCAAGAAATATTATCCTACAGATACGCTTGTAACGGGTTATGATATTATTCCTTTCTGGGTAATGAGAATGATGTTTTCGGGAATTGAGCAGACGGGAAGAGTTCCGTTTGATACAGTTCTTATTCACGGTCTTGTACGTGACGCTCAGGGACGTAAGATGTCAAAGTCGCTCGGCAACGGTATTGACCCGCTTGAGGTTATTGACGAATACGGCGCAGACGCGCTGAGATTTACCCTTGCAACCGGTAACTCGCCCGGTAACGATATGCGTTTTTCTGACGACAGAGTTAAAGCTTCGCGTAACTTTGCAAACAAGCTCTGGAACGCTGCACGCTTCGTTCTTATGTATCTCGGCGACGGTTATGAATATAACGGTCTTCCCGAAAATCTTCTTATTGAGGATAAGTGGATTATCTCAAAGGCAAATTCACTTGCAAAAGAGGTTACGGACAATCTTGATAAATATGAGCTCGGTATTGCCGTTCAGAAGCTTTACGATTTCATCTGGGACGTATTCTGCGACTGGTATATTGAAATTGCAAAAATCAGACTTCAGGGCGACGACGAAGCCGCAAAAGACGACGTTAAGGGCGTTCTTGTATTCGTTCTTACCTATATTCTTAAGCTGCTTCATCCGTTTATGCCTTTTATTACCGAGGAAATCTATCAGGCTATTCCGCACGACACTGAATCAATTATGATTTCCGATTGGTGCAAGTATGACGAAAAGCTCAATTTCACAACCGAAGAGGGCGATATGGAAAAAATTATGTCTGCTATACGCGCAATCAGAAACAGACGTGCAGAAATGAATATTCCGCCCAGCAAGAAGGCAAAGGTATTTGTTGAAACTGCTTCTGCCGACGTATTTGAAAACGGAGCAGATTTCATTAAGCGTCTTGCTTCTGCAAACGAGGTTGAGGTTAAGGAAAGCTTCGGCGACCTCGGTAACGTTGTAACAATTATTACCGACGCCGCAAAGATTTATATTCCGCTCGGCGACCTTGTAGATTTTGAAGCAGAAAAGAAGCGCCTTGAAAAAGAACTTGCACAGGCAGAGGATAAGCTTGCATTTATCAATAAAAAGCTCAGTAACCCCGGATTTGTAAACAAGGCGCCTGAAAAGGTTGTTCAGCAAAACAGAGACGACGCGGCAAAGCTTGATGAAAAGATTGCTTCAATTAAGAAATCTATTGAGGAAATTGGTTAATGGCTGAAATTAACACTTATGATAAGGCGTTAAACTTCATACTGAATAAACAGAGCCTCGGCATTAAGCCGGGGCTTAGCCGTATTAAAAACGCGCTTGAAAAGGCGGGAAATCCTCAGAATACATATAAAGTTATTCACGTTGCGGGAACTAACGGAAAGGGAACAGTTGCCGCAACAATTGCAAAAGCCCTGACGGACAGCGGATATAATGTTGGTTTATTCACATCCCCCTGGGTTGTTGATTACAGAGAGCAGATTCAGCTTAACGGCGATTTTATAAGTGAAAGCGCTTTTATAAACGGTGTTGAAAAGCTTGCGGGTACTAACTGTGAATGTACCGAATTTGAGGCGCTTACGTTTATTTCGTACAGCTTTTTTGCAGATAAGAAAGTTGACTTTGCCGTAATTGAATGCGGTATGGGCGGTAAGGGCGACGCTACAAATGTTGAAGAGGATAACCTAAGCGTTATCACGTCAATCTCTCTTGACCACACCGATTTTCTCGGAAACACAATAGACGATATTGCTGAGGAAAAGTCCGGCATTCTAAGGATGAATTCCACCTGCGTTTTATATAACGGGGAGCTGAGAGCTCATTTTGAAAACAAATGCAAAAAGCTTGTTACAGACTGCGTAAGCGATAATTTGAGCCTTGTCAACGCTGTGCTTAAAGAACTTAATGTAATTGGCGTAAACGCTCTTGTAAGGCTTCCTGCAAGGCAGGAAAAAATCGGAAATATCCTTCTTGACGGCGGTCATAACGTGAGCGCGGCGAAAGCGCTTGAAGGTGTTATTGAAAACGAAACTGCCGTAATCGGTATGATGAGGGATAAGGACATTGAAGGATATTTAAAAATAATTGCACCAAAATGTAAAAAAATAATTTTGACAACTCCCGATAACCCGAGAGCCATAAATGCTAAAGACCTCTCAATTATTGCAAAAAAATTCTGCAAAAATGTCAAAGTTATTGATAACCCCGTGCTTGCTGTAAAAGAAAGGGGAGTAACGCTTGTGTGCGGCTCCTTTTACCTTGCACGGCAGGTCAGAAATTTATTATAGCTTAATATTTACTTCAACAAATTCCGCAATACCAATCTGCTATTTTATAGCTGATTGGTATTATTTTTTTAGGAGTTGGTAATATGAATGCGACTATTGAAACGTCGGGCGAGCTCGTAATTGTTTATCTTTTCGGCGAGCTTGACCACCATTCATCAAAGGAAATCCGTGAGAGTCTTGACGCTGTTTTAAGCGTTAATAAGCCGCGCCACCTGATTATTGATTTTAAAAATGTAACCTTTATGGACACGTCGGGTATCGGTCTGATTATGGGACGTTACAGAACGCTTCAGTCATTTAAGGGAACGCTTGAAATAAGAAACGTAGACGCGCGTACAAAAAGGCTTCTTGAGCTTGCGGGAATAGGTGCAATTGCAATTATAAAGGAGATGAAAATATGAATGTAATTAACGAATTCAGCCTTACAGTAGACTCCAAATCTGTAAACGAGAGCTTTTGCAGGGGTGTAATTTCTGCTTTTATTACGCCGCTTGACCCGACTGTTGAAGAGCTTTGCGATTTAAAGACTGCGGTAAGCGAGGCTGTAACAAATTCAATAGTTCACGGTTACAAAGATTCGTGCGGAAAAATTTACATAACTGCGCAGATAACAGATACAAATACAGTGAAAATTAAAATCAAAGATAAGGGAGTCGGTATAGACGACGTTAAAAAGGCTATGGAGCCTCTTTTCTCAACCGGCGCAGACGACAGAGCAGGGCTCGGCTTTACTGTAATGCAGTCGTTTTGCGACAGAGTAAGCGTAACCTCAAAGCGCGACTCAGGCACCTGCGTAACGCTTGTTAAAATTATTCGGGGCAGAGGAAAATGGTAAGTGAAAACAGGGATGAATTTATTAAAAACAATATTGCGCTTGTTCACTCCGTTTCAAAACGTTTTAAAGGCAGAGCGGAGTATGACGATATTTTTCAGGCGGGCTGTGTCGGGCTGATTAAGGCGGTTGATAATTTTGACGAGAGCAGGGGATTTCAGTTTTCAACATACGCCGTACCGGTAATTATGGGCGAAATAAGAAGGATTTTCCGCGACGGAGGAAGCATTAAAATTTCACGTGCTATTAAGGAAAAATCTGTTTCTGTTCAAAGGGAACGTGAGCGTTTTATTAATGCTCAAAAACGTGAACCGCTTTTAAGCGAGCTGTCAATGATTACGGGTTACGATTCGGAGGAACTGAGTGAAATCCTCAATATCATTAATCCTGTAATTTCTCTGAGCGTAGGCGAGGAGGGCGAAAAACAGCTTGATATTCCTGTTGACGAATCAGACAGAATGCTTGACAGGGTAGCAGTAAGGTGCGCTGTTTCTGCCCTTGCGCCAAAAGAACAGATGCTCATTAAATGCAGATTTTTTGAAGGTAAAACCCAGTCGGAAACTGCACTACGGCTCGGCATATCGCAGGTGCAGGTATCAAGGCGCGAAAAAGCGTTGATTCAAAAACTCAGAAATGTGTTGGAATAAACAAAAATAAGGGAGGGCTTGTGCCCCCTAAAATAATTCTTGACATTGTTTATCTAAAGTGTTAATATATTCAAGTCGCAGTAAGATTTATAAATAGGGGTATAGCTCAGTTGGTAGAGCAGCGGTCTCCAAAACCGCGTGCCGAGGGTTCAAGTCCTTCTGCCCCTGCCAGAAAAGAAAGACTACCATACGGTAGTCTTTCTTTTTTGCGTGTGCAATGACTTGAAACTCGGCACGCAAGCGTGCCGTGGGCATCGTCGGCGAAGCGCTCACAGTGTGAGATGAAGCGAGTCGAGGATGGCGCAGCGGTCAAAATTTATCGGCGCTCCAAGCCGAATAAATTTTGGGCACCGCAAGAGGGTGCTACTAACCCCTTTATATAGCCTATAAAACATTCAATATAACTCTTCAGCCGGTATTATCACGCAGCGTGTGTACGTCACCGCAAGAGGGTGCTACTAAC
>CAMNAP010000005.1 GCA_946531445.1 uncultured Clostridia bacterium
AAAGCTGTAAATCGCAATGATTATTTAGCTTTCTCAACGATTTTAACTACTCTCCAGTTCTTATCCTTTGAGAGCTTGCGGGTTTCCATAATCTGAACCTTATCGCCAACGCCGCATTCGTTATTCTCGTCGTGTGCCTTATACTTAACAGTGTTGTTAATAATCTTGTTGTAAAGAGGGTGCTTAACTCTCTCTTTGATTGTAACAACTACTGTCTTGTCCATCTTGTTAGATGAAACGACACCCATCTTTGTTTTTCTGAGGTTTCTTTCCATAATCAGTTACCTCCTTTAGGAATTAGCGTTCTCAAGTTCGATAGCTCTCTCAACTGTAAGTATACGAGCAATATCTTTCTTGACTGCTTTAATTCTCATAGGGTTCTCGAGCTGATTGATAGCCTGCTGAAAACGAAGGTTGAAAAGCTCTTCTCTGAGCTCAGTCAGCTTCTTTTCTCTCTGCTCAGCAGAAAGTTTTCTGATTTCTGATGCTTTCATTACTGCTCGCCTCCCTCTACTTCTTTTTTAACAAACTTGCATTTAATCGGGAGCTTGTTAGCTGCAAGACGCATAGCCTCGCGAGCAGTCTCCTCGCTAACGCCGTTAAGCTCGAACATAACTCTGCCCGGCTTTACTACTGCTACCCAGTAGTCAACGTTACCCTTACCTTTACCCATACGGGTATCAGCAGGTCTTGCTGTAATCGGCTTGTCAGGGAAAATCTTAATCCATACCTGACCGCCACGCTTTGTGTAACGGGTCATAGCAACACGGGCTGCCTCAATCTGAGCTGCGTTAATCCATGCGGGCTCTGTTGCTGCAAGACCGTAATCACCGTATGTTACCTTGTTACCTCTTAAAGCAGTACCTGTCATACGGCCTCTGTGCTGCTTTCTGTGCTTAACACGCTTAGGTAAAAGCATTACTTATTTCCCCCTTCCCTGCGATTGTTGTTTCTTCTTCTGTTATTTCTGCGGTTATTGTTACGTGACTCTCTGAGAACCTCGCCCTGGTAAATCCATACCTTAATGCCGAGTTTTCCGTAAGTCGTGTCTGCCTCTGCAAAACCGTAATCAATGTCTGCACGAATTGTCTGAAGCGGAATTGTACCTTCCTTGTAGGTCTCGCTACGTGCGATTTCAGCACCTGCGATACGACCTGAAACCATAATCTTGATACCTCTTGCACCAAGTCTCATTGTGTTTCTGATAGCGCCCTTAACAGCTCTTCTGAAAGCAACACGTCTTTCAAGCTGCTGAGCGATTGACTGAGCTACGAGAGTTGAGTTGAGGTCAGGATTCTTAATCTCAACGATGTTGATGAATACCTCGTTTGCGTCTCTCTTAAGTCTCTTTGCACAGTCTGCCTTGAGCTTTTCAATCTCAGCACCCTGCTTACCGATAACCATACCCGGCTTTGCGCAGTGGATGTTGATTCTTACTCTCTTAGCGTCTCTTTCAATTTCAATCTTCGGAACACCTGCGCCGTAGAGCTTCTTTAAAAGATACTTTCTGAGGTTATAGTCCTCAACAAGCGTATCTGCGAAGTCGCCCTTCTTTGCATACCAGCGGGAGTCCCAGTTCTTGATAACGCCGATTCTTAAACCGGTTGGATTACATTTCTGTCCCATTTAACTTTTCCTCCCAATTAGTCTTCAATTTCCCTTAAAACAAGGGTGATGTGTGATGTTCTCTTGTTGATTCTGTAAGCTCTGCCCTGAGCTCTCGGCTGAATTCTCTTAAGAATCGGACCGGGTGCTACGTGTGCATATGCTACATATAATCTTGATACGTCCATATTAAAGTTATTCTCAGCGTTTGCCATAGCGCTCTTGAGCACCTTGGAAACAGGTGTGCAAGCAGCTCTCGGAGTGTACTGAAGAATTGCCATAGCCTTGTCAGCAGGCTGGTTTCTGATAAGGTCAAGAACAACCTGAACCTTTCTCGGAGACATACGAACGTAAGTTGCTTTAGCTTTTGCTTCCATTGTAATTCTCCTTTCTCTTACTTACCAGTCTTTGAGCCGGCATGGCCTCTGAATGTTCTTGTCGGTGCAAATTCACCGAGCTTATGTCCAACCATATCCTCTGTAACGTATACAGGAACATGCTTTCTTCCGTCGTGAACAGCAAATGTGTGACCAACGAACTCAGGGAAGATTGTTGAACTTCTTGACCAAGTCTTAATAACTTGCTTGTCGCCCTTAGCGTTGAGAGCTTCTACCTTTTTGAAGAGGCTTGCTTCTACAAATGGGCCTTTTTTAGTACTTCTACTCATTTAATCTTCTCCTTTCCGTTTATTTGCCGTTTCTGCGGCGAACAATCATCTTATTAGATGCTTTTTTCTTTGAACGTGTCTTATAACCGAGAGCAGGCTTGCCCCAAGGTGTACACGGACCGGGACGTCCGATAGGCGACTTACCTTCACCACCGCCGTGGGGGTGGTCATTCGGGTTCATAACAGAACCGCGGACTGTAGGTCTCCAACCCATGTTGCGTTTACGTCCTGCCTTACCGATTTTAACGTTTGCGTGGTCTGAGTTACCAACAACGCCTACGGTAGCAATACAATTTCTCGGTACGTTTCTGAGCTCGCCCGAAGGAAGTCTTAAAAGTGCATAAGCGCCTTCAAGTGCCATAAGCTGAGCGCTGTTACCTGCTGAACGTGCAAGCTGTGCGCCTCTGCCGGGATAAAGCTCTACATTGTGTACGATAGTACCTACAGGCATATTTTCAAGCGGGAGTGCGTTACCCGTTACGATATCTACGTCTGTACCTGCAATAACAGTGTCGCCAACCTTAAGTCCTTCGGGAGCGATAATGTAATTCTTAACGCCGTCCTCGTACTGAATAAGCGCGATGTGAGCTGATCTGTTGGGGTCATACTCGAGTGTTAATACTGTTGCGGGTATATCGAACTTATTTCTCTTAAAGTCGATTACACGGTACTTTCTTCTGTTTCCGCCGCCTCTGTGGCGAACTGTGATTCTTCCGTATGAGTTACGACCTGATTTCTTATTGAGAGGCTCAAGAAGAGATTTTTCAGGAGCAACCTTTGATAAAGAAGAATAGTCGATTACCGACATTCCGCGTCTACCGGGTGTAGTCGGTTTATAATTTCTTACTGCCATTATAATTCTCCTTATTCTCGGATAACTTGGCGAAGGGATGGCTCCCTTCATACATCATCATCCGTGATTTGTGTTGCTTATAAACTATTTATATAGCGATTACATCATATCTGAGAAGAATTCAATTTCCTTTGAATCTTCTGTAAGAGTTACGATTGCCTTCTTCCATGAGGGAGTATAGCCAACGTTGTAACCCTGGCGGCGCTTGCGGCCTCTAACGTGCATTGTGTTAACCTTTGCAACCTCTGTGCCGGGGAAAGCTTCCTCAACCGCCTTTTTAATTTCAATCTTGTTAGCGTCCTTAGCAACCTTGAAGGTATACTTTTTAACCATAATGCCCATCATTGACTCTTCGGTAACGATTGGCTTAAGGATAATATCCTGAGCTGTTTTCATTATGCATATACCTCCTCAATCTTACTAACCGCGTCCTTGATTACGATGAACTTATCGCAATTAAGAATGTCGTATACATTAAGAGTGTTTACTGTGGAAACCTTAACGCCCTCAATGTTACGTGCGCTCTTGTAAACAGTTTCGTTTGTATCAGCTGTTACAAGAAGAACCTTTTTAGGAGCGTTGAGCTTTGAAAGAATTTCAACCATTCTCTTAGTCTTGATTTCTTCAAGCTCGAGCTTGTTTAATACAATCATTTCGCCGTCTGCAACCTTAGTTGAAAGCGCAGACTTCATAGCAAGTCTCTTAACCTTCTTGTTAAGATTTACCTTGTACTTTCTCGGCTTCGGACCGAGAGCGATTCCGCCGTGTGTCCACTGAGGGCTTCTTGTTGAGCCCTGACGTGCACGGCCTGTTCCCTTCTGTCTCCAGGGCTTTGCACCGCCGCCGCTTACTTCTGAACGAGTGAGAGTTGACTGTGTTCCCTGACGCTGTGCAGCGAGATAGCTGACAACTGCAAGATGCATTGCATTAGCATTTGGCTCAATACCGAATACTGAATCTGCAAGCTCTAACTTAGAAGTTTTTCTGCCTTCCTGGCTGTAAACCTGAACCTGTGCCATTTCTTTCTCTCCTTTCGTTAAGCTTTAACCGCGTCTGCGATAACAACAATTCCGCCCTTAGGACCGGGGATTGCACCCTTGATAGCGATAAGGTTGTTTTCTGCGTCAACCTTTACTACCTTAAGGTTCTGAATTGTAACTGTTTCGTGACCGTAATGACCTGCCATCTTTCTGCCTTTGAATACTCTTGAGGGGCTTGAGCAAGCGCCGAGTGAACCCTGGTGACGGTGGTTAGGACCTGTACCGTGAGTCATACGGAGTCTTGAGAAATTCCAACGCTTGATTGCGCCGGCTGTTCCGTGACCTTTGCTTGTTCCCTTAACATCAACTGTGTCGCCCTCTGCGAATGTGTCGGCTTTGATTATGTCGCCAACGTTAAGAGCAGAGATGTCTTCAAGACGGAACTCCTTGAGTACCTTCTTCGGAGCTACGTCAGCCTTGTCGAAGTGTCCCTTCATAGGCTTGTTAACGCGAGTAACTTTAACGTCGCCAAAACCTACCTGAACTGCTTCATAGCCGTCGTTCTCCATTGTCTTCTTCTGAGTAACTACGTTCGGACCTGCCTCAACGACTGTTACAGGGATAACGTTTCCCTTGTCGTCAAAAATCTGAGTCATTCCGATTTTCTTACCGATAAGACCTTTCTTCATGTTTATTCCTCCTTTGGTTATTGGTTGGGCTTCCCCAACATGACCTCAGCGTTTGCAGGCGCCGATTATAATTTGATTTCGATGTCTACGCCGGCCGGGAGCTCAAGACTTGTCAGAGCCTCAACAGTTTTGTTTGAAGGTCTGAGAATGTCGATGAGTCTTTTGTGTGTTCTCTGTTCAAACTGCTCACGTGAATCCTTGTACTTGTGAACAGCGCGAAGGATTGTGATTTTCTCAATCTCTGTCGGGAGCGGGATAGGACCGCTTACCTGAGCGCCTGTTCTCTTTGCAGTTTCAACAATCTTCTCAGCAGCCTGATCAACAAGTGAGTGATCGTAGCCCTTGAGACGGATTCTGATTTTAACTTTGCTTGCTGCCATTTTAATTTCCTCCTAGAAACAATTTGTGGATGCGAGCTTCCAGACTGTTTTGCGTTTTTCACTACGAGGCCGTGTGTTTCCATACCCCTCATTAATTAAGCCGAATGAAAACCATTCGGACGCAGAATTTGCCTTTATATATTAAGCGTTCGCAAGTCACTTAATATCAAAGTAGTCTGGATTATTTCGCCCGGTTTAAAATCGGACATACTCCGCCGAAATTCCCGCTGGGTTTTGCGCAACCTCCGGCATCATCGCATATCAGTGTGTGGTTTGCAAATAGCTATTATATATATTATTTATATATAGCGCATTCGCAGACGATTGCTATTATATTATATAAGACAGCCGTTGTCAAGCAATTTTTTGAAAAAATGTTAAAAAATTTTTAAATTTTTCACATTGTACAAATTACCAAAATTTCAACTTAAATTTCGTTAAATTTGCACAAAAGAAAAAATCTTCCACATATGGAAGATTTCCGTTTTCGACACACTATATATAGATATAATATGCTATTAACACTATTTAAAGCTGTTTGATTTTTCATACATTGTCTGGGCAAAAATTGCATAGCCCTTTTCGGGATTATTTACTATAACGTGAGTGACTGCCCCTACGATTTTTCCGTTTTGTACAATCGGGCTGCCGCTCATACCCTGTACAATTCCTCCCGTTTCTCTGAGAAGCTCTCTGTCCGTAATTCTGAAAACAATGTCCTTTTGCTCGCCGCCCTTATTATAACTTATTTTTGTTATATCAATACTATATTTCTTCGGCGTTTTTCCGTTTACTGTTGAGATGAGTTGAGCAGCGCCCTTTTTAACCTCCTGCTTTGAGGCAACGGGATAAGCCTTAGCTCCTTCACTTATCTCGGTATAAGCACCGTAAAGGCCGTCGGGTGTGTTGTCAAGAAGCTGTCCCATTTTGCGTTCCTCAAAGTCACACCAAAGCGAACCGGTTGTTCCTGCCTTTCCCTTTTGCACCTTGGTTACATTTGCGCCTACCGCCTCGCCCTCAAGAAGCGGCATAAGCTCGTTAGTGTCTATATCGTTAATCTGATGTCCGAGCGCCGCGAAAACACCGCTGTCCTCATTGTAAAACGTGAGTGTGCCTATTCCCGCTGTTGAATCACGCACCCACATACCCGCCTTGTAACAGCCCTCCCGGACAGAATATGCGGGAGTGAGAGAAAAGGTTTTGTAGCGCCCCTCTCTTTTCAGCTTGACGGTGTACGGCTTGCCGTTGTTGTCGTTAAGAACGGACATAACCTCGTCTGAGCTGTAAACGCGCATACCGTTTATTGAAACAATTATGTCCCCCGTTTTAATTCCCGCCTGCTGAGCGGGATTGACGGTTTCGCCGTCGCCTAAGTCAACGCTCTGGGTACCAACAACAATTACGCCGTCTGTATACAGCTTTATGCCGAATACCTCGCCGCTTACGTAAACCTTCCCCGAATGCTTGTCCGTTACCTTAACGGTTTTAACGGGAAATATATTAAGTAGCTTTACGGTCTCCGTCGAGGTGGGATATTCAGACGCAAGCGCAGACTGTGAAACGCTTTCCTCGGAATAGTAAAACAGTGCGCTGAGCTTTTCGCCGTCGTTTTCATAACGCACTATTTCATCGGGCATAGTATAGCTTCCGATAACCGTAAATGTCATTATAACACTGCATACAGCCGCAAGAAAGGCGGTAAAAATTCGAATTATTTTTCTCATAAAAAAACACCCAAACATAGTTTGAGCGTTTAATTATTTATTATTCAAAAACTAAATTGAAACCTCGTGAGCAACGTTATAAAGATTCATATCAATGCTCTTCTTCATATTGAGCGCCTCAAAGATATCGTAGTCAAGAACCTCTTCTTTCTGAGCCGCAACAACACGGTTGCCGATATCCTTCATAAGAAGCTTAACAGCGTAGTTACCCATACGGGTTGCCATAATTCTGTCCTTAGCTGTCGGATAACCGCCGCGCTGAGTGTGACCGAGAACAGTAGCCCTTGATTCAACTCCCGTCTTTGATTCGATTTCTTCAGCGAGCTGTTTAACATCAACGCCAACGCCCTCTGCAACAACAATAATGAAGTGCTTTTTGTCTGTACGCTGAGTTTTCTTCATACGCTCAATAACGTGCTTTTCAATATCAAAGTCAACCTCGGGAATAAGGATAGCGGTTGCTCCGCAGGCAATACCCGAATTAAGTGCAAGATAACCTGCGTGACGTCCCATAACCTCAATAACAGAGCATCTGTCGTGCGACTCTGTCGTATCGCGGATACGGTCAACCATTTCCATAATAGTATTAAGACAGGTGTCGTAACCTATTGTGTAATCACAGCAAGCAATATCATTATCAATAGTACCCGGGATACCTACGCAGGGAATTCCTCTTTCGCTGAGGTCTCTTGCGCCTCTGAACGAACCGTCGCCGCCGATAACAACAACACCCTCAATTCCGTATTCACGGCAGGTACGTATAGCCTTACGCATACCGTCCTCTGTTGCAAATTCAGCCGAACGGGCAGAGTAAAGAATTGTTCCGCCTCTGTTGATAATGTCAGATACAGAACGTAAATCCATCTCAATAAAGTCACCGTTGATGAGTCCGTTGTAACCGCGTACTACACCGAGAACACGGATTCCGTTTTCACAAGCTGTTCTTACTACCGCACGAACCGCTGCGTTCATACCCGGCGCGTCGCCGCCGCTTGTAAGTACTGCTATAGTCTTCATACCTATTCCTCCGAATATTATATAAATGAGTTCAATTTAAATACGATTACCGCTTATTTTAATCATTTCGTTCCGACTTGTCAAGACATTAATACAACATTTTTCTCGCCGAGAAGCCTCTTAAGCTCAGAAAGCATTGTGTCGTTAACGTCAACAAACATAGCTGAGGGCTGTCTTACATATTTCTTTTCATCCTCAAAGTAGAAGTACACAGGGAGGGTGCCCTCAAAGATTGACGTAATAACCTCCGCCTTGTGAAGCCGTTCGTCCTCCCTTGATTTAAACTTGAGGTAAAGCCCTGCACGCTTTGACGGCGCCGCACTCCTTTGCGGCGCAATCTGCGGCTTTTTAGGTATATTCTTTAAATCAGGTCTGAAAACGGAATTTGCAAGCACCTTTGCGTCCTTCTCCTCCTCAAGAGACAGCGTGCCGCTTACGGCAATAACTCCGCCCTCACTGATTAAAGCGGCGTATTTCAGGAACACCTGCGGAAACAGAATTACCTCAACCGTTCCGTACAAATCCTCAATATTTACAAACGCCATATTAGCCTTATTCACTCTCGTCTGTTTTACGGTTATATGCGTAATAATACCGCAGACGGTGAGCTGTTCCTTATCCCTGTACTTTCCGTTTCCCTTTGACGATTCAATAATTTCAAACGTTCTCGCACAGCCCGCTTCATTTACAAATTTATCGTACTTATCCATAGGGTGTCCCGAAAGATAAAGACCCGTCATCTCCTTTTCCATACTGAGAAGCTCAGCCTTCGGAAATTCCTCAACGTCGGGCAGAGCAAAGCCGTCGTCAAAATCGTCGCTCAAATCAAAGAAGCCGACCTGACCGTACATAGTCCTTCTGTTTTGCTCTTCAATATTTGTAACAAGAACAGGAAGTCCCTGAAGCATCTGACGTCTGTTCGTGTCAAAGCAGTCAAGCGCTCCGCACCTTATAAGCGACTCAACTGCGCGGCGGTTAAAATGCGCGCTCTTCATACGCTTACAAAAATCAAACAAATCGCAAAACGGACCGTTTTCACGCTCCTTAATTATTTCCTCAATAAAATCGGCGCCGAGATTCTTAATTCCGAGAAGCCCGTAGTTTATTGTATTTCCGCTTGCGGTAAAGCCCTTCATAGAGGTGTTGATGTCGGGCGGTGCAAGACGTAGCCCGAGGCGCTTACTCTCTGTTATATATCTTGCAACCTTGTTTGAGCTGTCAAGAACGGAAGTAAGCAGCGCCGCCATAAACTCTGCGGGGTGGTAAACCTTGAGATATGCGCATCTGTATGCAACAAGCGCGTAGCACGCCGCGTGCGACTTGTTAAACGCGTAGGAAGCAAAATCGGTCATCTTGTCAAAGATTGAGTTTGCAACTGCTCTGTCAATATTATTCTTCGCGCAGCCCTCAATAAACGTCTCTCTTTCCTGCTCCATAACGTCGTGCTTTTTCTTACTCATTGCTCGGCGCACAACGTCGGCTCTGCCGTAGGAATAACCTGCAAGCGAGCGGAAAATCTGCATAACCTGCTCCTGATAAACCATACAGCCGTAGGTATTTTTCAGAATGGGCTCAAGCAGAGGCGTTTCATATTTTATATTCTTTTCATTTTTTGAATTTTCAACAAAGGTATCAATCTGACTTGCAGGACCGGGACGGTAAAGCGAGGTAGCGGCTATTAAATCCTCAAGCGCCTTAGGCTGAAGATTCATAAGCATCTGCTTCATTCCGCCTGATTCAAACTGGAAAATTCCCTCTGTTTTGCCGTTTGCAAAAATTGAGTAAACCTTTTTATCGTCAATCGGAATACTGTCTATATCAACGCCTGACGCCTTAGCCGCGTCGTCAATAACGGTCAGAGTCCTGAGTCCTAAAAAGTCCATTTTGAGAAGTCCGAGCTCCTCAAGAGTAGTCATAATATACTGGGTTACAACAAGTCCGTCGTTTGTTGCGAGCGGGACATAGCTTGATACGGGGTCGTGAGTAATTACAACGCCCGCCGCGTGAGTTGAGGTATTCCTCGGCATACCCTCAACCTTTCTCGCAATTTCAATAAGCCTTGCAACCTCGTCGCTCTGCTCAATAAGCTCAGCAAGCTCCTTTCCCCTTTTCACCGCCTCGTCAATAGTTATGTGAAACGAATTGGGAACAAGCTTTGCAACCGTATCAACGGCGGAGTACGGCATACCGAGAGCGCGTCCGACGTCGCGTATCGCCGCCCTTGTCTGAAGCGTACCGAACGTTACAATCTGAGCCACTCTGTCGTGCCCGTATTTTTCGGTTACATAATCAATAACCTCCTGCCGTCTTTCGTAGCAGAAGTCAATATCAAAGTCGGGCATTGAAACGCGCTCAGGGTTCAGGAATCGCTCAAAAATGAGGTCGTATTTCATCGGGTCAAGGTCTGTAATACCTATACAGTACGCCGCAAGCGAGCCTGCGCCCGAGCCTCTTCCGGGACCTACGGGAATGTCCTTGCTCTTAGCAAAGCGCACGAAGTCCTGAACTATAAGATAGTAGTCCGTATAGCCCATTTTATCTACCGTTTCAAGCTCGTAGTCAAGGCGGCTTTTGTATTCTTCGGGAACGTCCTTTCCGTATCTCTCATAAAGCCCGTTAAAGCATAGCTCTCTGAAATATTCAAAGTGGTCTCGGTTGTCGGGCGTTTCAAAATACGGAAGCTTTGTGTTGCCGAATTCAAAGTCAAAACTACACATATCGGCAATTTTCTGAGTGTTGTCTATCGCCTCGGGAACATCAGAGAAAATCGCTCTCATCTCGTCCTCGCTTTTGAGATAGAAGTTGTCGGAGTGGAATTCAAGCCCCGTATCCTCGCCGAGAGTTTTATTGGTTGCAATACAGATAAGCACCTGCTGAATTTCGGCGTCCTCCTTGTTTACATAGTGGACGTCGTTAGTTGCAACAAGCGGTATTCCGGTGTCGGCACTGAGCCTCTTTAAACCGTCAAGAACAATTTTCTGTTCGTCAATTCCGTGGTCCTGAAGCTCAAGAAAATAATTGCCATCACCGAAAACGGAGTTGTACCACAGCGCCTCTCTTTTTGCGCCCTCATAGTCACGCTGCAAAAGCAGCTTTGGAAGCTCGCCCGCAAGACAGGCTGAAAGGCAAACAAGCCCCTCGCTGTATTTTTCAAGCAAATCGCGGTCAATTCTCGGCTTAAAGTAAAAGCCCTCCGTATACGCAAGGGAAACCATTTTAATAAGATTTTTATATCCCGTTTCGTTTTTTACAAGAAGAATAAGATGGCAGTACTCCTTGTCAAGCGCCTTGTCCTTATCAAATCTTGTTCTCGGCGCAACGTAAACCTCACAGCCGATTATCGGCTTTATACCGTTCTTTTTACATTCGCGGTAAAAGTCCACAGCTCCGTACATATTGCCGTGGTCGGTTATGGCAAGCGAGGTCATACCCAGCTCCTTTGCGCGCGCAACAAGAGTGCCGAGACGGCAGGCGCCGTCCAGCAGACTGTACTGCGTATGCAAATGAAGATGTGTAAACATAGTTGTCCCCGCGTTTATTTTACTTTAATGCTCTTAACCTTTGACCATCCCGAATAAAACGTCTTTCCTCCAACGGTTTTATACGTTCTTATTCTCACATAGTATTTCTTCTTTGATTTAAGCTTTTTGACCGTCTTTGAAACGGTTGTGCTTTTAAGGTTAAGCGTTTTAGCCTTTTTGAATTTTTTACTTGTTGAATACTGAAGCTGATATCCTGTAATTCCGCTCTTTTTAGCGAGCTTTACGGTTATGCTCCTCTTTTTTGAGACAAGCTTTTTTATAGATGTTTTCGGCGTATACGGAGCCGCAATAGTAAACGTCCTCGTAACGCTGCCCGTGTAAACTCCGACGCCCGTAATAATTACGCTTGCCGTACCCACGTCTTTATTATTGGCGTATTTAACGGTATAATCTCTTCCCTCTTTGAGCGTATTTCCGCCCAGCTTGACATAATCAAGCGCCTTTATCTCTTTGCCCGTATATGTGACTTTAAGGCTTTTCAGCCATACGTAAGCGCCTGAAATATCCTCTTTTTTATTCGCTTCAACGTTTTCGCCCGTTTCGTAATCTATGCTTACGCCCTTTTCAACGTTGTAGACAAATACGCAGAATTTAACTGAAGCGCCGAGGTCGTCAACGCTTTCAGCCTCCATAATAACGCCGTTTGCAAGAAGATTGTTTCCCTCAAAAACGGGCGTAACTCTGTAGAGAACATTATTGCTCTCGTTTGCCTTAACATAAGATGCAACCTCATTTTCAAACTCAAGCATTCCCGTTGCATTAAACGTTCTTGTACCTGTCATAAGATTATTGGGGTTTGCATTTTCAGCCGTAAGCTGCCAGCCGATAAGGTGGCTTCTGTTGTAAAGCCAGCCTGCGTTTACAAAAGGATAGCTTTTCTGTCTCCAGCCTGTAGGCTTTACAGAGCTTATGTCTCCGCGCTTTTCTCCCTTTGCGGGCATAAGACTGCGGTCAATATTCGCCTCACACACGGTTACTCTTTTAAGAGCGTCAAGCTCGCCGTAATGCTCGTAGATATTCTGCGTGAGCTCGGCGCTTGTAAAATGAGGCTCGTTATTTTCAATAACCTCGTAAATATCTCCGTCATAAGCGGGAATTTCATAGCCGTTGTAGCTCAGCGCGGCAATTGTATCCCTGTACTCTGCAAACGCGCAAAACGGCAGAATAAGCGCTGAAATTAAAAACAACAGCGCAAGCGAAAACGAAAGTCTTTTTCTCATAATTCCACCTCTAAAGCTCCTTGGCAATTTTCATAAGCCGTCCGAGCCTGTGGTTTGCGCCGCTTCTTGAGAGCGGCGGGTTGAACATTTCGGCAAGCTCAGACAGCGACAGCTCGGGGTTTTCAAGTCTCATTTCAGCCATCTCCCTGAGCGGCTCGGAAAGCGAGTCAAAGCCCTTTTCCTTTTTTATTTTAATAATCGCCTCAATCTGGGGCATTGCCGCCTTAACGGTTTTTTCAATATTTGCCGTTTCACAGTTTGCGCGGCGGTTTGCCGAATTTCGTATGTCCTTAACTATTTTTATATTCATCATCTCAAACATAGACGACGAAGCGCCCATAATGTACAGGCAGTCCTCTATTGCCTCGCTGTCCTTGAAATAGATGATGTTGTACCCTTTTCTGTTAGTCTGCTTCGGCTCAAGCTCAAGCTCGTTTATAAGCGTTACAAGGCTTTTTGAAAGGTTGAGGTATGAAACCGAAAACTCAAGGTGGTAATCCTTTTCGGGCGAGGAAACCGTTCCGCACGCAAGGAAAACGCCCGCAAGAAAGCTGTTGTAGCATTCGGCGCAATCAAAATTTGAAAAGTTGATTTTTAGGTTTGCATCGCCCTTTGAATGGCCGAAATAGGTCATAATTTTGTTGCACTTTTCAGGGCTTTTTATTTCAATTGAATAATTCCTGCCCGACGGCGATACCTTTATTCTGCAGTTGAGCGCAAGCTGTTCAACGAGCATCTGACGAAAAATAAACGCCGCATTCTCGTTTTCACTCTGAAAAACTACGCCGTTAAAAGAGAATGACTTTGAAAACAAAGCCATTCCGTAAAGCATACTTTTTTTACAGCAGTTTTTCTGCAATTCGTTTTTAACAAGCTCGTTTTTTACATCTGATGAAAATGACATTATCTTCTCTCTATATCTCTGTGGTTAACAGTAACATTGTCCCAGTTTTGAATAAAATGGGTTTTGAGCGCCTCAGCAAACGCAACGCTTCTGTGGTTTCCGCCCGTACAGCCTATGGCAATAACAAACTGACTCTTTCCCTCGCGGATGTAAAGCGGAATAAGATAGTCAAGCATACTCTCAAGCCTTGTAAGAAGCTCCTGCGACTCGCTGAAGCCGAAAACGTAGTCAACAATTTCCTTATCAAGTCCCGTCTTACTTCTCAGCTCCTCAATCCAGAACGGATTAGGCAGACACCTTACATCAAGCACAAAGTCAGCGTCAGTAGGTATTCCGTGCTTAAAGCCGAAGCTCATAACGTGAATATTCATAACCTCTTTATCATCGCCGAGCAGAATTTCACCAAGCCTTTTTCTCAGCTCGGGCGTAGTCAAATCCGAGGTGTCAATTACAAAATCCGCCGCCTGACGAATGGGCATAAGAACTTCCTTTTCGTACTTCAGAGCCTCCTCGTTTGCGCCCGAAAACTTGTCTGCAAACGGGTGCTTGCGGCGTGTGAGCTTATATCTTTTAAGCGCAATATGATTTTTAATATCAAGATAAATAATCTTAACCGAATAGTCGCCCTCTTTGAGGCTTTTCACAGAGTCGCGAAACGCTTCAAAAACGCCCTTTGCACGAACGTCGGCAACTATTGCGATTTTGCTGTAAGCGTCGCTTTTGTCAATAAGTCTTATAAAGTCGTCAATCAGCTCGGCGGGCATATTGTCAATACAGTAGTAGCCAATATCCTCCATAAAGCCCATTGCCGTTGATTTACCCGCGCCCGATACGCCTGTTAATAATACAATTTCTTTCATAATAAATCTCTTCCGTTTTTAGTTTGTTTATAAACAGATAATGCACTATTGAGTAACTCTTATCTCCATTTCAAGCTTAACGCCCTTTTCTCTGTAAACGGTGTCGCTCACCTTTTTACACAAATCAAGCACGTCCTGACAGGTGGCGTTGCCCGTATTTATCACAAAGCCCGCATGCTTTGTGCTTACCTGCGCGCCGCCTACGCTCGCACCCTTAAGATTGCACTCCTCAATAAGAGCGCCTGCAAAATATCCCTCGGGGCGTTTAAAGGTTGAGCCTGCCGAAGGATACTCAAGCGGCTGCTTGTCTTTTCTTCTGCCCATAAGCTCAGTCATTTTTGCTCTTATTTCTTCCTTGTTGCCCTTTTTAAGCTTAATGTAAAGCCCCGTAACGATACAGCCGTTATCATAATACGCGCTGTGACGGTATGAGAGCTTCATATCCTCACCCTCAAGAAAGCCTTTGTTACCGTTTTTATCAATATGGTCACAGCGGTACAAAACGTCCTTCATTTCGCCGCCGTAAGCACCTGCGTTCATAAACGCCGCGCCTCCGCACGAGCCGGGTATACCGTAAGCAAATTCAAGCCCCGTAAGTGAGTTGTCAAGCGCAAAGGTACAAACGCGTATAAGCTGAGCGCCCGCGCTTGCATAAACGGTAGTCTCGTCTATAAGCTTAATTTCGTCAAAGCCCTTACCGAGCAGGATTACCGCCGCGTCAATTCCCTTATCGCTCACAAGAAGGTTTGAGCCGTTGCCAACCGGTAAATAGCGAACCGAATTCTCTCTGCAAAGCTTAACTGCCTCTGAAAGCTCCTCTTCGCTTTTGGGAAGAATCATAAGCCTTGCCGCGCCGCCTATTTTAAAGGTTGTGTGCGCCTTCATCGGCTCGTTTTCAATATATTCAATTTTATTTTCGTTTAAAAGATTAATAAGTTTTTCCAAAATATCACCAAAATTACTGTACTGTGTAAAGAATAGCCGCGCCGATAATTCCCGCGTCGTTGCCGAGCTCAGCCTTAACGAGCTTTGTCTGAACCTCTGAATAAATGCTGTAACGCTCTGCTTCAACATATCTTCTCAGCGGTCTTAAAAGCGTTTCGCCCTCGTTACAGATTCCGCCGCCGATACAAAGAATTTCGGGCTGGAAAATGTTTACAAGGTTTGTAAGACCTGCCGCAACGTATTTTATGTATGTATCAACAACCGCAACGCCCACGGCGTCCTTTTTTCTCATTGCGTCAAACGCAGTTCTTCCCGAAACCTTGCCCTCCTGAGCAGCAAGCTCGTGCATAATGCTGTCGGGGTGTTCCTCCATTGCCGCCTTTGTCTGATTGATAAGCGCGGTAGCCGAAGCGTAAGCCTCCCAACAGCCCTTACGTCCGCAGGTACACGGCGCGCCGTCAACAACAATTACGCTGTGGCCGCACTCAGCACCGGCGCTGTTAACGCCTGTAACGAGCTTTCCGTCAACAATAATTCCCGAGCCAACGCCCGTTCCGAGAGTAACGGCAACAAAGTTATCACAGCCGTGTCCGCAGCCTGCGTAAGCCTCGCCGAGAGCGGCGCAGTTTGCGTCGTTTTCAACGTAAACAGGCTTGTCGCCGAGTCTCTCTTTAATCATATCAACAGCGTGAATATGGTCAAAGCCAAGATTGTTTGCGTATTCAATAATACCCTTATTGACAGTACCCGGAGTTCCGAGTCCTACAGACGAAATATCGTCAAGCGAAAGTCCCGCCTCAATAACAGCCTCCTTTGAAACCTTTGCAATATCGTCAAATATTTCCTTTGGCGTTCTCGGCATAGCCGTTGGCGTTTTAGCCTTTGCAAGAATTTCGTACTTTTCGTTTACTACTGCGGCAACAATATTTGTTCCGCCCAAATCAATTCCGATTGTATACATAAATTTACCCTCCAAGGTTATTAATTGTTTTTATGAATTCTCCCAGATTTCAAGCTCTCTGTCGTTTGGCTCAATATCGTCCATACCGAGCGAGTGCATAAGCTCCTTAGCTCCGTTGTAGCCCATCTTCTTCTGACGGTTGTTCATAGCCGCCGTCTCAACGATAACGGCAAGATTACGTCCCGGTGTAATCGGAACGGTAATTACGGGAATCTTAACGTCAAGAATACGAACGTACTCGTTATCAAGGCCGAGACGGTCGTAAGCCTTTGTTTTATCCCACGTTTCAAGCTGCATTACCATATCAATTTTATCGTAGAGCTTAACGGCGCCCATACCGAAAATACGTCTTGCGTTGATTACGCCGATACCTCTGAGCTCAATAAAGTGGCGAATATTACTCGGCGAGCTTCCCTGAAGCGTTCTGTCGTCAACCTTACGGATTTCAACGGCGTCGTCGGCAATAAGGCGGTGGCCTCGTTTGATAAGCTCAATTGCCGTTTCGCTCTTACCTGCGCCGCTGTCACCCACTATGAGAATACCTTCGCCGTAAACCTCAACAAGAACGCCGTGCCTTGTAATTCTCGGTGCAAGCTCTCTGTTTAAATACCCGATAAGCGCCGCAAGAAACGGCGAGGTTTCCTCCTCCGTTTTCAGAAGCGGAACCTTGTACGCCTCGCATGCTGCTGTGAAATACTCAGGTATGTCAAGCCCTCTTGTAACAACGGCTGCCGCAGGCTTCAGCCCGAGCCAGTACGAAAGCGCCTTGCTTCTTTCAACATTGCTCATATTCTGAAGAAAGCCGAGCTCCGTCCAGCCGAGAATCTGAATACGCTTAGGGTCAAAGTAATCGGTATAACCCGTAAGCACAATGCCCGGGCGGTTAACCTCATTTGTCTCTATTTTAATTTCCTTTGCCGATTGCGGAATATAGACAACCTCAAGCGAGTGGTTTTCTATAATTGAATCAAGCGTTACAAAATAGTTTTCAGACATAGATTTTCTCCCACTTGAAAAAATATTTGTTCAGAATAATTATATAATATTATTCTTTCATTTACAAGAAATATTTATATTTTATTTATTTTACTTTTAATATAATCTATGGTATAATTAGTTTACTTTAAATATGAGGTTTGAATTATGGATAAAAAGTTAAAGGTTGCGCTCGGAAACGATTCGTTTCTTCCAACAATTGACGGCGTTAATACCGTAATAAAATTCTATGCCGAAATTATTAATAAAGAGCTTGGAGAGGCTGTTGTTGTAACGCCTGAAAACCCGAATAAAAAGGACTATATGTATCCCTTTGATGTTTACAGATATAAAAGTCTTTTCACCTTCGGAGAGGGATATCCTGTAGGCTGGCCTTTTAAAAAGCAGTTTACAGACGATATTATCAATATGAATTTTGATATCCTTCACTCTCACTGCCCCGTTGCTACAAGCTATTTTTTCAGACGCGTTAACAGAGTAAAAAGAATACCTACAATTATTACATACCACACAAAGTTTGAATACGACATTGACGCAAGAGTAAAATCGCTTGCCGTAAGACAGAAGGCATACACAATGATTGGCAAGGACATCAAATGTGCCGACGAGGTATGGGTAACAAGTAAGGGTACAGCCGATTCGCTCAAAATTATGGGCTATGACGGCGATTTCGTTGTTATGCCCAACGGCTGCGATTTACCTAAAATCCTCACGCTTTCAAACGATGAGCAGAAAAGCATTATCTGCCGCAAGCATAACATACCTAATAACATTCCGATATTTATTTTTGTAGGCCGCCTTATGTGGTACAAAAATATACGCCTTATTCTTGACGCTATGAAGCTTCTTAAAGACAGAGGCCGCGATTTCAGAATGCTCCTTCTCGGTATCGGTCCCGACGAAAAGGCAATAAGAAAATACACTGAAAAAATCAACCTTACAGACAAGGTAATACTTGCAGGAATGATTGACAACAGACAGGAACTCCAGCTTTATTACAGCGCTGCCGATTTGCTTATTTTCCCGTCACTGTTTGACACTAACGGTCTTGTTGTCCGCGAGGCGGCGGCTTCGGCAACACCCTCCGTTCTTGTTCAGGATTCCTGCGCGGCAGAGGGAATAGTAGACGGTGAAACGGGCTTTATATGTTTTGAATCGCCCTACAGCTACGCCGAAAAAATTGATATGATAATAGATAACCGCGACCTTATCGGCAGAGTCGGTCAGAAAGCGCAGAACGATATTTATATCTCGTGGGATGAAAGCGTTAAAAACGCATATGAACGGTACCAAATTGTAATAGACAAATTCAATTCAACACCGCACGGCGAATATAAATGGTAAACACAAAACGGTAACTGAAATCAGTTTCAGTTACCGTTTTACTATATTCTTCCATTTATTATGTTTGCAATTTTTTCCTGCTCTTTGTTGATAAAGAAATGGTTATCGCCGATTTCAATAAATTCAATTTCCTTAGTGAATCTGTTCTGCCACAGCGCTGCGGATTCCTTTTTTACATCGCGCGGCGAATACATCATAGTGGTTTTAACGTCAGCCTTTTTCTCGGTTGTAAGCCTGTACTGCGCGATTAAATCGTAATCCTTTTTTATCGGGTTGAAAATCAGCTTTCTGAAAAAGCGGTTTTCCATTCGCGCCTCGTCCTCTGCCTTAAAGCCGCCGAAGTCAACTATTTTTCTGAAAAACGCCATATCGTCAAGAGCGGCGTATTCCATACTCTCCCAGTGTTCGCCCGGTGCTTCGTGAGAGGCAATGAAAAAGTGACAGGGCTGTCCTTTTAGAAGTCCTCTTACAATACATTCAAACGAAACGACGCTTCCCATACTGTAGCCGAAAACCGCGAACTTCTCATTGCCGTCAAGGCTCTCATTTATAAGTCTTGCCGTATCCTCAGCCATCTCGTCAAAGGTTTTGTAAAACGGCTCTTTAGCGCGCTTTCCGTGGCCCGAATACTCAATTTGTATAAGCTCAATGTCCTCTTTTAAATACTCCGCAAGACCGCTGAAAACCTCAGCCGTGCCGCCTGCATACGGAACGCAAAAAAGCTTTACACTCATTCTTTTTCCTCCGTTTTTAAGAGAGTCGGGTTAATGAGCTTTGAAACGGCTATATGAACGGGCTTGAGCGCCGTTACAAAGAGTATCGCAATTGCGAGAACAATTGAAAGATACATATAGTGCTCAGGCGAAATTCTCTTAAACAGCGCCGTCATATTTACGCCGTCGCGAAGAATGTAGATAAGCGCAAAATGAAGCGCGTAAACCGACAGCGTTCTTGAGCCGAGAGTCGTTATAAAGGACCTGACGTTCGGTATAATAATTATTACCGCAAACGACATTAAAAACATAACTGCATACGCCGCAAGCCTCAGGAATACTCCCCGGCTTCTGAGCTCGTCAAGGCTGTTGTACGACGACTTACCCTTGAGCAGCGGCAAGAACTGATAAACAGCGTCGTTCTTAAGAATGATAACTATTGCAACTACAACAATTACAACCCCTGCAAGCGCCTTATTAACGGGCTTTTTGCCAAATTCAAGGAGCTTATCTCTGTCAATGCAGAAGCCCGCAAAGAAGAACGGGTAAAATACAAATATTCTTGAAAGCGTAAGGTATGTTCCCACGTGACTGTCATAACCTATTGCGAGCGCCATCGCAAGTGACAGAAGCATAATATAAATCGGGCTGAAGCGCTGTAAATACATAGTTACAAGCGCAAAAACGAAGATTGCAAACGCATACCACGAAACGTCGTCCACGTCAAAGAAATTGAGCTTGTGCTTTGAGAGCACAAACCATTTAACCGCAAACTGAGACAGCTTTATAAATACGCCCATTGTGAGATACGTAAACAGCTTTTCGTACCGCTTATTTTTTATTGTGTTTTTCATCATCATACCCGAAATTATAATAAACGCAGGCATATGAAAGGTGTAAATAAAAAGATACAGACTTTTTATACCGACTGACTTTGTAACATACGCGGCAATCATATGCCCGATAACAACAAAGCCTATCAGCACAAATTTTACGTTATCCCATTTTGCAACGCGCTCTTTACCCATTTTGTCTCCCTGTTTACGTTGTATGCTCAATAGCAATCTTAAGAGCACCCTCGCTCTCATAGATTGTCGCCATTGAAATCGGCTCGGCGGTGTCCTTGTCAAACGCCGTAATTCTGAGTCCGTTTTCCGAATACTTAATAGCCTTTTCCTTGTCGTGCTTAGTTTCGGTATTACTCATATCGCTGATAAATTTATACTTTTCAGCAGGAATAATTCTGATTGAATCCTCAATCCTTTCCTTTGTTGAAATATTTCTTATTATCTTGCCGTCCTTTACAGCGGTGAAATAATTCATCTTCTGCTGCTCGGCTATTTTAATATCAAAGCCGTTCTTTTCAAGCAGAGCCTGAAGCTTGTCGTTCCAGAGCTGAGAAATATCGCCGCTTGACTGAAGAACAACTGTGTAATCAAGCTTTGACAGCTCCTCAAGGTATTCCTCGGGAGTGAGCGTTGTGTTAAGGTAACACTCCTTCATTCTCTTGTGGTAGATTTCAAGCTCCTTTTTCGGAATTACATTTCTCTTTCTCGCGTCGTCATATTTTCCCGTTTTAAGAAGATATTCGCAGATATAGTCGGCAAGCTTGACTCCGCCCCTCGCGTTAAGGTGGTCGCCGTCGCGCATATCGCGCCAGTAGTCAAGTCCTATTTCCTTATACGTCTTTTCCGAGGTGCACTCAATAAAATCTATTCCCTCTTTATCGGCGAGCTTCTGTGTGTATTCGCTTGCCGTTTTTGACCACGAATTCTTGGGCGTTTTAATGAGCACAATCTGAAGTCCTCTCGCCTTACATTCGGCAATTATCTTTTCAAGATATTCCGCCTGAACGGGCTTGAATGAATCCGATTCATCCTCAATATCGTTATCAATAACAAACGTTTCAAAGGGATAGAGTTTTCTGTTGAAAAACGCATTAGGCGTATAGCCCATCACGTTATTTGTGTCAAACCTTTTGTCCGTAAAATCAACTTCGTCAAGCTCGTTCCATCGCGTGTGGTACTGATTGAGCGTAAAGAAATAGTTAATAAGAACGTCCTTAAACGTGTTTTCCTCATTTTCGGGAGTTTTGATTTTATTGTAGTAATCCTTAATAGCGTTGTACTTATTCTTGCCCCATTTCATATTCTGGAGGTTTTTGAGATAGTCGGCGTCCTCGTCTGCGTCCTTGTTGAAAAGGAGGCTGACGTCAACCATAACCGTCTTAATATTCTTCTGGGTTTTAAGCGCCTCAAGAAGCCAGTAATAATTCATAAGCAGGCTGTTGTGCGAGCCGCCTATTCCGTACGCAGCAATACCGTACTTCTCATAAAAGCGAACCGTATCCACACTCCAGGCAATCTGGCTTGAGCCGAGAAGCAGTACATCGATTGAATTATCCTCAAGCTCGTAAAAATGCTCAGCTATAGCCGTCTCGCTGTTTTTATCATACCACTTGGCAGAGAAAATACCCATAAGCGAGCTGATAATCAGCACAAACACAAGAATAAAGGCAGTAGCTTTTATTAAGTTTTTTACTTTCTTTTTCTGCATATTTACTCCACAGTTTCAACAAAAAGCTCAAGCTTTCCGTCGCTTTCATAAAATGTAGCCCTTGTAGTCAGGAAGCCGTTTTCGCTGTCAAATACAGTAAAGCGGAGTCCTTCCTTTGAATATTCATATGCCTTTTCGTGAACGAGCGCCGTTTTTGTCTGGTCCTCTTCATATATAAGCTTAAGTTTAATTGACGGAATAACTCTGAATCTTGCGTCAATTACGTCCTTTGTTACCTCGCAGACCTTCTCCTCGCCGTTTTTCACGCCTGCTGCGTAGTTAAAGCCCTTGAGTTCGGCAATTTTCAGCGAGAAGCCAAGCTCCTCAAGCTGCTTCTGAAGCTCGGGAGTCCAGTAATCAGATATATCCCCGCTTGACTGAATTGCAATTGAATACTTATCGTTCTTAAGCTCCTTGAGGAATTCCTCCGGCGTAAGCGCAGTTGAAAGATAACAGTGATTCTTTGCCTTCTCATACTTTTTGAGAAGCTTTTTACTTATTCCGTTTTTCTTTCTGTAGTCAGTATATTCGCCGTGCTCAACGAGATATTTTCCGAGCAAGTCGCTGAATTTTACAGAGCCTCTTGCGTTGAGGTGGTCGCCGTCACGCATATCCTGCTCCCAGACAAAATTCATCTCTTTGAGCGCCTTGTCGGTTGTGTACTCAAGGAAAGGAACGTCTCTTTCCTTTGCGAGCTTTTCAACGTAGTTGTGAGCCGTCTTATTCCACGCTGACTTCGGCGTTTTAATTAAAATGCACTCAACTCCTCGCGATTTACACTCGTCAATGATTTTATGAAGATAACTTGTCTGTACCTCGTTAAAGAGCTTGTAATCGTCGTCCCTTTCATCGTTTTCAATACAGAAGCGCTCATACGGGAAGGTAGGTCTCCAGCGGTTACACGCCGCCGTATAGCCCTGAATGTTGTAAACGTCGTACTTTTCCATATTGAAATCTTTCTCGTCAAGCTCGTTCCATCTTGAATGGAAGCGGGTAAGCGGAAACATAAACGAGGTTTCCATCTTGAAGAGACTGTCGCTTTCTGTAAGCGGAGTCGGGATTTTATCGTGGTAATCCTTTATTGCATTAAATTTATTCATTGACCATTTCATATAGTCAAGATTTTTCCTGTAGTTAACGTCCTGCTCCGTATCCCTGTTAAAAACAAGGCTTGTGTCAACAACAACCGTTTTAATATTTTTCTGCGTTTTAAACACGTCAAGCAGCCAGTAGTAGTTTACAAGCAGCGTATTGTGCGAGCCGCCGAGGTCGTAAGAAAGGATGCCGTATTTCTTATAAAGCTCAACGGTGTCAACACACTGCGTAATCTGGCTTGAGCCGAGAAAAACAACCTCAAGCGAATCCTTTTTCTGTTCATAAAAATGGGTGCCGACAGAAGCCTCTGCGTTTGAATCGAGCCATTTCGGAACAAAAACCTTTGTAAGATAACTAAAGGAAAGAACAAATATTAAAACAAAGATTATTGCATTGAAAGCATTTCTCAGTTTTTTGTTTTTCATAGCCGTCTCCCTCTTTTAATATGCCATATATACGAAGGAGGAGGCTGCATAGCCGGGTCCGTATACGCCGAGAATAATTACCGAAATAATCAGCAGCATAAATACTGCAAAGCGGATAACAACATTCTGGCGTGCAAGTATATCTCTGACGTCAACCTCGCCGCGCTTTTGAAGGAATGCAACAACCGCAAATACGAATATTGCAATTACTGCAACCGCGATATCCTTTTGATTCATACCGTAATCAAGAATATGGTCGTTGAAAATTGACCACGGGTCGATGTCGGTTATAAGCTTTTTAACAATAACTGCGCTTGTAAGAAGCCTGCCCGGACGTGTAAGAAGACGTCCGCCTGCAAAAATAAGCGTAGTTCTTGCAACCTGGAAATAACGGAAGGTCAGGCTGTTGGTTCTGATGTGAAGCTTTTCGCTGAGCTTCTTGAAATCGTCCTCAAACGTGATGGACATAAATATCATAAACGAATAGTAAAGTCCCCACGCAACATAGGTTTTGCCCGTTCCGTGCCATACGCCTGTAAGCACCCAGGTGCAGAATACGGGTATAACGGTAATGAGCATTTTACTCACCCGCGGCGAGCATTTGCCTCTTGTTTTTTTGCTTATGCTTTTAACAAGACGGGAGGTCGATACGGGGAAATAAACATAATCCCTGAACCAGCCGCCGAGCGACATATGCCATCTGCGCCAGAACTCAACAATTGTTCTTGACGAGAAAGGATGGTTAAAGTTGAGGTCAAGCTCAACGCCGAATATTGAAGAAACGCCGCGCGCAATATCCATACAGCCCGAGAAATCGGCGTATATGTAAACTACGTCAAGCAGTATCGCGATTGCGAGAACATAAGCTCCGGCATATTTGTAATCGGCATACGCCTTCGTAATAAAAACGTCTATTCTGTCGGCAATAACAAGCTTTTTGAAATAGCCCCAAACCATAAGCTGAAGTCCGCGAACAATTCTGTCATAATCAAAGCGAAGCTCCTGCTTAAGCCTTACGCCGAGGCTTCCGTAGCGCTCAATCGGTCCCTGAAGAATATGCGGGAAATAGATAAGATAAAGAAGAAATCTGAAATAGTTCTTTTCAAAATCCACTCTCTTCCAGTACACGTCGAGAAGATAGCTGAGAGACGAGAAGGTATAGTAGGAAATACCGAGCGGTACTATAATCATAGCCGCGCTGAAGCTTCCCTCTTTGCCTCCCATAAAGCCGATTAAATCGTTAATCGGGTTAACAAAAAACTTTGTGTATTTTACAACGCAGAGAATTGCAATATTGAAAAGAAGAGCAAGCAGCATAAACCTTTTACACTTGCTCTTTGCCTTTTCCCTTAGCTCCTTCTTCTCTTTTCTTTTGAAATCGCCCTCTTCAATTTCTTTATCGCTTTGCGTATATATCTTTCCCATTTTGTAGCCGCACAGATAAACCGACATGCTCGTTACAAAAATAAACGGAAGATATTTTACTCCTGCAATAGCATAAAAGGCAACGCTTATTACAAGAAGCGCAACCCATCTGTACTTAACGGGGAAAAGGTAAAAAAGGAATACCGCCCCTAAAAGGAAAAATATAAAGTAAAC
Organism: uncultured Clostridia bacterium; assembly: GCA_946531445.1. GTDB lineage: Bacteria > Bacillota > Clostridia > Oscillospirales > Acutalibacteraceae > Eubacterium_R. The sequence continues at coordinate 25,076 of CAMNAP010000005.1, forward strand.
ATCAATAAACGTCATTATCTTATGTCCTCCAAGACAATGGATTTGTAAGGTAAAATAAACACAGTCAGGCACAGCGATACGCTATGCCTGCTGATAAATATTATTCTTCTGAAAGCTCCTGAATCATATCCCACATTGCTTCAACAGAATCAAAGTATTCGGGGGAAATGTATTCCATATCAATTTCAATATCAAAGGTGTCCTCAATCTCTGCAAGAATTGAAGTCATATCAATTGAATCAATAACCTTGCCCGAAACGAGAGCCTTTTCGTTTGCATAATCAATATTCGGATTTACTCTTTTGAGAGCTTCAATAAGTTTTTCCATAATCAATTCCTCTTTCACTGATTTAATTTTGTATAAAGCACCTTGCCCGATTCATTACGCGGTATTTCCTCAATAAAGCGAACCTCTATTGCGCTCTGATTAATATGCGTTTTTTCCGCAATGAGCTCTTTAACCCCGTCTGAAATACGTTCGTCGGTGATGTATATAATCATAAGGCTGTCAGTACCCGTACTTGCAACGTCAGTATCGGGATAGACAGACTTGACGATTCTGTCAATACTGTCAAGATTTATTCTGTTGCCGAAAAGCTTTAAAAATCTCTTTTTTCTTCCGACTATGAAGAAATAGCCGTCCTTGTCAAACTTTGCCATATCGCCCGTTTCAAGACGTCCGTGGCGCTCGTCGCCTTTTATAAGGTCGTCGCCGCACTCTGCATAGCCGAGCGTTACGTTGTCGCCCTCGTAAACAAGCTCGCCCGTAATTTCAGGCTCGGTAATCTCTTTTCCGTCAACGTCAATAATTGAAAGCTTACCGCCGGGAATTGCAATTCCCATACTGCCGAATTTTTCAAGCGACTTATCAGCGGGGAGATAACCCATTCTTGCGGTTGCCTCCGTCTGACCGTACATAACAACGAACTCCTTGCCCTTTTCAAGCGCGTATTCGGCGAACTCCTTGTGAAGCTCGGGCTGTAGCTTTCCGCCCGCCTGGGTAAAGTAGCGAAGGGTAGGCAAATCCATTCTGAAAAATCTTATTCTTCTGAGCATTTCGTAGGTGTACGGAACGCCTGCAAACGACGTTGCACCCTGCTCTTTAAAGAAACTCCAGAAATCCTTTGACACAATCGTTGCGTCGGTGAGAAGCATTGTTGCCCCTGCCAAAGTATGAGAATTAACGATTGAAAGACCGTAGGTGTAATTCATCGGCAGAGTAGTAATCGGCTTCTCGCTGTCTGTGATTTTAAGGTATTCACAGATTGCCTTTGCATTTGACTGAAGATTTGTGTAGCTCTGCTTTACAAGCTTTGGCGAGCCCGTTGAGCCCGATGTTGTGAGAAGAAGCGCAAGCTCGTTGCAAAGCGGATATGAAATATTGAAATTCGTCTTGTAAAGACGGTAGCCGCGGTCGCTGAATATCTCCTCGTAATCGCCGAGGTCGTCCCTTTTTCCGTCGGGACACCAGATATACGCAGGCTTATATATTTCCGTAAGGTTTGCAAACAGCTCACCGTCAATTTTAACGTCAAGCATAAGCGGAACAATTCTATTCTTAAGAAAGCTTAAATATCCGCACATTGAGCCGATTGAATTTTCACAAAGTGAAAAGACAAGACTTCTTTCGGGAATAAGCTCACCGAGCTTGTCCGACAGCGCGCCTATCTCACTGTAGGTTATGCTTTTTCCGTCGCTTTGAAGTGCGGCGGTTTTGTTTCCAAATTTTTCGAAACTATCAAAAAAACTCATAATATCACCTTATTTAGTATAATATATCATAATAAATTACTTATTGCAAGTATATATTTAATATTTAAAGTTTTATAAATAAAGTATTTTAGGTCACAACAGCTTTTTATTGATTGTGTTGAGCACGTGTTTTTTGTCCGCAGACCACAGCGGCGCGATTAAATCCTTTTTTGCACCGTCGCCTGTCAGACGGTGAATAACTATGTGTTCGGGAATTATTTCAACGCAGTCCTTTATTATGTCAGCGTACTCATCAAGCGAAAGCGTTTTAACACGCCCTGCCCTGTACTCCTCGGCAAGCCTTGTTCCCTCAATAACGTGAAGAAGCTGAAGCTTTATTCCGTCGGTAACTCTGCAGACGTATCTGACGCTTTCAAGAATGTCATCTCTTGTTTCACAGGGCAGACCGATTATCAGGTGAGTTACAACGTTTACGCCGATTTTATGAAGCTTTTCAACAGCGCTGTCGTAAACTTCAAGCGTATATCCTCTGTTAATATACTGCGCCGTTTTTTCGTGAATACTCTGTAGTCCGAGCTCAACAAATACGGGTTTAATTTTATTCATTTCGTCAATGACCTCAAGCACCCCGTCGCCGAGACAGTCGGGTCTTGTTGCAATTGAAAGTGCAACAATATCGGGGCGTTCAATCGCTTCAAGGTATTTTTCTCTGAGCACGCCGGCAGGCGCGTAGGTATTTGTAAACGCCTGAAAATACGCGATGTATTTTCCGTTTTTTATCTTAGACGAAACAAGCTTTTTACCCTCGTCAAGCTGCCGGGTTATGCTTAGCCTTCTGTCGCCCGCAAACTCACCGCTTCCGCCGTTTGAGCAGAAAATACAACCGCCCGTTCCGAGCGTGCCGTCTCTGTTTGGGCAGGTAAAGCCGCCGTCTACCGCGAGCTTGTAAACCTTACAGCCGAAGCGCTCCTTAAGATACGAATTAAGACTTGTATATCTCATAGAATTCCTTTATATTTTCAGCGTTTCCGCAGCAGTAGGAGGTAATTTTGTCAGCGTCGAGCGCGTCGCCCCCGCAGGTTGAACAAACGCCGCCCGCCTCATTTAAAATAAGCGTTGCGCCCGCCCAGTCCCACGGGCGTAGAATAAGCTCATAGTATAAGTCGGCCTTGCCCGCCGCAACATAGCATATATCAAGCGCCGCCGAGCCGCCGCGTCTTACCTCAACTGCTCTGTAAAATATTTCCTCACAGATTTCAAACGTTCTGTGGGCGAGCTCGTGTTCGTAGGGACAGGTACCGAAAAGCGCGAGGCTGTGCGCCATATCGCAATCTGAAACGTGAATCGGCTTTCCGTTAAGGAACGCCCCTTTTCCCTTTTCTGCGTAATAAATATTATCAAGGTCGGGGTCAAGAACAACGCCTATAATAAGCTCCCTGTCCTTTGCAAGCCCAACCGAAATTGCGCTGTGCTGATAGCCCTTGATAAAATTTGTTGTTCCGTCAATCGGGTCAATAATAAAGCAGTATCCGTCTGTAAGAGTGTTGTCTCCCTCACCCTCTTCGTCAAAGAAGTTCGCTTCGGGGATAAGAGAGGACAGCTCGCTCTGAAGAAAATCCTGAATCATCTTATCGTAAACCGTAACAAGATTTACGGCAGAGCCCTTCTCCTCAACGCCCTTGTCGCTTCCTGCGCCTTTATAGATTTCGCCCGCTTTTTTTACTATTTCAATTATTTTTTCAAGCATAATTATCACCGCTAAAATTATATCATATTATCAGCTTATTGCAATATAAATTTAATATGATGTTTACTTTAATTATAGCTAAGCTTTGCGCTTTTATCCTGCGCCTTTTTAACAAGGGCGCAACAACGCTTCCGGGCAGAGTCGCTCTTTTTCTGAAATACAATATTCTGACCAGGCTTTCAAAAAACGTCAGAATTATCTGTGTAACGGGAACAAACGGAAAAACGACAACCTGCGCCCTTATTGCCCACGCAATGAGGGAAAACGGCTGTTCGTACTTCATAAACTCCTCGGGCGCTAATATGCTGAGCGGCGTCACGACGGCGTTTATAATGAATTCGAGCATTTTCGGAAGATGTAAAAAGGACTTTGCAATTCTTGAATGCGATGAGAATTCCCTGCCCCTGATTTCACGCTACATAGACGCCGAAGTCGTTGCGGTTACTAATATTTTCCGCGACCAGCTTGACCGCTATGGCGAAGTTTCAAAAACGCTTTCGGCAATAAGAACGGGAATAAAAAATATGCCCCGCGCTCTGCTTATTCTCAATGCCGACGACCCGCTTTCCTACTCGCTTTCATCACTGAAAAACAGAGTTATCACCTTCGGTATAGACGGCGATTTCAAAGCGGACGATTTATCCGACAGCCGCACCTGTCCGTTTTGTCAGAGTATACTCCGATACAAAAGCCGTACCTTTTCCCAGCTCGGCGATTTTTACTGCCCGCGCTGTTCTTACAGACGAAAAAAGCCCGACATTGCCGCCGCCGACGTATCCCAAAGCTGTTTTACAATTAATAAAAAACTGTATTCAACCTCGCTCGGCGGACTGTATAACGTGTATAATTTCTGCGCCGCTGCGGCAGTTTTAAAGGCTGTGGGAATTGATAATATAAAGCCGCTGTGCACCTTTTCGGGCGCTTTCGGACGAATGGAAAAATTCACTGTAGGCAATAACACGCTTTTGCTTCTTCTCGTTAAAAACCCCGTAGGGCTTACGGGATGTATAAGATACGTCAGCAGGCTTGACATTGAGCCGGACATCGCCTTTGCGCTTAACGATAACAGTGCCGACGGTACTGACGTAAGCTGGATTTGGGACAGCGATTTCACTCCCCTCAGGGATAAGGGAAGCCGCGTTTACACCGTTGGAAAACGTGCGCTTGATATGGCGTTAAGGCTGAAATACGACTCAATAAACAGCGAGATAATTGAGGGCGAAAACTATAAAAAGCTGATTGAAATAATTAAAGACAGTAACAGCGATTTTATAGTGTTTTCAAGCTACACGGCAATGATGAATATGCGCCGTATTTTTATTAACGAATTCGGAGGTAATGACTTTTGGCAGGAAGGCTGAGAATAGTTCACCTTTACCCGAATGAGCTTAATCTCTACGGAGATTCGGGAAACGTGCTCTGCATTAAAAGACGGCTTGATTTACGGAATATCAAATACGAAATTATCCCCGTCGGGTGCGGCGATACGCTTTGCGATTTTGATTTAATGATAATCGGCGGAGGACAGGACAGAGAGATGCTCTCAATTCTCTCAGACCTTAAACGAAAGGCGGAAATGATAGCCTACTCAGTCAACATCGGAAAAACTGTTTTCGCCGTTTGCGGCGGCTTTCAGCTTCTCGGGGAATACTACAAATCAGCCGACGCCTCATTTATGAAAATGACCGGCGCGCTCCCTTTTTACACGGTATCCGAGCGTCCGCGTATGATTGGTAATCTTGTGTTTGAAACGCCTTTCGGCACAGCCGCAGGCTTTGAAAATCACAGCGGAAGAACATATCTCAGCGACGGCCTTTCCCCTCTCGGTAAGGTCATATCGGGCTTCGGTAACAACGGCGAGGACAGCGGCGAGGGACTTTTTTATAAAAACACCTTTGCAACGTACGCCCACGGCCCCCTCCTGCCCAAAAATCCGAATTTAGCCGACGAGCTTATAAAACGCGCTCTCGGTTGCGACGGACTCAAGGAGCTTGACGACTCGCTTGAAAACCGCTGTCGCCTAAGTCTGATAAGAAAATTCTCGTGACACGTTGCATTTATTCTAAATTATGATATAATTAAAATGATATACTATGTTTTAAGGAATAATATATGGAGAATTTAAAGACCGCCAGAGAGGCGCTTGACACGCTCGGAACGTACACAAGCCTCACAAAGGGCGTTTCAATGTGGCCGCTTTTGTACAACCAGCGCGACACAATTATTGTTGTTAAAAATACTGACAGGCTCAAAAAATACGATATTGCTCTTTTTGAAAGAAAAAACGGCCAGCTTGTTATGCACCGCGTTACAGAGGTACACGACGGCTATTACTATATAGTCGGCGACAACTGTATAAGCGGCGAAAAGGTGAGCGACGATATGGTGCTGGGCGTTCTTGAGGGCTTCTGGCGAAAGGGCAAAAGATACGTTGACTGTAAAAACGGAAAAGCGCAGAAGCTTTACGCTAGAATCTGGGTGTTCTTTGCACCGCTCAGACCGCTTCTTTTAAAAGCGGAGAATTTAGGAAGAAGAATTAAAAGGATAGTTAAAAAGAATGGCTGAAAAGGATACTTCAAGACGAATTAAAAAATCGGACTTAATTGCAATAAAATGGATGTTTACAATCTGCAAAAAGGAACGTTTTAAAATACTCCTTCTTGTTTTCACAAACATTATTGCGGCTACTCTCACCATTGTTTACGCAAACTTTTCAAAAAACATAATTAACGCGGCAACTATAGACAAGTCGTTCAGCCTTGTTCTCAGATACGCGCTTTATTATCTTTTCATAATTATGTTTCAGCTCGGGCTTACGCTTCTTTCACGCAGCACGCTTGAAAGATGTCTCGGCAAAATTGAGTGGGAGCTTAAGCAGCATATGCTTAAAACCGTATTAAAAAAGGATTACGGAGAAATCACATCTTACCACACGGGCGATTTACAAAACAGAATGTTTAACGACGTAAACGTTATAGCAAGCGGCGTTACAAACATTATTCCAAACATCGTTTTGTTTCTCACAAGGCTTATATGCGCGTTTGCATACCTTGTTGTTATAGATAAAATCTTTGCGCTCGCGTTTCTTGTAGGCGGAATTTTCGTATTCCTCTGTACCCAGTTTTTCAGAAAAACGCTCAAGCGGCTTCACAAGGAGGTACAGAAAACAGAGGGTAAAACGCGCTCCTTTATTCAGGAGGCAGTAACCTCGCTTATCGCAGTCAAGGCGTTCTCGGTTGAGGAAAAGGTGCTTGACAAAGCTGATAATCTTCAGGCGGAAAACTACAAGGCAAAAATGAAAAGGCGCTTTTTCGGTATTGTTGCAAACGCAGGAATAAGCACGGTTTTCAGCTTCGGCTACATCTTTGCTCTCGGCTTCGGAGCATACAGACTTATAAACGGTCTTGACTACGGAACAGTTACGGCTATGCTTCAGCTTGTAAACCAGATTCAGGCGCCGTTTGCACAGCTCTCGTCAATTATGCCTCAGTATTTTTCCGTTATCGCTTCGGCTGAAAGGCTTATGGAAATTGAAACGCTTCCCGACGAGCATGAGGTTAACAGCTCTGAATTTGATTTTGAAAAAACGTACAAAGAGCTTAAGTCTATCAACTTTAACAACATCTCGTTTAAATATGACCGCGATATTATTCTTGACAACACCTCGCTTAAAATCAACAAGGGCGATTTTGTTGCTATAATGGGTATTTCGGGAATCGGCAAGAGCACGCTTTTAAAGCTTCTGCTCGGCGTTTTCAAGGTACAGGAGGGCAGTATAGAGCTTGAGTGCGAAAACGAAAACATACCCGTTGACGTTGTTACAAGAAAGCTCTTCTCCTACGTTCCGCAGGGCAACTTCATCCTTTCGGGAACTATAAGAGAAATACTCACCTTTATAAACAGCGAAGCCACCGACGAGAAAATTGAGCGGGCAATAGAAATCGCCTGCGCAAAGGATTTTATTGACGACTTACCCGACAGACTTGAAACCGTTATCGGTGAAAGAGGTATAGGGCTTTCAGAGGGACAGCTTCAGCGTCTTGCAATTGCGCGCTCGCTTCTTTCGGGCTGCCCCGTAATGCTTCTTGACGAGGCAACCTCTGCGCTTGACGAGGATACGGAAAAAGCATTTCTCACAAATCTTAAGGAATTAAAAAACAAGACCTGCGTAATTGTGTCACACAAAAGGGCAGCTCTTGAGATATGTAATAAGCACGTACAGATAATTGATTCAAAAATCGTTATGGAGGAAAAATAAATGTTACTTACAAAATGGGGTGAAGACCTTAATAAAAAAGCGCCTCTTCCCGAGTATCCGAGGCCGCAGTTTAAAAGAGACAGCTATATTTCTCTCAACGGCGAGTGGAATTTAGCCTTTACCGAGGGCGAGGAAATCCCGAAAGAATACGAGTATAAAATCACCGTTCCCTTCTCTCCCGAATCTCCGCTGTCGGGCGTAAACAGAGTTCTCACTCACACTGAATATCTTGTGTATGAAAAGAAATTCACACTTCCCGACGGCTTTAACAGAGGCAGAGTTTTCATCAATTTCGGCGCAGTTGACCAGATTGCAAAAATTCTTCTCAACGGCACTCTTATACTTGAGCACCACGGCGGCTATACTCCGTTTACGGCGGAGCTCACCGATTACCTTACAGACGGCGAAAACACCTTAAACGTTATAGTGCGCGATTTGTGTGAGGACAATGAGTATTCAAGAGGCAAGCAGAAAACTAAAAGGGGCGGCATCTGGTATTCGCCTCAGTCGGGAATCTGGCAGAGCGTGTGGCTTGAATCAACTCCCGAAAAATACATAAAGAATTTCCGCATAACTCCCGATTACGACAACGAGCAGGTAAGCTTTGAATTTGAAAATGCCGAGGGCGTAAATATCACCGTTTACGACGGTGAGGACGTAATTGCGGATACAACCGACGCTACGGTTAAAATCCCCGATTTTAAAGCTTGGTCGCCTGAAAGCCCGTTTCTTTACAAGGTTATTCTCCGCTACGGCAAGGATAAAATTGAAAGCTATTTCGGTATGAGAAAATTCTCAACGGGCGTTGACGAAAACGGCGTTCCGAGGCTTTTCCTCAACAACAAACCCTACTTCCACAACGGACTTCTTGACCAGGGCTATTACCCCGACGGCTTCCTCACTCCACCGAGTAACGAGGCTATGGAATTTGACGTTAAATACGTTAAAGACTGCGGCTATAATATGCTCAGAAAGCATATAAAAATCGAGCCTATGCTCTGGTATCATTACTGCGACGTAAACGGAATTCTCGTCTGGCAGGATATGATTAACGGCGGCGGAAAATACGGCCTTGAGGTTTCGGCAATTCCGTTTATCGGAGCAAACCTTGACGACACAAAATACAAAACCTTTAAGCGTACAAACGAAAAGGCAAGGGCTCTTTATTACAAGGAGCTTCGCGAAATGGTTGACGCACTTTATAATTGCCCGTGTATTGCGCTTTGGGTTCCGTACAACGAGGGCTGGGGTCAGTTTGACTCCGCAAAGGCTTACAACCTGCTTAAAGAGTGGGATAAGACGAGAACCGTTGACTCGGCTTCAGGCTGGCACGACCAGGGCGTTACAGACGTTATTTCAAAGCACATTTACTTTACGCCGATTATTGTTAAACAGGGCGACAAGCCGTGGCTTCTCACAGAATTCGGCGGTCTTTCAACAAGAGTAAAAGGCCACACATTTAACAATAAGATGTTCGGCTACAAGATTTATTCTTCAAAGCAGAGCCTTACAAAAGCGTATTCAAAACTCTTCAACAGAACTATAATACCACAGATTCCGAAGGGACTTGCGGCTACGGTTTACACACAGGTAACCGACGTTGAGGACGAGCTTAACGGAATTCTCACCTACGACCGCAAGGTTGAAAAGATTGACCCCGAGGTTCTTCGCGAAATTAACAGCAGAGTAAAATTATAAGAGGTATATATATATGAATCAACTTGAAATTAAAGACGGAATTAAAGCAACGTTCAAAACAAACAGAGGCGATATGACCTTTGTTCTCTTCCCCGAAATCGCTCCCAAAACCGTTGAGAACTTTACGACTCACGCCAAAAACGGCTATTACGACGGACTTGTTTTCCACCGCGTAATAAAGGACTTTATGATTCAGGGCGGCGACCCGAAGGGCAACGGAACAGGCGGCGAAAGCATTTGGGGAAAGCCGTTTGAGGACGAATTCAGCGTTGACGCCCACAACTATTACGGCGCACTTTCAATGGCGAATTCAGGGCCAAATACCAACGGCTCGCAGTTTTTCATCGTACAGCTCAAGGAAGCGCCCGCTCAGATGCTTGAACAGATGGAGCAGCTCACCGACAGAGGCTTCCCGAGAGAGTGCATTGATAATTATAAAAAGGTCGGCGGAACACCGTGGCTTGATTATCACCACACAGTATTCGGCCAGATAATCGACGGCACAGACGTTCTTGAGGACATCGCCGCAGTTCAGACAGCGCCGGGCGACAGACCGCTTTACGACGTCGTTATTGACACAATTGAAATAAGCGAATAAGCATAAAAATAAAACCCGATGAAAATCGGGTTTTATTTATGTACAAATTATTCTGCAGTCTCTTCTGCGGGAGCCTCTTCGGCTGCTGCTTCCTCAGCGGGAGCCTCTTCAGCTGCTGCTTCCTCAGCGGGAGCTTCTTCAACTGCTGCTTCCTCAACGGGTGCTTTTTCAACTGCTGCTTCCTCAGCGGGAGCCTCTTCAACTGCTGCTTCCTCAGCGGGAGCCTCTTCGGCTGCTGCTTCCTCAGCGGGAGCTTCTTCAACTGCTGCTTCCTCAGCGGGAGCTTCTTCCTCTTCGTCCTCTTCAGGCGGGTCAATGAGAGATTTGATTGAAAGAGAAACTCTCTTCTTATCAAAGTCAATATCAATAATCTCTGCCTTAACTACGTCGCCAACCTTAAGAACGTCCTGAGGAGCGTTAATTCTCTTGTGAGAAATCTGGCTGATGTGAATAAGACCGTCAACTGTAGGAAGAATGTTTGCAAATGCGCCGAATGTTGCAAAGCTTACGATTCTTGCGTCAACAACTGTTCCTACGGGATAATCTCTCTTCATAATCTCCCACGGGCTGTCTTCAATCTTCTTGAAGCCGAGAGAAATCTTTCTTGTTTCCTCGTCAAGAGACTTGATTGTAACCTCAACTGTATCGCCAACGTTAACAACCTCGCTCGGGTGCTTGATTCTTGACCATGAAAGCTCTGAAATGTGAATCATTCCGTCGATTCCGCCAAGGTCAACGAATGCGCCGTAAGAAGTAAGGGACTTAACAGTACCTGTAATCTTCTGTCCCTCTTCAAGAGTTGCCCAGAGAGCGTCTTCCTTTTCTTTTCTCTCTGCGTCTGCAACAACCTTGATAGAGCCGACTGCTCTTCTTCTTGCAGGGTTAACGTCAATAACCTTAAACTTTACTTCCTTATCCTTAAGGGTTTCAAGGTCTTCGTTTCTTCTTAAGCCTGTAAGGGATGCAGGAACAAAAATTCTTGTTCCCTTTGTTGTAACGAGAACACCGCCGCGAATAGTCTGGGTTACTACACCTTCGAGAATTTCTTCTGACTCTTTAGCGGCAACAATGTCATTCCAACCCTTTGATGCGTCAAAAAGGCGTTTTGAAAGCTTGAGAACGCCGTCCTGGTCATCAGTTTTCATAATGATAAGATTGATTTCATCACCAACTGCTACAACATCTTCACACTTATTAATCGGCTCAGCGGAAAGATCTTCAAATGCAACAACGCCGGTCTGCTTTCTTCCGGGAACGTCAACAAAAACCTCTGTGGGTGTAATGCTGAGAACTGTTCCTGTTACTACCTTGCTTGTTTCATTTCCCTTAAAAGATTCGTTAAGCAATTCTTCAAAGGATGCCTCACCATCAGCAGATGCTTCGACAGCAGGCTTTACTTCAGCCGTTTCAGCGGTTTCTGCTGTCTCCACAACTTCTTCGGCTACAGCTGAAGTTGTTTCAACTTCCTTTTCTTTAATTTCTTCGGACATGGTTTTGAGTACCTCCTTGATAATTACCGAGGGTGTCGAAGCCCCGGCTGTAACACCAACTACCTTACAGCCCGAAAAGTCAATGCCCTTCAACTCGTCCGCCGTTTCAATAAGATACGACTTACAGTTTGCCGAACTGACGTCTCTCAGCTTACAGGTATTGGATGAATGGCGACCTCCGATAATGACCATAGCGTCGGCAGAGGCCGAAATCTCCGCCGCTTCACTCTGTCTTTCTGACGTCGCATTACATATTGTATCAAAAATTTTACAGTTTGTACATACCTTTTTCAGTATTTTCTCACATTTTTTCCATTCTTTTTTTGAAAAAGTGGTCTGAGAAACACAAATTATTTCATCTTTTTTGTCAAAATCGTCATTTTGTAAGATTTCGTTTAATTCCTCTTCATCCCTAAAAACGTAAGATTTTCCCCTGCAAAACGATTTTATACCCAAAACCTCGGGGTGATTTGCGTCTCCCGCTATTAAAACGGGAACGTTTTCACCCTGCTTTTCAACAATATTGTGGATTTTTTTAACAAACGGACACGTTGCGTCCTTGTATTTTAATGCTCTTTTTTCTATGTCTTCAAGCACGTTTTTTTCAACCCCGTGAGTACGTACAACAAGCGTATAGCCCTCGGGGCACTCAGACGGCTCGTCAATAATTTTTACGCCCTTGCTTTCAAGGTCTGCAACGAGCTGGGCATTATGAATTATAGGGCCGAGAGTACACACCCTCTCCCCTTCATCAACAAGCTTATATACAAGCTCAACCGCTCTGTCTACTCCAAAGCAGAAGCCCGCTGTTTTTGCAAGTTTAATTTCCACTGAGTTCACTTTCTCTCATTTCGCTTATTCTCTGCATAACCGTGTTTGCAGCTTCTTTAATCTCATCGCGGCTTGAGTCGGCATTAATTCTGAGCTCCTCAACGCTTATAAGCTTTCCGAAGCGTACCGTTACGTGTTCGCCGCGCTTAATCTTGTTTTTGCAGCAGATAGCAACGGGAAGAATGTCCGCGCCGGTATCTCTTGCAATAAGCGCAACTCCCGCCTTTGCCTTCTGCGGAACTCCGTCCTTGTCCTTAACTCTCTTACCCTCGGGGCAGATTGCAAGCACGTGATTTTCGGCGATAATCTTTTTGGCGTAGTCAACCGCCGTTGTGTCGCCCTGTCCTCTTTTAACAGGGAAGCCGTAAAGGTGAGTAATAACCCACGCTACTACGGGGTTGTTGAAAAGCTCAACCTTTGCCATAAAGTGAAGTGCGGGAATACCGGGCGCAACCGCAACAAAAACGGGGTCAAGCGCGCAGGTGTGATTAATTGCAACTATGTATTTCTTGTTGTTTTTCGGAACATTCTCAAGTCCCTTATGCTCTATGTGATACAGCTTTTTAAACATCGGCCCGAAAACCGTTGTTGCAAAACGGTAAAACTTATAGTGCGGGACTTTTGAATAATCAAATTCCTTCATTAAGCTATTTTCTCCTTAACAATATTTACTACAGCCTGAATTGACTCCTCAAGATTAAGCTCAGAGGTGTCGCACATTACCGACTCCTTACTCGGCCTGAGCGGAGCAATCTCGCGGTGAGAGTCCTGATAATCTCTCTGATTAACGTCTGCAAGCACGTCCTCAAACTTAACATCCTCGCCCTTTTCAATAAGCTCCTTGTAACGTCTCTGAGCTCTGCACTCGGGAGAGGCAAACAGGAAGATTTTAACGTCTGCGTTCGGAAGTACAACCGTTGCTATGTCGCGGCCGTCCATAATCACGTTATTCTTTTTAGCAATATCGCGCTGTAAGTCAAGAAGGAATTCTCTTACCTTCGGGATAGCTGAAACCTTGCTTGCGCCCATAGAAATTTCAGGCGTGCGGATAAGCGACGAAACGTCCTCGCCGTTAAGAAATACAGCCTGAACGCCGTCAATGTGCTTAAGCTCAACTACCGTTTTGTCAAGCATTTGAACAATCTTTTCATCATCGTCGGCAACGCCGTTTCTTACAGCGTTAAGCGCAACCGTTCTGTAAAGCGCGCCCGTGTCAACATAGATGTAGCCGAGTTCCTTTGCGGCAGCCTTTGCCACTGTGCTTTTTCCTGCGCCTGCAGGTCCGTCAATTGCAACGTTAATCATAGTATTCTCCTTATCAGTTAATGTGGCTATATATTTCTTCCGCACAGATACCCCGTGCTGAAAGCAATCTGTAAATTAAATCCGCCCGTATACGCGTCAACGTCAATTATCTCGCCCGCGAAATAGAGGTTTTCAACAAGCTTTGAGCGCATTGTTTTCGGGTCTATTTCCTTAACACTGACTCCGCCCGAGGTAACAACCGCCTCTTCAATAGGTCTGAAGCCCTTGATGTTGATTTCAAGCCCTTTAAGAAGCGACGCAAGAGAGTGCCTTTCCTCGCGTGTAATTTCATTACACTTTTTCGACGGCGCAATTTTTGACATTTTAACAATAACGGGAATAAGCTTGTTTGGCAAGAGAGATTTTAAAGAGTTTATAAAATCTTTATTATTGTTCTCTTCAAAAATTCTTATAAGTCTTTTGTCAAGCGTTTTAAAATCGAGCGCAGGCTTTAAATCAAGTATGATTTTGTATTCGCCCTGCCCGTTTCTCATATGCGCCGAGGCAGAGAGAATAACAGGCCCGCTGACTCCGAAGTGAGTAAACAGCATTTCGCCGAAATCAGAGTAAATCTCCTTTTCATTTTCAAGAAGCTTTATTTTGATATTCTTAAGTGAGAGCCCCTGAAGCTGAGGAATATAATTGTTCTTCGCCTCAAGCGGTACAAGCGAGGGCCTGAGGGGAGTTACGGTATGCCCCGCGCTTTTTGCAAGGGTGTAGCCGTCGCCCGTTGAGCCCGTCAGCGGATAAGACATTCCGCCCGTACACACCGCTACCGCGTCGCACGCTAACTTTTCGCCGTTTTCAAGGATTACAGCAATTATTTTACCGTTTGAAAACTCAAACGCCTTTGCCGTTCCCTGAACTATCCTTGCGCCGCTGTTTTTCGCGTTATTCACAAACGCGTCAACAATGTCAACCGCCTTGTCCGATACGGGAAAAACCCTGTTTCCGCGTTCAACCTTTGTAGGCACGCCCATTTTTTCAACAAGCGAGATTGTATCATAAGGCATAAACGCAGAAAACGCGGAATACAAGAAGCGCGGATTGGTCGGTACAAAGCTTATAAGCTCCGAAAGGTCATAGCGCGCGTTTGTTACGTTACAGCGCCCCTTCCCCGTTATCATCATTTTTCTTGCGGGACGGCTCATCTTTTCAAGAATTACGGTGTCGTTGCCGCGTTTTGCCGACTCAGCGCCCGCAACAAGTCCGGCCGCGCCGCCGCCGATAATAATTACTTTTTTTGTCATATTTCACTGTCTGCAATTAACTGGGACAGCTCCTCCCATTCGGCATAAAGAGCGTCGCGTTTATTTGTGTATTCGTCAAGGAGTGCCGTTTTTTCAATCAGCTCCTCATATCCGAGGCTTCCGAGCGTTTTCTCAATTTCGGCAATACTGCTCTCAAGCGAGTCAATTTCCTCCTCGCATTTTTTCAGCCTCGTCTTTGCTTTTCTGAGCTGTGAAGCGCGCTCCTTTTTAAGCTGATATTCGTTTACCTTCTTTTCGGGCGCCTTTCTTTCGCTTTGCATACCGCTTTCGCGCTGAAGCTTTTTTTCAATATATTCGTCATAGCTTCCGAGGTATTCGTTAACCCCGTTTTCACAAAGCTCAAGAATTCGTGTTGAAAGCTTATTTATAAAGTATCTGTCGTGCGAAACAATAAGCATAGTTCCGCTGTATTCAAGAAGCGTTTTTTCAAGTTCCTCTCTTGAGTATGCGTCAAGGTGGTTAGTAGGCTCGTCAAGAAGAAGGAAGTTGAATTTTCCGAGCATTAGTTTGAGAAGCGCAACTCTTGCTCTTTCTCCGCCCGAGCATTCGCTGAGATTCTTAAACACGTCGTCGCCTTTGAAAAGAAAGGCGGCAAGAGCGCTTCGTGCGGCAGTTTCCGTAAGGGATGGGAAGTTTGTCCAGATTTCCTCAAGCACCGTTTTGCTTAAATCAAGCTTTGCCTGAACCTGGTCAAAATAGCCCGTAAACACATTTGCACCGAATTTAAAATATCCGTCGTCTGAGGCGTAATCCCTCATAAGTATTTTTAAAAGCGTAGTCTTTCCGCAGCCGTTATCACCGAGAAGAAATACCTTTTCCCCTCTCATAATACGAAGATTTACGTTTTCAAAAACCTTGTTATCGCCAAACGATTTTTTAAGGTTTTCGGCGATGAGCACCTCTTCGCCGCTAATCATTTTCGGCGTAAAATCAAAGCGTATTTTTTCAACCCTGCTGTCGGGAATTACCATTTGCGCTTTGATTCGTTCAATCTGTTTTTCCTTGCTTTCTGCAGTCTTGATGTTCTTCTCTCTGTTCCACTGTCTCTGCTGAGCGATTATTCCCTCAATACGCTCAATTTCCTTCATATCGTTTTCGTATTTTTCTTCAATCGCCTTTTGCTCAGCCTCTTTTTTAACGAGAAATTCAGAGTAATTACCCTTGTAAGAGCGGCACTTTTTATTCTCTATCTCAACGGTTTTATTTGTGATTTTATCAAGAAAATATCTGTCGTGCGAGATAATAAGACACGCGCCGGGAAAATCTTTAAGAAAGCTCTCAAGCCACTCTACAGCCTTTATGTCAAGGTGGTTGGTTGGCTCGTCAAGAAGAAGAAAATCAGCCTTTGAAAGAAGCAGCTTTGCAAGAATAAGCTTTGATTTCTGCCCGCCGGAAAGCTTTGAGGTCGGCATATCAAAATCCTTCTCGTCAAAGCCGAGACCTATAAGCGCCGAGCGCGTCATACTTTTATAAGTCAGTCCGCCGTCTCTTGTAAATTTTTCAGTGAGTAAATCCTGACGCTCAATATTTTTTTCACGGTTGCCGATTCCGTCTGTAAGGCTTGTGCTTAGTTCTTCAAGCTCCTTTTCAATACGAATAAGCCCCTCAAAAACAGAAACAAGCTCGTCCCATACGCTTCTGTTTTCAGCGCACGTATGCTGCTGCATATAGCCGATAGCCGCGTTTTTTGAGATAAAGCAGCTTCCGCTGTCAGCCTCGTATTCACCTGTAATTATCCTGAAAAGCGACGTTTTTCCCGCGCCGTTAACGCCGATAAGACCAACCTTTTCCCTTTCCTTAACGTCAAAGGAAACGTTGTCAAACAGCACCTCGTCGCCGAAGGACAGTGTTAAATTCTGAACATCGAGCACACTCATTGTTAAACCTCTGAAAAAATAATCAATATATTTTACTACAAAATGTGTTGAAAGTGAAGAGCAAATTTGATAAAATATTTAAAATCTTATTTTTGAGGGATACTATTATGGAAATAATCAGATTAAACCCCGTTTTTAAGGATTATATCTGGGGCGGTCACAGACTTGAAAAGGATTTCGGCTTTGTTTCGGGCTTTGACAAAACGGCAGAGGGCTGGATGCTCGCCTGCCACAAGGACGGAATGAATACCGCAAACGGCGGAAGCTTTGACAAAATGCCGCTTGATAAAATTCTCGAACAGGAGGGAATTGAAAAGCTTGCAGGTACTAACTGCCTTAAATTCCCCTACTTCCCCGTTCTTATAAAGCTCATTGACGCATACGACAATCTCTCCGTTCAGGTTCACCCCGACGACGAATACGCGCGAAGAGTTGAAAACGAATTCGGCAAAACAGAGATGTGGTACGTGCTTGACGCGGAGAAAGGCGCTCAGCTTATTTACGGCTTTAAAGAAAAAATTTCAAAGGACGAATTCAGGCAGGCTATTGAAAACAACACCCTCCTTGACAAACTCAACAGCGTTAAGGTTAAAAAGGGCGATTTGTTCTTTATTGAGGCGGGAACCGTTCACGCAATAGGCAAGGGCGCGCTTATCGCTGAAATTCAGCAGAATTCAAACTGTACCTACCGCGTATACGATTACGGTAGGGTCGGCAAGGACGGAAAGCCCAGAGAGCTTCATATTAAAAAGGCGCTTGACGTTTCAAAAACAGAGCCGCCGAAATATGACATAAAACCCTTCGGCAAAGAGGAAAAGCACGACGGTTACATCTCTCAGCGCCTCGCTCAGTGCGAGCTGTTCACGGTTGACAGATATAAATGTGAAAAAGCCCTGACCCTTGAAGCTGACAAAACCTCCTTTAACCACATTCTCGTAACTGACGGAAGAGGCGAAATTGACGGTATGTCAGTAAAAAAAGGCGACTCCCTTTTTGTTCCTGCAAATTACGGAAAATACACCGTCAGCGGCTCGCTTGAATTTTTAATTACAAAAATTTAACACTGAATAAAACTCGCTCCCTTCGGTTACACTATGTAAAAAGGGAGTGATTTTTATGCGAATTGTAAACAGAATAGCTTTGATACTGAATATTATCGGCGGTATCAACTGGCTGCTTGTAGGCCTTTTCAAATTTGACATAGTTGCGTGGATTTTCGGCGGACAGGACGCCGTAATGTCGCGTATTCTTTATACAATTATCGGTCTTGCGGCAGTGTGGTGCATCAGCCTTCTTTTCAGAAATCGTATGCTTGACGATTAAAAAAGTCGAAAATCACTGTAAGGTTACGCCTTACGGTGATTTATTTTTTTGCAGCCCTTATCCTCGTTGACAAAACCGCTCAGAACAAGTACAATAAAAACATAACCGAAAACAGTATTAAAACTTTAAAGAACTTACGACTATGAATAAAAAAGGAAAAACAACAATAGTTTTCACGCTGATTATCGCGCTTTTAACGGTCAGCCTGACTGTGTCGGAAAATATAAACAGAGAATATACCCTGTCAAACCCGAACGCCGACAAAACCGCAACCGCGGTTTACGGTTATCTTACGTCACTCTACGGCAAACAGGTACTCAGCGCTCAGCAGGAATCAACATGGATGGGTTCTGATAATTATGAGTTTGATTACATTCAGTCCGCCTCCTCAAAACTCCCTGCAATCCGTGGTTTTGACTATATGAACGATGATTTTGAAGGCGTAAACAAACGCGCGCTTGAATGGTGGCAAAGCGGCGGACTTGTTACAATCTGCTGGCACACCGGAAGCAATTTCAGCGGCGAGTGGAACGACGCTCAGAATACGGAAATTGCGGACTGGGACAAGGCGCTCACCGAGGGCACAGACGAATATAACGCCCTTATCAGCGGTATGGATAAAGGCGCTGCGGCGCTGAGCGAGCTTCAGAAGCAGGGCGTAACGGTGCTTTGGCGCCCGTTTCACGAATTTGACGGAAAGTGGTTCTGGTGGGGCAAAGGCGGCGAAGAGAATTTCAAAAAGCTGTGGCGAATAATGTACGAGCGCTATACAAATTACTGGAAGCTCAACAATCTTATCTGGGTGCTCGGCTATTCGCATAACGGAATTGATTGTAAAAGCTGGTATGTCGGAAACAAATACTGCGACATCATAGGCGCTGACAGCTACGACGGCGGCGCACAGCCCGGGCTTTTTACCCAGCTGATAAAAATCAATTCGGATAATAAGCCGAAATGCTTCCACGAATGCGGCAAAAACCCCGATGAAAACGAGCTCAATTCAACAAGGTGGCTCTGGTTTATGACGTGGCACACCGAATACCTTACGGACAACAACGACACAACTTCACTAAACAAGCTGTACAACAGCGAGCTTGTCATAACGCTTGACGAACTCCCGAACTTTAAGGAGTAAAATATGGAATTACAGAAAATTCTGTATCATAATTACAGATGGGCAACAACAAATCCTCCCCAAAATTATTCAAGAGATATAATTATTGAAAAGACCGATTCAGGATATGTTATAAAGAATGAAGTTTGCGACAATTCGTTTTCAAGCAAAAAAGAATACCCTCTGTCCGATGAACAGCTTGAAAGAATAATTGCTCTTTTCACTCAAAATGATATTTATTCCGGAATTGAAGAGGCAAAGGCTTATGAGCAAAGAATTCCAATTATGCAGGTCGGCGGTGCAAGCGGCGCTTCACTTTCCGTTGAAACCGACGAATATGAAATCCACACCTCACTATTAACGGACAAGCTTAACGCCTTTATTAATGAGATAAATGCGCTTTATGCTGAAGCGTCAGACGGTGATACGTCAAATAACAATAATGTGTCAGGCGCTGTAAAAGTTGAAGTGTGGAAATGTCTGAATTGCGGTTATGAATCAAACAGAGGTAATTACTGTGAAGAATGCGGCAGCGCCAAAAATAACAATAATCAGGAGTAGCTATGAACAACAAAGGATATTTAGAGCCCGAGGATTACGCTGAGCCGAGGTGCCTTTTGTGCGATGAGCCGTACGGAAAAGCTCCCGAGGTAAAGCCTGTTCCCCAGCAGAGAATAATCGAAAAAATGAACGACTATATGAGCCGCAGAGATTATGCGGGTGCAGAGCGTCACCTCCTCTACTGGCTTGAAGAGGCAAAGCTCGGGAATGACAAGGGCGGCGAGCTGCTGATAAGGAACGAGCTTGTAGGCCATTTCAGAAAAACAGCGAATAAAGAGAAGGCGTTTGAAAGCGCAAGGGAGGCGCTTCGCCTGATTGACGAGCTTGACTTTGACGGCTCCGTAAGCGCGGGCACAACCTACATAAATGTTGCAACGGCTTACAACGCTTTCGGCGAAAACGAAAAGTCAATTGAGTTTTTTGAAAAGGCTGTAAAGGCGTATGAAGCTAACGCCTCAACCTCGCCCGAGCTTCTCGGCGGACTCTATAACAATATGGCGCTCACCCTTGTTTCGCTCTCACGCTTCGGGGAGGCAATGCCGCTTTTTCTCAAGGCGCTTGACGTTATGAAAACCGTTAATAACGGCGAGCTTGAAATGGCGATAACATATCTCAATATGGCTGATTTACTTGACGTACAGTTCGGCTTTTCCGAAAAGGAAAACGAAATCTACGACCTTGTCGACAAGGCGTACGACTGTCTCAACAGCAAGAACGTAACGCACGACGGATACTACGCCTTTGTATGTGAAAAATGCGCGCCGTCATTCTCCTACTACGGCTATTTCATAGCGGCAAAAGAATTAAACGAAAAAGCGGAGGCAATTTATGAAAGGTCTTGAGCTGTCTAAGGCATTTTTTGAAGAATACGGAAGGCCTATGCTTGAAAGCGGTTTTAATGATATACTGCCCTACCTTGCGGTCGGTCTTTTCGGAAGCGGCTCGGAGTGCTTCGGCTTTGACGACGAGGTGTCAACCGACCACGATTTTGAAGCGGGCTTCTGCATTTTCCTGCCTGATGAGAAAACCGTTGACAGAAGAAGCGCGTTTCTTCTTGAAAGAGCATACGCAAAGCTTCCAAAGGAGTTTATGGGCTACAGAAGAAATATGCTCTCCCCCGTCGGCGGCGCACGCCACGGAGTGATAAGAACGGCTGAGTTTTTTGCTGAAAAAACGGGAACGCCCGACGGTGTGCTCAGTCTTGAGCAATGGCTTACACTACCCGAGCAGTCACTCGCAGAGGCAACAAACGGCGAGGTTTTCTTTGACAACTACGGCGAGGTAACCGAAATAAGAAGCCGACTTAAAGCTATGCCTGAAAGCATAAGAAGAAAAAAGCTTGCGGGCAATCTGCTTTTAATGGCACAGTCGGGGCAGTACAATTACAAGCGCTGTGTTGACCGCGGCGAAACGGCAGCGGCTCAGCTTGCTGTTTTTGAATTTGTAAAAAGCGCAACGTCTGTTATCTTTCTTTTAAATAAAAAGTATCAGCCCTATTATAAATGGAGCTTCAGAGCGCTCAGAGAGCTTGAAAAGCTTTCCCTTGACGCCGAGATTATGGAGCTTCTTCTCACAACGAATAACGACGGCGATATGGCTGAGGAAAAGTATTATTCAATCGAGGGAATAGCTTCCGATATTATTGACGAGCTCGCCGAACAGAAGCTGACCGAGGCAATCTGCGGCGACCTTGAAAAGCACGCGTATTCCGTAAACGACGGTATAGCAGACGGTGAAATTCGAAATCTTCACATCCTTGCAGCAGTATAATATAAAGAGGTATAAATATTTATGAAATTACACGGACTTCAAAAAATGACGCTTCTTGACTTTCCGGGAGTAGTTGCCTGCACAGTATTTTTGGGCGGCTGCGATTTCCGCTGCCCGTTTTGTCACAACTTTGAACTTATAGACGGAACTGCTCAGCCGATTATGGACGACGGTGAGCTTATCTCATTTCTTGAGAGCAGAAAGGGACTTATTGAGGGCGTGGCAATTACGGGCGGCGAGCCCTGCCTTCACAGCGATTTGCCCGAGCTTATTAATAAAATACGCGCAGTCGGCTACAAGGTTAAGCTTGACACAAACGGCTACCACCCCGAAATGCTCAAAAGAATTCTTGACGAAAAGCTTGTTGACTACGTTGCAATGGACATAAAAAACAGCGAGGAAAAATACGCCCTCACCTGCGGAATTGAAGCAATAGATTTTGAAAAAATTAAAAAGAGTATGTCTTATCTTATGACGGGCGACACAGACTACGAATTCAGAACAACCGTTATAAGCGAGCTTCACAGCGAGGACGACTTTGAAAAAATCGGCGAAATGATTAAAGGCGCAAAGCGCTATTTTCTTCAACGCTTTACAGACCGTGAAACAGTACCTTACGGAAATCTTAGCGCCCCAAGCTTTGACGAGATGTACAAATACGCCGAAATTATGAAAAAATACATCCCCGAAACACAGCTTCGCGGTGTTGAGTAGTAACACTACATATTGTGGTTAAAAAATTTTTTCAATAAAAATAACGGAACATATTGACAAATACCCCTCTTATTGATATAATACATTTTGCACGGTCTAAAGACTGAAAATGAATTATTAATGAGAGGGGTTTACTATGTATCAGGTAATCAAGCGCGACGGCAGCGTAACAGATTTTAACATAAGCAAAATCAGCGCCGCTATTACAAAAGCTTTTGAAGCACAGGGAAAAGAATCACATCCAAGCGTAATTGACTTAATTTCACTTCACGTTACAGCAGATTTTGAAAGCAAAATCAAAGACGGAAAAATTACGGTAGAAGCAATTCAGGACAGCGTTGAGAAGGTGCTTTCCGAATCAGGCTATGCCGATGTTGCAAAGGCATATATCCTCTACCGTAAGCAAAGAGAAAAAGTCCGCAACATCAACTCAACACTTCTTAACTATAAGGACATCGTTGACAACTATCTTAAAATCAACGACTGGCGCGTTAAGGAAAACGCAACTGTTACATACTCTGTTGGCGGTCTTATCCTTTCAAACTCGGGCGCTATTACAGCTAACTACTGGCTCAGCGAGGTATACGACGACGAGGTTGCAAACGCACACAGGAACGCAGACATCCACATCCACGACCTTTCAATGCTTACAGGCTACTGCGCAGGCTGGAGCCTCAAGCAGCTTATTCAGGAGGGGCTCGGCGGCGTAACGGGCAAGATTACCTCTTCTCCCGCTAACCACCTTTCAACTCTTTGCAACCAGATGGTAAACTTCCTCGGCATTATGCAAAACGAGTGGGCAGGCGCTCAGGCGTTCTCATCGTTTGATACATATCTTGCACCCTTCGTTAAAATTGACAATCTTTCACAAAAAGAGGTTAAGCAATGCATTCAGTCCTTCGTTTACGGCGTTAACACACCGAGCCGCTGGGGTACTCAGGCACCGTTTTCAAACATCACTCTTGACTGGGTAGTTCCAAACGACCTTAAAAACCTTCCCGCTATCATCGGCGGCAAAGAGGTAGACTTCACCTACGGCGACTGTCAGAAGGAAATGGATATGGTAAACAAAGCGTTTATCGAGGTTATGATTGAAGGCGACGCAAACGGCCGCGGCTTCCAGTATCCTATTCCCACATACTCAATTACAAGAGATTTTGACTGGAGCGAAAGCGAAAATAACAAGCTCTTATTTGAAATGACAGCTAAATACGGTACTCCGTATTTCTCAAACTACATTAACTCCGATATGGAGCCAAGCGACGTACGTTCAATGTGCTGCCGTCTCCGTCTTGACCTTCGTGAGCTTCGTAAAAAGTCAGGCGGCTTCTTCGGTTCAGGCGAATCAACAGGTTCAATCGGCGTTGTTACAATCAACCTTCCCCGAATCGCTTATCAGGCAACTGACGAGGCAGATTTCTATAAGCGCCTTGACCGCCTTATGGACATTGCCGCACGCAGCTTAAAGACAAAGCGTACAGTTATTACAACTCTTCTTGACCAGGGCCTTTATCCTTACACAAAGAGATATCTCGGCACCTTCTCAAACCATTTCTCAACTATCGGTCTTATCGGTATGAACGAAGCGGGTCTCAACGCAAAATGGCTTAAGGCTGACCTTACAGACGAAAAGGTACAGCGCTTTGCAAGAGACGTTCTCAATCATATGCGTGAAAGACTTTCAGACTATCAGGAGCAGTACGGTGACCTCTACAACCTTGAGGCAACTCCCGCAGAGTCAACAACCTACCGTTTTGCAAAGCACGATAAAGAGGACTTCCCCGACATTATCACTGCTAATATGAACGGCGACCCGTACTACACAAACTCCTCTCACCTCCCCGTAGGCTACACAGAGGACATCTTCTCAGCTCTTGACATTCAGGACGATTTACAGACTCTTTACACCTCGGGTACTGTATTCCACGCGTTCCTCGGCGAAAAGCTTCCCGACTGGAAGGCAGCTGCAAACCTTGTAAGAAAGATTGCAGAAAACTACAAGCTTCCTTACTACACAATGTCTCCTACATACTCTGTATGTAAAGACCACGGCTACCTTACGGGCGAACAGTTCACCTGCCCGATTTGCGGAGCTAAAACAGAGGTTAACAGCCGTATCACAGGCTACTACAGACCTATTCAGAACTGGAACGACGGTAAGGCTCAGGAATATAAGGACCGTAAGGTTTACAACATCGGCCATTCACACCTTACTCATACGGGACCGAATCCCGCGCCCGTTGACGAGGAAGCTCCAAAAACAGCTCCTGTTGCAGAATCTGTAAGTGAGGCAAATACAGACGCTGACGTAATCCTTTTCAAAACAGCAACCTGCCCCAACTGTAAGGCGGCTGCGGCTCTTCTCGGCAAAGCAGGAGTTGAATATACAGCCCTCAACGCTGACGAAAACGCAGAGCTCGTTGCAAAGTACGGAATCAAGCAGGCTCCGACTCTTATAGTTAAAAACGGAGACAGCTTTGAAAAGTTCCGCGGCGTATCCGATATTAAGGGTTATTTAATGAACAAATAAAACAAAAAGGGCTGCCACTCGGTGGCAGCCCTTATACTCATTCGTCAGACTGATATTCAATTAAATCGCCCGGCTGACAATGCAAAACCTCACACAGCGCCTGAAGCGTTGAAAAACGTATCGCGCTGACGTGTCCGTTTTTCAGCTTTGAAAGATTTACGTTTGCAACTCCGACCTTTTCCGAAAGCTCGTTGAGGCTCATCTTTCTGTCAGCCATAACTCTGTCAAGTCTCAGTACAATTTTACCCATA